>JAJDYK010000101.1 GCA_022825185.1 Candidatus Latescibacterota bacterium | reverse complement strand
CATGGTCTCGACCCTGACCTTTTTGCCCTTTGTGCTCACCGGCTCGGTGGCGGTGCTGACCTCGCTCGACTTCCTCGGCTTTGGCCTGCCGCCCGGCTCGCCGTCGCTGGGCGAACTGCTCAACCAAGGCAAGCGCAACCTCCAGGCGCCGTGGCTGGGCTTTACGGCTTTTTTAGCGCTGGCGGTGATGCTGTCGCTGTTGGTCTTTATCGGCGAGGCGGTGCGCGACGCGTTTGATCCGCGCAAGACCTACGCCGGGGAGGACGGTGCATGAGCCTGCTGACCATCGAAGACTTGGGCGTGCGCTTTCACGTGGAGGGAGAAGATGTCGAGGCCGTGCGCAGTGCTTCGCTGCACATCGAACGCGGCGAGACTGTGGCGCTGGTCGGCGAATCCGGCTCGGGCAAGTCGGTGACCGCGCTCTCGGTGCTGCAACTGTTGCCCTACCCGCGCGCCAGTCACCCCCACGGCAGCGTCTGCTTCGACGGTGAAGAGTTGTTGGGCGCTGAGTCGGCGCGGTTGCAGGAATTGCGCGGCAACCGCGTGGCGATGGTTTTCCAAGAGCCGATGACCTCGCTCAACCCGCTGCACTCCATCGAAAAGCAACTGTGCGAAACGCTGATTCTGCATCGGGGCCTGAGCCGCGTGGAGGCGCGCGACCGGGCTATGGAGCTTTTAGGGTTGGTCGGCCTCCCCGATGTCGAGGAGCGCTTAGACGCTTGGCCACACCAGCTTTCGGGCGGTCAGCGCCAGCGGGTGATGATCGCCATGGCCTTGGCCAACGAACCCGATCTGCTCATTGCCGACGAGCCGACTACGGCGCTCGATGTGACCATACAGGCGCAGATTCTCGCGCTGCTCAAGGACTTGCAGGCCCGGTTGGGCATGGCGATTCTGCTAATCACCCACGATTTGGGCATTGTCCGCCATATGGCTGATCGCGTCTATGTGATGAGCGACGGCGAGATCGTCGAACACAATGCCGCCGAGTCTCTCTTCACCGCTCCGCAACACCCCTATACCCGCACGCTCCTAGCCTCCGAGCCCCAGGGCGAACCGGCTCCGATCGACGAGTCTGCGCCCGAAGTCATCCACACCCACAACCTCAAGGTCCACTTTCCCATCAAGCGCGGTCTGCTGCGCCGCACTGTGGGCCATGTAAAAGCAGTCGATGGAATTTCGCTCAGGATCCGCGCGGGGCAGACTGTCGGCATCGTCGGCGAATCCGGTTCGGGCAAGACCACCTTGGGCCAAGCACTCTTGCGTCTGGTGGCCAGCGAAGGCCCCATCGAATTCGACAACCGCGACATCGAGGGCTGGCAGCAAAAGCAGATCCGCCCGCTGCGCCGGCAGATGCAGATCGTCTTCCAGGATCCCTTCGCCTCGCTAAGCCCCCGCCTCTCGGCTTTTCAGATTATCGAGGAGGGCCTGCTGATTCACGCAATCGGCGGCGACTACCACCAGCGTCGGCAGCTAGTAGCCGACGCTATGGCCGAAGTCAACCTGGACCCGTTGACCATGGACCGCTACCCGCACGAGTTCTCCGGCGGCCAACGCCAGCGCATCGCCATCGCCCGCGCCATGGCCCTCAAGCCGCGCTTCGTGGTTCTCGACGAGCCGACCAGTGCGTTGGACAAAACAGTGCAGGCCCAAATCGTCGAACTGCTGCTGCAACTACAAGAGCGCCACGGCCTGGCCTATTTGTTCATCAGTCACGATTTGAAGGTAGTCCGCGCCTTGGCGAGCGAGCTGATTGTGATGAAGGAGGGGTTGGTCGTTGAGCAGGGACCAGCGCAGCAGATTTTCGCTGCGCCACAAGAGCCCTACACGCGGGCGTTGATCGCGGCGGCTTTTGATATTGAGGCGATAGAGGACGGAGAGGACGGGTAGGGAGCGGTTTGAAACCGCCCCCTACAGGGTGTCGCGCCAAATCCGCATCGCGTACAAGACTGGATTCCCGCTTGCGCGGGAATAACACCGGGCAGGACGGTAGGAAACCGCAGATAACCATAGCTGCGTAACATCAGTTACTATTTATTATGCGTATTGAAGGAGCAATAGATGGCTCTGAAGCAGTCCTCATTCGGCCGCGTATTGTTATTCGCGCTGGTGCTGATGGCGCAGCCGGCCCCCGCCCAGATTTCGGCGTGGAAGCTGGGCGGCGCTGGCCTGTCGTGGAGCGAAAGCGACACCACGCGTCTGTTCATCGACTTCGCCAGTGCGCCCGGCTCCATCCAGCCCATCTACCTGACGCCTGAAAAAACGGTTTTTTCCCACCTCGACAACTGGGTTTTCTGGCGCGACCCCAGCGATATCGTCCTCGGCTATGTCGATGGTGAGACCCCGCGCACTTGGAAGTGGAGCGACGGCCTAGCTGCCCCCAGCGGTAGCCTGCTTATCGACGGCGACGACGCCACCTATTACCCGCCCCGCGCCGTGCCGCTTGAACGCGAGGTCTATACCATGGATCTGGCCGTTGCCGTGCCAGCCGTCTCCTTTGGCTTTACCACCCCCAGCCAGGGCTTCCGCTCCGACGGCACGCCCCTCAAGACCGACGCAATTCCCGGCTACGACGTGTCCGTCGCCAGCGAATCCGAGCGGCCCGTCGTCGAAGGCACGCTGGAGCCTCTCTCGCATATCATCGCCGATGTCGATGAGAATTTCGAACCGCGCGTCGCGATCCCCTTCCCCCGCCGCTACGTGCGCTTCGTGCGCTATCGGCGGCAGGTCTCGGTCCTCGACGAGGATTTTCTCGCCTCCTTCGTCCGCGGCCAATATCGGGACGCTCCACCCGGCACCATTGCCGAGTTTGAGCTCTTCGCCGAGGGCGTGCCCCGCAAGGCCATCTACAAAACCAGCATCACCGACCTCGGCCAATCGGTGAACTTCGGGCGGCTGTTCTGGCGGACCACGTCCTTGCGCATGGTCGGCGGAGCGCCCGTGGAGACGCCCGACGCAGCGGTCGGAGTCAAGATCGAGGTTCGCACCGGTCGCGACGGGGATCCCGCCGTCTATCACGAGTACATGGCGACGGGTTTTGAACGCGTCGTCTCGCGCGAGCGCTACGAAGACCAACTGCGCACCCGCCAGTTTCGTCCCAACCTCGAGTCACCTATCGTCACCCTAGAGCCGCGCCCCGGTCTGCGCGCCTCCATCGGGTACGACGACGAGAACTGGACTTTCTGGTCGGTGCCCTTCACCGAATCGGGCTTGCCGCTCAACCTGCGCAGCGGTTCTTATTTGCAATTGCGGATTGCGCTCGAAAGCCGGTCCTTCGACGATTTCATCCGCCTCGACTCGCTGTGGATCGAGACCGCTCCGCTTTTGGCTGGCGACATTGTCGGCGAGGTCGCCCTGCGCTCTGACCCGCAACCGGCACGCGGTTTCACTGAGGTCTCCTTGGGGCAGGAGACTGACTTCGTTTACGACCTGCGGGCCGATTTTTCGCAGGTCGATGCCCCGGGCTTCGACGCGCTGCGCATCCGCACGGGCAGCCGCACTCGCTTCGCTGGCTTGGAGATGGGCGAACCGCTCGCAATGGTCTCACCCGCCGAGGTTATCGAGTCGGCAGACGGCCTGCTCGTCCACCTGCCCGCCCGCATCACCCGCGCTGACAACCCGCCGCTGCGCCTGTTCTTCTCAACCGCGCTATTCTCCTTTGCCACCACGTTCACCGGCGAGGTCTCCGACAGTGAGCGCGAGGTTTTGCCACAGCCGGTCATCGGTGGCGACGCCAGCCAAGCGCTATCGACCAATAGCCTGCACGTGCTGGGGGTGGCGGATTCTACCCCGAGCGCGGTCCAGGAACTGAGCGTCTCGACCCCGGTGCTGACCCCCAACGGCGACGGCGTCCACGATCGCCTGCAGATCCGCTACACGCTTTTTCGCCTGCCCGAGTTGGTGCCAGTTGCGCTGGAGATCTACGCCCTCGACGGACGCAGATTGGCCCGCATTGACGCCGGGCGGCAGGCCGCTGGCCCACAGGAAACCGAATGGGACGGACGCGACGAGCGCGGCGAATTGTTACCGCCCGGCGTCTATCTCCTGAGTGTCGCCCCCAATGCCGAATTTGCCACCTCGGCCCAGATCCTCCCTTTGGGTATCGCCTACTAAGGGGTAATGGCTATGTTGAGCAAGCACCTCTGCGCCTTACTGCTGTGCGCGGTCCCGGTCTGCGCCGACCAACTGGTCTTCGACAGCGCCGCAGAATGGGCGACCTGGGAAAAGCCCTTCGGCCTAACGCAGGTCGGGAGCGAAGGACAATTACAACTGGTCAAATTCCGCAAGGATATCAACGCGGTGCAGGACGCCCACCTGTTCGCGCACGAGACCAAAGGGCGCGGCGACTCGGTTTTCGGTGGCATCTGGGAAGTGGGGTCCAGCCCGGAGACGGCCACGCTGGCTATCGACGGCGATCCCGAGACCTTCTGGCAGCCCGACCCCGGTGCCGCACCCGAAGACTGGTTTATCACCATCGACCTAGGGCGCGCCGTCCTCGCTCGCGAAATCCGCCTGATTTTTCTCGATCGAGAAGGGGCCCGTCCCCTCAGGCAGTTTACCGTTCTGGTCAATACCGGCGTGCGCATCGTCGCCACCCAAGATGTCTTTCTTTTCCGCTCGGTCTATCGCACCACCCGACCTAATGAGGCGACCTCCATCGCCATACCTCTCGGATTTCCCGGCAACGACAGCACCTTGGTGATCGACGCCGGCCTGCGGGTAGAGCCGGATCGCCGCGACCACTACCAGCTCATTCAGTACGTCAGTATCATGGCCGAGGAACAGAGCGCGGATGGGGCCCTCGCCGAGATCGAGGTCATCGGCATCGGTGACAATATCGCCATCGGCACTGATCGGCGCGGCTCCTTCACCGACGGGGACCGCGCCACGGCCACCGCCAACCTGTTCGACGCCAATCTCAACACCAACAACTCCATTTCCTCAGGCGTTGGCGAACTGGGTTGGAAGGAAAACGGCGTGTGGTTCGGAGTCGATTTGGGCGCGGTGTTTTTCGTCGATGAGATGTTCATCTATTCGATGCGCCAGCAGGAGGGCACCCTCGGCTTTGGCGTCGGCGGCACTGGTCCCGGCCACACCATCCTCTTTTCGGACGGCACTCGCGCCTTAGTCAGCGGCCTGCCGGTAGCAGAGCCCTTCGACTACGCCGAGCTGCTCACCCACCTCAATCCCGGCTCCGACCGCCTGCTCTATATCCGCTATCTCTTCAGACCGCGCAAAATGCGCTATTTGTTCTGGCACGGCGTCACCGACAGCGGCTGGGGCCAGGCCAAGTGGGGGGAGTTCATGGTCTTCTCACCCGGCTATCCCGCCGAGGTCGTGCTGCGATCCGACTTTATCGATCTGGGTGCTGCCGACGGCCGTCCCAAGGTCATCAACGCACTATCCTGGGACGCCGAACTGCCCGCGGACACCCGCATCCAATTGCGCTCGCGCTCGGGCAACGCGCTCAGCGAGCAATACACCTTCTACGACAAGAAGGGGGACGAGGTCACCGAGGAAAAATACAATAGTCTGCCCAAGGTTCTCAAAGGCCCCATCGATACCGTCTTGGTGGTGGGCGAGGACTGGAGCGCGTGGAGCACCGAGTACCAGTCCTCGGGTGATCCCTTCAAGTCGGAGAGTCCGCGCCGCTTTGTGCAATTGGAACTGATCTTCGCTAGCGACGACCCCGAGTTTGCGCCGACGGTCCACTCGCTAGCGATCGAGTTTGAGGAGGCTTTGGTGCAGGAGGCCTTGGGCCGCATCGAGCCGCGCGAGGCGCTCCCTAACGAGGCCACCCGCTTCACCTACGCCTTGGCGACGCGCGCGTTGCCCGCGGACAGCGGCTTCGACCTCTTGCGCTTTACCCTGCCTGGGCCGGTTTACCTCGAGGCTGGCGTGGAGGTGAGCGCGGGAGCAACCCCTATCGATCCCGTGGCGGTGGAAGCGCGGGGCGACTCGCTCTTCATCGCCCTGCCAGAGGTGATCGCCGCGGACTCGCTCGAAGTCCGCTTTACTACCCGCGTCCTGCAAAACGCCGCCCTCTTCGCCCTCGACCTCGGCACCAACGAGCGACCGGGTCTGTGGCAATCGGTGGAGGCCATGTCTCGCCGCGCCAATATCGTGCTCTTGCCCGAACTGACTGGCAGCCGCTGGCTCATCGACGACCTCTCGATAGATCCACCGATCTTCACCCCCAATGGCGACGGAATCAACGACCAGGTCGCGATCCGCTTTGCCGTCTTGAAGGTCGCCGCGCCCGCACCGCAAGTGGAAATCTTCGACCTGAGCGGGCACCAAGTGGCGCGGCTGAGTCCGTCATCGACGGGCAGTTTACTGTCTTATCTGTGGAATGGAGTTGATATACAGGGCGCGGTCGTGCCGCCGGGAATCTACCTCTGCCGCATTGATCTGGGCGCTCAGACTGGCGAGGACGATGCCGTGCGTCTGATCGGGCTGGCGTACTGACGCCCGCTTCACTGCATTCGCGAGTTGCCCATCTTTAGGCTTTGTTTTTTTTGCGTAGATTCGCGTTAATTCGCGGAGGGTTTGTAGCTTCTTCTTACCCGAACCAATAGGAGTTAAAGATGAAGATAATTGGAGTTACACCGTGGCTCGTTAAATCACCAGCGCCTTACCTAGATACCGCCGGTGACCGCCCCGACAGAGAACGAGAGTATGTCTTCGTTCAAGTCTCAACAGACGAAGGGATCACAGGGTGGGGCGAAATTACCGGCACCAGCCCAGTAGCAAATAGAGCAGTCTGTGCCATGCTTGCACAAACCAGCAGTCTAATTGAAGGCGATGACGCAACGCGCATTGAGACGATATGGAACAAGGTTTTCCGAGCGTTCACCTACATGGGGACACGGGGTGCCACCTCAAATATCGTCAGTGCTATTGATATCGCGTTGTGGGATATTCGCGGTAAGCAGTTGGGATTGCCAATCTATGAACTGGTTGGCGGGGGACCCGTTCGGGACTCGATATCTCTTTACACACATCCAGGGGGTGGGAACGATCCAGAGAGCGCGGCAGCGCATTGCAAAGCGATTGCAGAAACAGGTCATACCGCGTTGAAAACCGATCCGTTCCCTCACCATCCGGAAGAAGCCAACGGCTATTTGAGTGGGCAGATGGATGCCGCAGGAGAGGAACAGGGCGCAAATGTGATCGCTGCAATTCGAGAAGCGGTCGGACCTGACATTCAAATTCTCATCGACTGTCACGGTCGGTTTGATGTAGCAACAGCGATTCGGCTCGCGAAAAGGTTGGAACCTTACAACATCGGATGGTTTGAAGAGCCGGTTCCCGTTGAAAGCTACCACGCATTGAAGCAGGTCAGACAGAACGTCAGCGTGCCAATCTGCGTCGGTGAGCGGCTCCAGACCCGCTATGAGTTCGTGCCAGTCCTTGAAAATGAACTCGCGGACTATATCATGCCAGATGTGACGTGGGCGGGTGGTATTTCAGAGTTGAAGAAAATTGCGACGCAGGCGGAGGCGTACTACGTGCCGATATCGCCACACGATGCAAGCGGTCCCATCAATGTGCTGGCTGGGGCGCATACGATGATGACAGTTCCAAATTTCTACAAATTAGAGACCAGTCGCGCCAAGCTCAACGCTTATGATGTGCTGATCGACCATCCGTTGGATGTCAGAGACGGCTGCCTACATCTGTCCAACCGTCCCGGCTTGGGAATTGAGATGAACGTCGATTATCTGCGCAGTAAAGCAATCGCGCCGTTCTCAGGCTGAAGTGTGAACACTTTGTAGGATTCGATACCGTGCGTCTGATCGGGCTAGCGTACTGACGGACGCTTCACCGCATCTTTTGGGTTGACAGAGGAATGGTCGCACTGTTACGTTGCGAACGTATGCTACTAAGCAGATGCACAACTCAGTTAGAAGGCCGCTTAACCCGGACTCACGTTATATAGTCGATGACTTTTGCCAAGCTCAACCGAAACGGAGATGTACTATGCTGCGCGTTTCAATTATAATCCTATCCTTTTCCATCCTTGCCTGCTCTTCAGATCGGCCAGCCCCGGTTGCTCCTGCGGGCAAAGCTACCTGTGTCTTGTGCGATTTCTTGGGCGACGACCGCTTCACCGTTGCCGATGGACAGGGGGCTGCTAACGAGGCTGAGGCCGATAGCACATCGTCGAACGATAAAACCGATAGCACATCGCCGGACGACGAGCCGGAGGTCGTCGCCTTCGCCGACGCCAATCTGGAGCGTGTCATACGGAGGGCGTTGAAGAAACTAGAAGGTCCGCTTACGGTTGCCGATCTGGCTTCCCTAGTGAGAATTGATGCAGAAGAGCAAGGCATTAAGAGCTTGGCCGGTATAGAGTACTGCTCAGCACTGGATACGCTTAGGCTTTGGGGCAATGAGATTGAAGACCTAAGTCCCTTGTCGGGCTTGCCGAGCCTCACGTTCCTGAACTTGGCCGATAATCAGATCAAAGATATAAGCGCTTTGTCCTCTTTGACCGGCTTGAAGTGGTTGAGCCTGTGGAACAATGACATTGAAGACATTTCGCCCTTGTCCGAGCTGGCCAAACTCACCTATCTGAATTTGGGCAGTAATCAAATAGAGGATATTTCGCCCTTGTCAGGGATGGTCAAACTCAGATCGCTGAATCTTGCCGCTAACAAAGTGGTAGATGTGAGTGCATTGGATGGCTTGACCAAACTGGACTATCTGGGGCTGTTGGACAATCCCATCAAAAGAGGAGACCTCGTCCAACAGGTTCCCACCTTAATAGAAAGATACATCACCATCTCATTGGGCCGACCGGGATCCCAAACGGAGCTAGGCCGACCGGGATCCCAATCGGAGCCATGTACCTACCCCGAAGGTGCTTTGCTTTACACTGCTGGAACACAGATTTCCCCACTGGTACTGCCGGAATTACAAAGCGAGCACGGTACTCTCACACCCAGCGTACTTGGCCTGCCACCGGGCTTGTCCTTTAACCCGGACACGCGGACGGTTTATGGCACGCCCACTGATTACATCGTTAGCACCCAAAGCAGATGCGGAACCTCCCACTTGGTCGCCTACGTCGGCTCCATCGGCGGAGTCCAGCTCGAGGGTCAGGGCTACTGGATGGTCATCCGGCCTTGAGTTTTGGGGCTTTTTATATCCTCAAATTTCAAACTGACGCAGCACTCTCCAAGTTGGGTGATTGACAAAGGACACTAACACAGTCTGGATTTGCTGTAGCGCGAATAGTCCGTGTGGACTCAGCCCGCGACGCATATTAAATTTCCCGCTATGACAACCTCCCAAATATGGACCCCATTTGAAGCTCCCATTTCCGAGATCCTCGCCCAGTACCCCGAACCGCTGATGGCCCTAGCGCGCGGCGAGGTGCCAGCCTTCGTGCTGCGCCAGCACTACAACCCCGTCCATTGCCGGGCGCTGATGCGGCGCTTCTACGAGCGCAGCCTGCTCTACGACCCCCACGAGGTCGGCGACGGCCAAGCGCGTCGCGTCGATATTGGCACTAGTTTTGGCCACCACCGCAGCGACCGCGAAAAGTTTCACGCCCACTCCGCAGAGACGCTGACGTTGTTCGAGACCCTCTTCGACGGCTATGACGATCCGGTTCGCACTATGTACGACGCCCTTGGCCAACTAGCGCCCGGCAAAGAGGTCAAGACCGCGCGCGAGCCGGACGGTCGCCTCTACGGCCCGGCCATCTTCCGCGTCTATCACCGGGAAACCGGCCACGGCCCGCACTACGATTCCGTCGCCAAGCGCACTCGGGCTTTCGATTACCAGATTTCGCGCTTCAAACACCAGTTTGCTGGGGTGCTTTGCTTTCAGAATAGCACCAAGGAAGGCGGCACCGGGGAGCCGTACCTGTACAACTGTCCCTTTCGCCCCGCGCTGACAGAGCATCTGGGGCGAGAGGAATTTGCTGCTTACGTCGCCCGCGAGGGCATTGAGCGCGTCCAGGTCCAGCTCGAACCCGGCGACCTCTACTTCTTCTTTACCGAAAACATTCACGAGGTGCCCGCCGTCGTCGGCGACCAGCCCCGAGCGGTGCTGGCTATCTTCTTTGCCATGTCCCCGGACGACGACGAGATCTACGTCTGGTCTTAAAACACCCGCACCACGGTCCCGCGCTCGGCTGCCAGCCGTTCTTCGACCGCCTCCTTGGTCATCGGATTCTCCGGCCACTCCTCGGGCGCTACGTGCGACAGCCGCAGCAACAGGCGCGCTAGCTGTCCGACGTATTCTTTTAACTCCCGCGCGTTGAGCTTGTCGGCGGTGTCGGCTGGTTCGTGGTGATAGTTGGAATCGGCGTGTCGGCCGCTAAAGCGCCAGCGCCACAGATGCGCCGCGTCAATGCCCTCGCGCAAAAAGGGAAAGTGGTCTGAAGTCGCGTCGAGTTGGGACATGACGTGGCACTTTAACCCGTCGCCCATTGCATTGAACTGGGCCTGCACCAAGTCGCGCAGATGCCCAAACGCCAGCACTAACCCTTTGATCGGCCCGGTCGATAGCTCGTCGAGATTGATTGTTAGGCGCGGCTTTGCGACGCAATGTTGCCGCACGTATTCGCTTGATCCTTGGAAGATCTGCTCCTCGGCGCTATACGTCGCAAAGCACAGGCTCATCCCCGGCTCGACGCCTAGTGCGGATTTTAGTCCGGCCAGTACCCGCGCCGTCTCCAGCACTGCAATGGTGCCCGAGGCATTGTCGTTGCCCCCTGGGGCGCCGTACACCGTGTCGTGGTGCCCGCCCAACATCAGTCGCTCCGCAGGCCACCGCGCCCCGGGAATCGAGGCGACCACATTGTGCGCTGGTGCTTGGTAAAACCGGCTATCAACGGTTAGCTTGAGCCGCTTGCCCTCACTGGCCCACTTCTGCAACAGTGCCCCGTGTTCTCGCGAGGTAGTAACCGCCGGAATGGGCAACTCGGCGGTCTCTGGCTCGCGCCAATCGCCGCCGTTGTGGTATTCCACTCGTCGTCCGTCCTTTGGATCGATCGCCACTACTGCCACTACGCCGGCGTTGCATAGCGCTTCGAGCCGCACATTGGGCGGAGAGGGCGCGGTAAAAGGCTCTAGCGCTAGGTGCATGACGGCGATGCTTCCTTTGAGCTGGCCGCGCACTCGGTCGATTTCGTGCTCCGTGCCATATCCTGCATTGACGATCGGGGCTTCGAGGTCGCACGGCGGACAGCGGTTGTAGGGCAAGAGGTCAATCTCCATATCTCCCACTGTTGCTTTTGCCCGTTCGTACGCCCAAGTAGAAAGCGCAAATTCCTCCAGTGCCGCATCGGCCAGTCCCGCTTGGGCAAACTGCTCCCTCAGGTACTCCACCGCTTGGCGTTCCCCCTCCGAAGAAGCCCAGCGCGGCCCGATCTGCTCGCACAACACCTCTACGTGGTCGCCGATCTGCGAGCCGGTCCAAGCCTCGCCAAAAATCCAGCGGTCGATTTCTCGCCAATTCAGTTCCATCGCGTTCCTTTCTCGAAGTTGTCGAGTGCGTTATGTGTCTTCATTAGGATAGTAAATGTTGTTTCTCGACCAAAGGGGCGTTAGATTCCCCACATACGTACCCTTGAAACTCGGATTTTTCACGGTTTTGAAAGGTGCCGCCGATGAATATCCGCACGAAACTCCTCGCGCGCTTTGTGCTGGTCAGTGCCGTGCTTTGGTCGAATGGGGCCGAGGATTTGCTGGCTCAAGCAGGACACCGGATCGACCGCAGTGCGAACCAAGTCATCGTCGGATCTGACCACTGGAACCACTGGGAATTTGCGCCCGGTACGATCCAGATTTCTCCACTTGGAGAGGTGCAGCCCAATCGCGTTTACAAAAATACCAACGCCGCGCTGGATATCGTCGATTTTCTGCGCTACAATCCCCCAGATTACCTCTCCAAGAAAGAGCCTGAAGAGATCGTTCTCCTCGACGCCATTCAGGGTGGCTCCAACCGAGAAGGGGTCGTCGCTGTCCTAGATGGCGACTTGACTACGTACTGGGAACCCGATCCGGTCGATGAGAATGTAGATCTGTCGTCTCAGTGGTGGTTTACCGTGGATATGGGCCGCGTTGTCTTCATCAACAAAATCGCGCTAAAATTCGTCGAGGAGGGAATGGGCGACCCCTTTCTTTTATTTGACGTACTGGTGTCGGACGGACAGAAGCCAGTACAGGCAATCGGCGGGTCGAGTATTGAGTTCTTTCCGGTGCTACAGACGTTAAAGCCCAACAAAAGCCAGCGAACCTTTGAGGTCGAACTCGACCCCGTAGGGCTCGACCAGCGCCGGGCTGTAGGGCGCTTTGTCCAAGTGGTTGTGCAGGCCAGCGATTTTGGCCGCGGTCGCGAAGTATCCCCAGAGGAATACGATCAGCTACCCTCCGAAGACCGAGGGATCATCGAATATAGCAAGCGCCAAGCCGACGGGCGGGAAATCGTGGTCAAACGGGAAGTGTACGAGGCCCTCGATCCTCAGCGGCAGGGAACGATACGCTACTTTCAGCGCGAGCGGCCCCGGTTGGCTGAACTCGAAGTCTGGGCTCAAGGCGACGACTTGGCCAGTGGGGCTTTGCGGCGCAATGGCTCCATTTCTACTACGGTGCCCGGTAGCATCAATCCCCAATTGATGATAGACGGCAATGTAACCAGCGTAGAAGGGCTGTCCCTATTCAACATTGAGAATCGGTTAGAGGACGAGTTGTTCATTGACTTGGGTTCGTTTTTCTGGATCCACAGCCATAGAATGAGCTTCACGGAGTACGCCCTTGGGAACTATCGATTGGAATTTTCGGACGGTTCGCGGGAGGTGGGCGGGGGTCTTAAGTGGATCACTGCCGTGCGGCGCGAGCAAGTAAAACGAGGAGTCGCGGGGGGCCTCAACGTCGATGGCAATGACTTCGATCCGGTAAAGGGGCGCTTTTTTCGCTTGGTGTTTGAAGTAGAACATGTGCGTCGCCCCAACCGGAGCGCTACTAGGTTGAGCGAGATACAACTTTTTGGCGAGGGGTTTTTGCCAGAGGTGCAGCTCGAGTCGGACCTGATCCGGTTGGGCGGTAGCCGCAACTTGGTCTCCCTCGAGTGGGATGCGCACACGCCGCCCGGGACCGAGGTCCAACTTCAGACCCGCACCGGCGACACTTTGGGCGAGATCGTGCACTACTTCAAAAAGGATGGGACCGAAATCTCCGAAGCGGCCTACAACAAACTCTTGAGCATTTTTCGCGGCGACACTGTGTCCGAGGAAGTCGCCGGTGCAGACTGGGAGCCGTGGAGTGTGCCCTACGACGATCCGGGGGGCAGTCCCATCACTTCGCCGTCGCCGCGGGAATTTCTCAAGGTGCGGGCGATATTGCGCTCGGCAGCACCGGATGTGGCGGCGAGTTTGTCAGGGCTGCGGCTGAACTTTGCCGAGCCGGTGGCGCGGCGGCTCTTGGGCGAGATAGTGCCCAGTCAGGTGGATCGACTGGGGGCTGAGACTCCTTTTTCGGTGTATGTGCGACCCGAGTTTGGCGCAGGGGATGGGGGATTCAACGAGTTGTTGTTGGAAGCACCGGCGGGCATGGAGCTGACGTATGACGGGTTGTTGGGGAGCGCGGACGGGGAGGATTTTTCACCATTGGCGGCGGAGGTGCTGGTCTCTGCGGCGGACCGGGTGCATTTGTCCTTTGCCCCAATAGAGCAGGGGAGCGAAGTAGCGGTGTTGCGGATAGACTTTGCGGGGCGTCTGTTTTCTCGCGGTGGGCCGCTAAAAGTGCAACTGCGCCAAGGAGAAGATGGGGAAGGGATCTGGCAGCGCGTCGATCCAGGGGAAGCTGTGGAGACTGTTGGCAGCAATCGGCTATTGGTGGTGGGGCAGCCGCAGAGTCGCTCGATTTTTGCGGATTTAGTGGTCGAGCCAGCGGTACTGACGCCGAATGGGGATGGGGTCAACGACGAGGTGGCGTTGCGCTTTTCAGTGGTTTTGGTGGAGGGCAGCCAGCGGGTTGAGGCGGCTATCTACGATTTGCAGGGACGCTTGGTGCGCCAGCTAGCCGAGCAGCGAGATTTTGCCTCGGGGATTTACGAAATGGGATGGGACGGAAGGAACGAACAGGGAAGGCTCGTGCCGCCGGGGGTGTACGCAATGCATTTGCGGCTGGATGCCAATACGTCGGGGGCTGAGTTGGGTCAGGAGGAATTGGTCCGCACGCTAGCCGTGGCCTATTAGTTTTCGTCTCGTTCTAAAAGCTGCTGACCACGCGCTCGATGCTTGCGACTCTCTTCGAGCAGGCCGAGCGCTTCGCAGGCATCACCCAAATAGAGGTGTCCGCGTCCATCTTCAGGCTCCAACTCGACAAAGCGTTGGTAGGCAGTCCGAGCCGCAGCAAAGTCTCCGAGTTGGGCGTGGGCTACTCCTAGATTGAAGTGAGCCTTGGCGTATTGGGGGGCGAGGGCTGTGACTTGGGCAAAAAGTCGCGTGGCTATTTTGAACTGGCGCTGCTGGGCGGCGATCAAACCGAGCATATAGGGAGGCTCGACGAGAGAGGTGTCGAGTTGGGTTGCCTTGGCAAAGGTTTGGGCCGCCCTTTCGAGTGATCCCGACTGATAGTGAGCATTGCCTAGATGCACGTACAGAACGGGATTTTCTGGATCCAGCTCTATCGCCCGCTGGAAATACCGGGCCGCTAGTTTGTGCCGGCCTTGTTCGGCGAGGAGGAGGCCGAGGCCGATGTGGGCGTCTTTGTGATCGGGTTTGATTTCGACCGCGCGACGAAACTCTAACAGAGCTTGATCGGTTTCGCCGACCATCTGGTGCTTCAATCCCATATTGTAGTGATCCCGCGCCGAGCCGATGGGGAGTGATTTGTGCGCCGGTGGGGAGATTTCGGAGTGCAGACCCCGATGCTGTTGGCGCAGGCTTTCGGAACGCGCCATTTCCCGCTTGCCCTCTTCGCGGCGGCCCAAGCGGAGATAGACATTGCCGAGGTTGAGGCGGAGCTTGGGCGAGTCGGGGTTGAGTTGGGTGGCCTTGAGTAGTGCCTGCAAAGCTGCCTCATTATCGCCCATATCTCGCTGAGCCAATCCCAAGAGAAAGTGCGCTTCGGCATCCTGCGGGTCGAAGCGCACCGCTTTTTTGAAGGCCGTAGCTGCCTCGGGTGGGAACCCCTTTTCCCGCTGGATTTTGCCCAATTTCTTGTAGGCCGGTGCCAAGGTGGAATCCGCATCCAAGGCCGCGGTGTACGCTGCTTGGGCTTGATCTACTTCTTTGCGATAGCCGTGCAATAAGCCCAAGTTGTAGTGCACCGTTGCTCGGTGGGGATCGAGCGCGGTCGCTTGCTCAAAGGCGGCCCGCGCTGCTTCGACATCGCGGTGCTGGTTTTGGCTGTACGCTCTGGAGGTGTAGCGGGCTGTGTGGATGATGCCGAGGACTTCGTATAACTCGGAGCGCGTTTGGTCTTTTTTTGGGGCTAGTTCAATCGCGTGTTCGATCGCGCGCAGGGCTTGGGGGAATTTGCTCAGTGCTAGGTAAGAGCGGGCGAGATAGTGGTGGACTTCGTAGTCGTCGGCGCGTGAGGATAGGGCCTTGTGAAAGGCGACGATGGCTTCGCTGTAGCGCTCCTGAGCAAAGGCGTACATCCCGGCGCTGACCAAGGGGTCGCGTTCCTTGGGGCTGCAAGCGCAGATGAGCAGACAAAGGGCGGCCCCAAGCCAAGACGAGACCCTTCTGCAGGACAGGTGAACGCGGGTCATTGATCGTCCGTTTTTTAGGTGCATTTGCACGAGGGTTCCAGTTTGTCGATGCGGTTAGATTGCCGGTCAAAGTAGCCAAGCAGTTAGTATATGAGAAGATACGCACTATTGTCCATCTTGTGCGCTGGTGTCGCCGCTGCAGAGGCACAGGTGCACTACCGGGAAGTTGCCCAAGAAGCCGGGATTGACTTTGAGCACTACAACGGCGCTCAAGGCGAATACTACTATGTCGAGACCTTTGGCGCAGGCGCGGCGTTTTTTGATGCCGATGGAGACGGCTGGCAGGACATATACCTGATCAACGGTGCCCATCTCTCGGGACCCCTTCCCTCGACTCCGCCCATTAACCATCTCTATCGCAATGCTGGCGATGGGACTTTCGCCGATCTCACTGTTGCGTCTGGAGTTGGCGACCGGGGCTATGGCATGGGATGTGCGGCGGGCGATTTCGACAACGATGGGGATCAAGATCTCTACGCGACCAATTTCGGCCCCAATGTGCTGTTGAGCAATGACGGTGAGGGGCACTTTGCGGACGTTACCCAAAGAGCTGGTGTGGGCGACGGGCGCTGGGGCACCAGCACCGGATTTTTGGATTTCGACAACGATGGGGATTTGGATCTCTTTGTGGCCAATTATGTGCATTTCAGCTTGCAGGGCAATATCCAATGCCAGCGGGGCGCGATTCGCTTTTACTGCGAGCCGAGTACCTACGCACCCATTGGGGATGTACTCTATCGCAACGAGGGGAGGCGCTTTGTCGATGTGACCAAGAGGATGGGCATCCGGGCGGTGGGACGGGGACTGGGCGTGGCCTTTGCAGACAGCGATTTGGACGGCGATACGGATATTTACGTGGCCAATGACGGCACGCCGAATTTTCTCTACGAAAACCAAGGGACGCGCTTTGTCGAGATCGGTTTGCGAGCCGGGGTGCAATACAATGAAGATGGGCACGCCGAAGCCGGTATGGGGGTAGATTTCGGCGATTTCGACAACGACGGGTACGCCGATCTTTTCGTGACCAATTACTCGCGCGAGACCAACACCCTCTACTGGAATGATGGCCGGGGGCGCTTTGCCGATTTTACCGCCCACTTCGGCTTGGGGGCACCCAGCTATCTGCCCTTGGGATTCGGGACCAAATTTATGGACTACGACAATGACGGCGATCTCGATTTATATGTCGGCAATGGGCACGTGGTGGATAATATCGAGCAACTCGACGCCGACCTTTGCTACGCCCAGCCCGACCTTATGCTGCGCAACCAAGGCGGTGCCCATTTTGAGGAGGTCTCCGACCAGTTGGGTGCCGACTTTGTCGCTGAGAGCGTGGTTCGCGGCACGGCGGCAGCCGATTGGGACAACGACGGCGATCTGGATTTGCTGGCGACCACCGTGGCCGGGCGGCCTCGTCTGTTGCGCAACGACGGGGGCAATCGCCAGCACTGGATCGAACTCCTCTTGGTTGGCGCTGGTCAGCGGGATGCATTGGGTGCCCACGTCACCGTTACCGCCGGTGGTGCGCGTCAGGTGCGGGAGCGCCAATCCGGAGGGAGCTATCTATCCAGCCACGATCCCCGCCTTCACTTTGGCCTCGGTCGGGCGACAAAGGCGGATATAGCGATTCGCTGGCCCGACGGCCAAGTGCAGACGTTGGCCGCTGTTGACGCCAATCAGATTATACGGGTAGTCCAACCTACTCGCTGACGGTGCGTTCTCCGCGTTGACTAGGGAATTTTAGCCCGAGAACCCACAATGGATCATAGAGCCTTGGTTGCACTGATGATAGGGATGTTGTGTTGGAGTGTTGGCCCGATAAAAGCGGCTGAGTCGAATAAACCAGCAGAAGGGTTGGTCATCGATTCGGCAGCCGATCTACGCGCTTTGACAAGCCGGTCTGTCGAAGGGCATTTGCTCGTGCAGAGCGACCAACTGAAAACGCTGCACGGGTTGGAGCAGCTCGAATATGTAGGAGGCGATCTGAGCATTGAGCATTGTGATTCGTTGCAAAGTTTGGCGGGCCTAAATCACGTAAAGCGGATTGGGGGCAGTCTGAGAATCCGGCGCAATCCCCAACTCGTGGATTTGGATGGATTGCGGTCGCTGGAGGAGTTGGGGGGCAGCTTAATAGTCGAGCGCAACGATGCCTTGGTCGATCTGAAGGGATTGCGTCGGATTAGTCGCGTGGGTGGGTCGCTCAGGATTCAATTCAATCGTCGCCTCGCTCGCATTGAGGGGCTGGAGCGATTGGAGGCGATAGAGGGGCAGGTACTCGTCGTCGGCAATGGATCGCTAAAAAGTCTGGTAGGGTTGGCGGGAATCAAGCGCCTAAAGGGCGGGCTGGCCATAGAGCGCAATCGGGCGTTGCAAGCGTTGGGGGGACTGCGGCTGGAGGACGTGGGCGACTTTTTGCGGATCAAGAGAAATAGAGCCTTGGTCGAGCTAGCGGGCCTAGAACAACTCGCGCGCGTTGCTGGAAATGTGTTGGTAATTGGCAACAACCGTCTGGAGCGCTTGGCGGGCTTGGGCAACCTGAGTCAGATCGGGGGTAGTTTGAGAGTCGAGCAAAACGATGCGCTGGTATCGTTGGCGGGCTTGGCCAAGTGCGAGAGCATTGGCGGCGATTTGTTGATTCAGGCCAATAGCGTCCTGCCCGATCTCGAAGGCTTGGCCGGCTTGGCTCGCATTGAAGGACTTCTCCTGATTATCGACAACAGCACTCTGCAAAGTCTGGCAGGTCTGCGCCGTCTGGACTACGTCGGCGGGGATTTACTGATCGTCGATAATGGCTCACTACTCAGTTTGGAAGGGCTGCACCGCCTAAGCCGGATAAGGGGGGTGCTATCCATCTTCGGCAACAGTGCTCTGACGGATCTGATTGGGCTGCGCGAACTCAGGACTATTGAAGGCCATTTATTCATCCAATTTAACGAGAAATTGCAGAGTGTAGCGGGCTTGGCAACGCTGGAAAGAGCAGGTGGTCGGCTGGCAATTCGGGCCAATAGAAACCTGCCGAGTAGCGCGGCTCAGACCTTGGCGGAGCGGTTGATCGCCGGTGGGTTTACGGGCGAGATCCAGATTGAAGCCAACCAACCGTAGCTGCTATAAGCTGCCGGATTTTGGTTGCTGTATCCTTTCGTATTTCATACAGTTATTTGCCCTAGCTCAGAGAAGTCGGGTCAGAAGATATGCCAACCACGCGACAATTTCAGGCAGGTCGAAAGGTGCGACGACGGATCGCTCTCAGGGCGCTTTTCCTGTTTTCAGTCCTCGGGGCGTTGAGTGCCCAGGCACCAGTTGACGCCGAAATGGAGGTCGTCCAACTAGGGGGTGAGGGCGGATTATCTTGGGCGAGTGGTGGTGGGGAGATTCCGGCTCTAGTAATCCTCGACGCGGCGACTGTCGATCAATCCAATGCACCCGGCGGCGTCATCGACTTTGCCCCCTTTGAGCGCGAGTATTGGATTTTTCCGCAGCAGGCCGATACGACGGACAACATATTGATCGGCGTCAACTCCAAGGAGCGCGGTGGCAGCGTCATCACGCCCATCCCCTCCTTCCGCTTTCTCGAAGCCGATTTTCCCCAGATGTTCGACGACGACGGCAACACCGCTTTAGTGCTGAAATCCTCGGGCACGGGGGGGACCGGGGCCTTTGGCTTACTCATCGAGTTCGATTTAGGAGCCATCTTTGGCGTCAATCGGTTCAAGTTTTTTCCGCGCAACGCCGATCCGGCCTTTCCGGCTCCCGATTTCCAGTCCCAAGACGACTTTTTGAAGGGCTACGAAATTTTCGTCAATGACGGCCAACCTGAATCGCGCCGCGAGGGCAGTCTGATCTGGGAAACGGTCGCCTTTGAGGGGCAGAACCAAGAAGCGGTGGTAGATGTGCGGATTCCCACCCGCTTCGTGCGCTTTTTGCGGCTCAAATCCCTGACGGCCGCGGATTTTGAGATCGCTGAGTTCCAAGTGTTCAGCGAGGGGTTTGTGCCGCAGGCCGTGTACATTTCCAATGTATTCGACTTTGGCGACCAAGCGCTTTTGGGCCGTTTGCGCTGGGTTGCAGAGCAAGTGGGCGACCCAACTCGCTCTAGGGTGCAGGTCCGCACCCGCAGTGGGGACGATCCCCAGCCGGTCGAGTTTACCCGGATCGGCAAGCAGTCCTCTGGCCGAGTTGAGCAGCGGGGCGATACTGTTTTCGATATCCCCATCGACGCGCCTTGGAAGAGGGCCGAAGATGTAGAAGACAGCGAACTCGAGAACTTGGTCGCCAACGTCCTCGACAACGAAGAGATGGACGGACGCGAGGCGCTTTTGACCTTTGGCCAGTTGCCTTTTGAACAGCGAGCCCAGATCACTCTTGGCCAAGCGGACTACAACAAGTTAGCGAGCGACCAAAAATCGGTGATTCGCGAAGACCTCGCCAATTGGAGCCCTTGGTCTCCCCCCTATTCGCCCGAGGGCATTGTTGCCCCAGACCAGCTTCAGGTGCAGGGAGCAGGGACGCTGATCGTATCGCCCAGTCCGCGGCGCTATTTTCAAGTTATGATCGAATTTTTCAACGCCGACGTCGATGCGGCTACTGGCATCGGCGGGGTGGCTTGGGATGTTTTCCAGCCCGTCTTCGCCGACTCCCTCATCGCCGAGATTTTGCCTCGCACCGCTATCTTAGGCCAAGCCACCCGCTTCACGTATGGCGTCTTGGTCAAATCCTCTCCCCAGAATGCGGGCTTTGACCGCTTTGAAATCAGCACACCGCTGCGCACCGAGTCGATTGGCCAAGTGGAAATACGCCGGCCCGCCGGCACGGCAGCAACGGCGGATTTTTCCGGCTTGTCCCTCGCGACGCTCCCGGTCGAAAAGGATGGCTTTAGCGTGGTGGCTGTGCGCGACGACGCCTTGGTCATGGCCTTCCCGCGAATTGAGGAGGATGGAGCACTTTTGACTTTAGAGTTTGAGAATACAGTCCTGCGCCTAGGAACTCGCTTTGCCGGACGGGCGCTCAACGCCGACAACGAGGTGTTGGGTCAAGTGGTGTTGGCTGGTAATGCCGCGGATTTGAGTCGAGAGGGCATGGATGATCCCGACCGCAAAGTCGTGGGCACCCTCGATCCAGAAAACCTGTTTGTCAACGTACCGATTACCGACGAACTGCTAGTGAATGTAGCGGCCGTCCCCAGCGTTTTTACCCCCAATGGGGATGGGGTCAACGAGCGGGCGGCCATTACCTACGATATAACCAATATAGCCCACCCAACTCGGGTGCGGCTTGGAATCTACGATTTGAGTGGCCGGCTGATCCGCAACCTCTACGAGGGCTTGGATATGAGCGGTCGATTTCCCCGTTTTTGGGACGGGCGCGACGATGAGAACAACGCGGTCCCCCCAGGACACTACATATTTTCTGTTGCCTTGGATGCGGGGACCGGAGAAGAGCAGCAGGTGGGGGTTGTTGGGGTAGCGTATTGATACCGGGCGAGGGGAAACTCCTCGCGATGGATTTTTACCATGCAGAATTGGGAGGGTGTGGCATTGAACGTCCGCGGAGCGATTTTAACGATTGGGCTGGCACTGTTAGTCGCGTTCCAAACCGTGCTCCACGCCCAAAACTACGGCACTCGCCTAGGGATTCAGCGCGGCGGCGAAGTCAGTTTTGAGCCCCGGGGCCCAGGCGTGCTCTTTGGATCCCTCGATCCCGCCGTCCAGAGGTGGTACGTTCCCCAAGAACTCTACTACGAGTTCAGGTGGCGCCAGTGGGAGTACTCCAACTACGCCCGCGACCAGTACCAGCGCTATATCAACACCAACTTAGAGGGCGACTACTTCTACGATTTTTTCGGCAACTATATCAACCGTGGCTGGCTGGTGTACGACTGGCGCCAAGACCAGCCCCAAGAGCTGGGCAGCGGTATCTTCAAGGGCAGCCAATTCGAGCAGTTCTTCAGTTCGGTGACCGTAAGCGGCGACTCTAGGGGCCAGTACTCCTACGCCATTACCGTGGGCAACGCGATCCGCACCACCCTTACGCCGATGACCTTTTCCAAGCCGAACTTCAACGGAGTCCAGATCGACTTCGCCTCGGACAAGTACGCCGCTACCGTGCTGGCCTCGCGGATCAATGATCCGGCGGTGGGCGTGACTATCAATCCTAGACGGCAATCTAATTCGACTTCCTTGTTCGGTGGCCGAGCTCTCGCTCAGGTAGGCGACTTTATTACTGTGGGCGGGACCGTGGTCAACGCCCACAACGCCAATACTGCCTTGGACATGTTTGAAGGCAATCTCCTAGCGGGGAACCTCACCTCGGGCCAGACCAGTACGCCGGTTACGGCCATAGCTATCGTCCTCAGCGACGATAGCCCCGAGGACGAGGCCGGTGGCGCGGCCCTTTTCAGCCACGATATACGCATCAAGAGCCGCGATTTCGAAACGGGTCTAGAAACCGTCTTGACGTTGGACGAGGTGGTGCGCGAAGGAGCGGAGTGGCCGACCGTGTTCGGCGGCTTTCCGCGCACTGGCTTTTTGGCCGCCGACGGCACCGAGCGAATCATCCTCAACTACGACTTTACGGACCCGGCGTATGTGGGGCCGGATTTAACCACCATAGTCGAGGTGGAGTTCGACTATGTGCTAGCTAACGACTTCAAGGTCGAAATGTGGTCTAATCTGCAGACGGGCACGCGCCCAGTGCCACCGCCGCCGCTGACCAACCAAGTCATTGAAGAAGCCGAGCCGGTGCTCATCGAGATAAGGCGGGCCTCTGGCAACATAAGGGATATATCCAACGCCCAACGGGTTCTTTTCAACTACGGCTTGCCCTCGGCCAACATGCTCGCCGGATTTACTATCGAAGGCAAGAACGTGTGGGGCTTTGATTTCTACGGCGAGTGGAACAACAACCTGCGCTATTTCCAGTACCCGAATGCCGCCCTGTTCAACGCCAACGAAGGGCACGAGGTCTCTGCGGAGAGCGGGCAGGCCGCTATCTTCAATTTGTCCAAAGAAGCCTACCCGTTTTTTACTTATGGCGAAGCCTACTCGGTGGATGCCGACTATTCGACCTCGGCTTTTGTCTCCCTGCCCCAAGGGGACGTTTACTACGACGATCCCATACGCTCGGTTTACGAATTTGTCGCCGACAATGACGATCAAGACCGCCAGCCCGATTGGGCACGGGTAGGCTCGCAGGCCAATGACCGGGAGGTGTTCCCTGGCTGGGACGAGAACCTCGATTTCATTTCGGACTTCAACCAGAACGACAACCGCTCAGTACCCAACTCCATTCCCGACTACGAAGAGCCATTTCTGCGCTATCACGTCGATCGCCCCGAACTGCTCTTTGGCATTGACCTCAACAACAACGGCTGGATCGACCGCTTTGAGGACGACGACTTGGCCGACTATCCCTACAAGCCCGACCGGCGCGGGTACAACGTCTTTTTTGGCGTTCACCTCCTCCCCGAGGCGCGCTTGCTGGTGGGGCGGCTCGACGAGCGCATGCTCTCGGACGATCGGGACAATCAAACCGCGTATGCCATGTTCACCCTCGACAAGGACTACCCCGGTTTGGGACGGGTGCGGGTTTTCGATATGCTCAAGCGGGTCGTGGATACGATCCCCGATGACCGGCGGGCACCGCTGCCCTTCCTCGACGCGCCCACGCCGCCGCTGGTGTCGGATATGCTGTTCTTCCCCGATACCTGGATCAACACCGCGTGGCTGGGGGTGGACTACACCGCCATTGCCAATTTCGAGATCGTCAACAAACTCAAATACGAGCGCTACAGCCAAGCTCAAGACGAGGCCCGCGACATCGATGGCCGGATATTGGCTAGTTCGCCCTCCTTTTTGGGCTTGATCAACAAATTCGAGTACAAGCTACACCTAGGCCACTTTATCCTACAGCCCAGGCTCAAAAGTGAGTACTTCCGCCAAGATGCCTTTGTACTGGCAGAAGAAGACTTAAAACAATGGACTGGGATTGTCTCGCTTTTGGCCCAAGTGTCCCTACTCAACAGCAGCGTAGTTGACTTCGGGGTGGAGTTGGCCCAGTTCAACGAACTGGTACAGCAAGAGGAGGATATGGTCGAGCAGGGCATCGCCGAGGAGACCGGGGATTTGCGCTCTGCGGTTTTTGCGGTGCAGCTAACCAACAACTCGAACTATTTGGGTTACAAGCTGACGACGCAACTCGGCCTACGCATCGGTCGCACCTTCACCGAGACGGTGCGGGAGGTAGAACCCCGGGTCTTCGGCAAGCTCACCAAAGGCCGAACCGAAACCACTAGCTTTATCACCATCTACGCCGGATTGTAATGGGATGAGGGCGCGTTACATCACATTAGCTGCTCTGGCCGGGTTGGGTCTGTGGGGGGTCGCCGCTGCTCAAGTCGATTATGGAGGCCGGCTGGGGGATCGGGTGGGAGACCGCGTCATTTACCACGTGCCCGGCGTTTCTACTTATATGGAGGCGCTGGACCCGACTGTGCAGCGCTGGTACATACCGGCCCCCCTGTTTGGCGAATTTGGCCGCAATCAGTGGGAGTACACCAACTACGCCCGCCAAGCCCACAGGCGCTACATCAACCCCGCATCAGAGGGGGACCTCTTCTACGATCCCTTCGGTCGCCTCATTACGCGAGGCTGGCTGGTGTACGACTGGCGCCAGACAAAACCACTGATCGCCGAGAGTTCCTCCGTCAGAAAAGGTGCCCCGTACAACAACTGGTTTAGCCGCTTAGTCGTATCTGGCGACACCAAAGGTCAGTACCGCTACTCGATTATGGTCGGAGACGAGATATGGACTACTCTAACGCCGATGACCTTCCGCAAAGCGGGGTTCAACGGGGTAGTAACCGACTTTGCCTCAGACCGCTTTCGCGCCACCGGGCTTTTTTCGCGGATCTCGTTTCCGCTCCTTTCGGGGGGCACTGCGCGCTTCCAGTACGCTACTAACCTCACCGCGGGCCGGATCGAAGCCGATTTGAGCGATTCTTTTACGTTGGGGATGAACTTCGTCAACAGCCACAACAACACGGGCAGCAACGAGAGCTTCCAAGGGAATGTGTTCAAGGGTGCCCTGACGGCGGGGCAACTAGCCCAGCGAGTTGACCTGCTCTTGGTGCGACTCTCGGACGACTCGCCAGAAGACGGAGAGGGTGGTGCCGTCTTGGTTAGCGAGGAGATCGAGATCCGCACTACCCTGAGCCGTCAGGAGATGGTTCAGGACCAGCTAGTTCACGTGGAGCGGGATACGGTCGTCCTCAGCAGCAGTATCGGCTTTAGACCGACCATTGAGGGGGGGAGGCGAGATCGGGGATTTCTAACGGCCGATGGCGCAGACCAGATCGTTTTGCAATATCCCTTGGCCCCTAGGGAAACGGCGGGGGAAGAGGGAACTTTGCGAGCGCTCTTCCAGCAACACCTAGATCTCACCTTATCTGAAGCTGAAGCTGCGATCAGCGCCATTCGAGACGTGCGCTTCCGCCTCGTGCTAGCCAACGACTATCGCGTCGAGGTCAGTTCCAATAGGCAGACGGACGAATTTAACGTGCCTCAATTTTTACCTGTGGCGCGGGCCGATGGCAATATCAAGAACCAACTGAACCAGCGCGAGGTTGTCTTCGACTATGGGTTGCCTACGGCCGACCAGATCTTCGGTCTGACGGCCGAGGTGCGGGATTTTCACGGCTTCGATTTTTACGGAGAAATAAACCTCAATACCCAGTACCGAAAGTACCCCAGCATAGGGCGCGATTCCCACCGTGCGATCAACGGCATCGCGGGGAATCGCCATGAAGTAGGCTGGTTGGTCAATTTGGCCTTCCAAGAGGGGCCTTGGAGCTTTAGGGGCGAGGGATTTGGTATGGAAGATGGGTACCGCACCAGCGTCTTGACCGTAAATCGAGACGGGGTGTCGGACTACGCTCCCGAGGCCGTCAACCTGCACTACGAGTTTGTCGATGACAACGACGACAACGACCGACAGCCCGACTGGCTGCGGGTGGGCGAGGGCAGCTATGTTCCCACCGAGCGCCGCAGCGAAATCGAGGTGCGCGGCGTAGCCGACCCGGCGGTTTTCCCAGGATATGACGAGAATCGCGACTTCATATCGGATTTCAACCAGAATAGCACCATCGATCGAGTGAATTTTTTTCCCGACTACGACGAACCGTTTTTGCGCTATGCCGCGGATCGCCCAGAATTTCTCTTCGGCATTGATCTCAACAACAATGGGTGGGTAGAGCGCTTTGAGAACGACCAAGAGCCGGACTATCCCTACAAGCGAGACCACTGGGGTTACAACGTCTTCGGCGGGCTTGAGGTGGCACCGGGTATCCAGCTACGGGTGGGTCAGTTGCGGCAAATCCGCTTGGCGAGCGACCGCCGCAACCTGACTAGCTATGGAATGCTCATCTTGGAGCAGAGCGGGTCGCGGTGGGGTCGTCTGCGAATTTTCGACATGGTTAAGAAGGCCGAAGACGCGATCGCCGACCATTTGGTCCAGTGGATCATTCCTAGAAGCACATTCGGCGCAGCGGCCGAGTCGGCAGGCAGCAATGTGCCGGTATTGGATCCCTTGGCTGCGGAGGACACTTGGATCAACACTTTTTACGCCGACTGGGAATACGCTAGCCCGCGTCTGTGGCGGACCCTGCATCGCTTCAAATGGGAGACTTGGCGGCAGCGCGAATTTTTGCGCGACGCACCGGACGAGGTTGGCGATTCTGGAGTAGCCTTTGACCCGCTAGGCCCTGAGGGGCGCAACGGGCGACGGACCTCGGGCTTTGTCGGGCTGATTAATAAGATAGAATACGTTTTTTACTGGCGCTCGCTGAGCTTCAGGCCCAAACTCAAGAGCGAATTCCTGCGCGAGGTGCCCTTTAGCCGAACATTCGATACGCGGCGCTCTTGGGACGGCATTTTCTTCTTTGTCGGCAGCGTTCCAGTATTTGAGACCTCTGAGTTCGAGTTCGGCCTGGAGCAGCGCTCTTTCTTCGACCTCGAAGAAAGGGAAGACGAACTGGCAACCGGGCTTTTCACTGGGGATTTTCGCGGCTCGGTTTTGGCGTTGCAACTGACCAATACCAGCCAATATCTAGGCTACGAGCTAACCACTCAGGTGGGCATCCGCCTCGATCGCCGTTCGTTGGAGGTTGTTGACCGGAGCCGAGAAATCGAGACCTCGGGCTTGAGTTTTCTGTCGATTATCGCCGGCTTAAAGTGATTTTTGCTTGACCTTATAAGTTGTTTTTATTAATTAGAGCGGAGAAATCATGTCCATAGCCTTCAAAACCAAAACCTCACACCTCTAAGAAGGAGGTTCGCTTTGAAGAAAGTTTTGTCTGTTTTATTTACCCCTGTGCTTTTGCTCGGCTTGAGCACTGAGGTCCAAGCCCACGATCCGCCCGATTTTATTGGCGCGGTGTGGCAATGGCCCGAGACGCACCTGCCGGTCTTAGATGCCGATCTGAGCGAGTGGGATATCATTCCCGAGGAATTTTGGATCACCGAGCAGAGCGTCGTACAGAGCACGGCCCGGACGTGGATCTATACCGGCGACCTGGACGTGTCCTCGATTTCCTTCCGCTGGATTCCCACTTGGAACGAGGAAACCAACCGCATCTATTGGGCCTACGAGCGCTTCGACGACAAGTACCAGTTGGGCAACGAGTCGGTCGAAACGACCGTAGATGCCGACCACTCGGGCGGCTCCTTCTGGGATCTGGAAGGCCAGACCGAAGAGGAAGTAGCACGCCAGCGCGGTCGCCATGCGCAAATCAGCCACTATTGGTTCGACAATGGCCAAGCCCGTGAGGGACAGTGGAACTGGTTTTGGATGACTCAGGCCGACTGGTACGACACGCCGCCGTACTCCGATCACGCCTATTGGTTTAGTGGCACGGCTCCCAATTCCTTTGAGGAGATGCGCCAGCGGGCCGAATGGTGGAGCGTCTATTGGGACGACTTCAATTGGGAAGATCCCAACGGAAGCGTCCTGCACGACTTTGAGCAGGACCAGATCATCGGCCTTACAGGGCACGTCTTCGATACCGATGCCGAGCTCGCCGACGACTGCAACTGCCATTCGCGCTGGGCCATCAGTCCCAACATCGAGTCCTTCGGCGACGCTGATTTCTTGGCCGACTGGGTGATGCTGGGCGTTGACGAGTCCGCCTTTGAAGGTATCGCGCCCACATCCGTTGAAGACAACACTTGGGGCCAGATCAAGGCTTCATTCGGCAAATAAGCGGTTCTTGCGCCGCATAAGTGCCTCATAAAGGAGGGGGGGAATTCTATTCCTCCCCTTCTTTTATTTACTATCTGGATCATCTACCGGAGCAGGAGGTAGATAATGAGAGGGAAATTGCTGCGACTTTTGTCGGCTGTGCTAGTAGGGAGCTTTTGCTATGGGCTAGCTGAAGTCGAGGCGCTCACCGTGTATCGCATTGGCGGGGAGGAGTTGCCGCCGCCGGAAGTGGATGGGGACTTTGAATTTATCCAGTTGTCTTGGGCTGATGTGGACGAAAAACTGCTCGGCAGGATAGACCTCTTGGAGGTCGCGCCCCATTCTATTGAGCCTCAGCGCCTAGACCCCACCGTCAATCTGACGCCGCTGATTCGGGAACGGGGCGGCGGCATACGCTCGAACAATTCCTACGGTTGGCAATCGGAAGCCCTCTTAGATTTCTTGATGGACGGCGATCTGACCACTGCTTATTTGGGTAGTGGCCGCAGCCAGTCGGCCGACTGCTCGCCGTGCAAGAAGGGCATCTGGTTTGAGTTGAACGGACTGTTTCCCATCCGGCGCATCAAAATTTCCACCACGGAGCGCTTTGCTCACCAGCGCTTCATCGAGGTGTTTGAGATAGGAACCAACGACGGCGATTCGCGCAAAAAGGGAACCCGAGAAGGGCAATACCATTGGCGCGGGGCCTTTCTCGATTACGATGTCGCGTTCTCGGTCGCAAACAATTTGGAACCCTTTCTCGATTTGGAACTGCCCGACCGGCCCATTGCCGAAATTCTTTTTAAGGCACCAGTTGGCAATTGGGAGATCGCTGAATTTGAGATCTTTGGGGACGGCTTTGCCTCGCAGGCCAGCTACGTATCCAATGTCATTGATTTGGGTATGGCTTCTAGCTTGGGCGAATTGACTTGGTCGGGTAGCCGGGATCAGGGCGCAACGGTCAATCTGAGTATGCGCAGCGGCGACGACACAGATCCCAATTTCTACTGGCGCTTTACATTCAGAGGCGATGAGCGCTCCCGCTTTGCAACCAGCGGCGAACCGCTCACTCTGGACCGCTATAACAGACTGGAGGCAGGCGAGAAAGCCGGGATCAGCCCGGACAACGAAAGTTGGGAGTTCTGGACGCCGCCGCTCGATTTCGACAGAGAGCATTCCGAATTGGTGGGTTTGCGGCCTCGGCGCTACTTGCAGTTCAAGGCGGACTTCCTCTCGGAGCGGGCCCTTGCGGCCGGACGCATGGAGTACTTGCAGTTTAATGTCTCTCAACCCCCGGTGGCCAGCCAAGTGCTAGCCGAGATCGTGCCGCACCAAGTCGAGGTGGGCGAGGTCGTCCAATTCACCTACAAAATCCTGCCCAACTTAGAGCAGAATGATCTCGGCTTCGACAGTATTGAGATCGACACCCCCATAGAAGTTACGAGCATTGACGCAGTGTACATCGGCGGCGAAGAACAGGATTTTACCATCGCGGAAAGAGACGCCAAGAGCTTCGTGGTACAAGTACCGCGGATTGATCTCAACCGCACGGGCGAGTTGGTCGAGGTCGAATTTCAGGCCGAGGTTTTTCAGGTGGGCACGGTATTTTCAGGCCGGGTCTTCGATAGCCAACTCCCCCATGAAGTGCGCCAGCGCATCACTGCGGGGAACGCCGATGATCTGGCCGAGAGCAATACCCTGAGCGTGGGGTTGAGTACGGTGGCCAATCCAGCGGTCAAGGCATTGTGGCTTTCGCCCCCGCTCTTCACCCCCAACGGGGATGGCGTCAACGATGTGCTACAGATTGAATACGATCTGGTAAACCTCAGCGGCGATGTGCCCGTGACGATTGATCTCTACGATCTGGCGGGAGTGAAGCGATGCGAGGTGGCTCATAGTACGGCGGCTAGTGGCCGGTTTTCGGCTACTTGGGAGGGAGTAGATGATGCGGGCAACCTGCTACTCCCTGGACTCTATCTCTTGCGCCTTGAAGTGGATTCGGACAAGGCCAAGGACGTCGAAGTCGCGGTCGTGCGGCTGGTTTATTAACCCTACAAACTATGGTTTTAGATTTATGAAGAATGGAATAGTGCGCTCAGGTGTTTGCATCCTAGGACTCTGGCTTCCCTGTGCAGCCCAAGACGATCTAGTGCTCGCCCAGATAGCAGACCAACCCATCGCCGTCAGCGAATTCAGGGCCTATGCCGCGAATATCCCCAAAGCCTACCAGATGGGTAAGACCGGAGTCGAGGCCGACCGGATTCTGCTCAATGGACTGATCGACAAAAAACTATTGCTCGCCGAAGCAGAACGAGCTGGCATTGGCGACGAGCGGGAGTTTAAGCACAAGCTCGAGCAGTTCGCCCAGGACCAGACCGTCAGGCTCTACAGAAGTATCGAAATTGATCAGCGGATTTCCATTGTCGAAGAGGAACTGATGCAGCACTACCGGGATTCGCACCGGGACCGCGCCCTGCGCTATGCGGGTATTTTAGTAGCGACCCGGGACGAGGCCCTCGACCTGCTCGACGAACTTGAGGCTGGCGCTGATTTCAGTCAACTGGCCAGAGAGCACTCGCTTTACGAGGCGACGCGGGACCAGGGCGGGGATGTAAAAAAGTACTATACGATTGACGATGTGGCCCCACCGCTCAGGAGTATCTTTTCCATGCAGGTCGGCGAGGTTTCCGAGCCGCTGCCTTGGGGCGGCGACCCGCAGCGCTACGTGATTGCCAAGGTTTTAGACGACGCTCCGGTCACCTTTCGGGAGGTCTCCCAGTTCGTCAGGGAAGAAGTGTTCGCCCAGAAGCGCCTACAGCGCGCCCAAGTTCTGCGCGATTCGCTCAGCGATAAGTACGCGCCGCACATTCACTACGACAAGATAGACCACGTGCTGATGCGCCTAGCGCTGTCGCCTGAAGAACGGGTAGCGTCGCCCGAAGAGGGGAAAGAGGTTTTGTGCCGCTACAACGGCGGCGCGATCACCATTGACGATCTCGTGCTGAGCATACCGGAGAAAGAAGAGGGTTATTCGCGCGATTACGAGCGAGACTGGATCGTCGATTATCTACAGGATTCGGCCATCCCCAATCGGATGTTTCTAGAAGAAGCCCGTGGCGAGGGACTGGATAAACATCAGATGATCCTCAAGGTGGTGGACAACAAGCGTGGCGATATGCTAGTGAGCGCGTTGAGAAAGCGAGAAGTTGAGGAGCGGCTACCGCCGATCACCGATGAAGAGACGCGCGCCTTTTACGATCAAAATCCCGAGAAGTTTCAGGGCTTTGAAAACATTGTCGCGACCGAGATTCTGGTGGCCTTCAAGGAGCAGGCCCTCAGCCTGAAAGAAGAGTTGATGGGGGGTGCCGATGCGGTGCAATTGGCTAGGGACTATACGATTCGCAAGGAGCGAGCGCACCACGAGGGGCGGTTGGTCTTGAGTCCGGTCGGGTTATATCAGGACATCTACAAAGTAGCCAAAGATCTGCAGGTGGGGGATGTGGGGGGACCGGTAAAGGTGAGAGGGGGGTATTCGGTGTTCAAGGTGGAGGAGAAACAACCACCCCCCAAGAAGCCCTACCACGTTTTTTCGCAGCGGCGCGCGCGGGCTTATGTGAAAATTGCGCGTTCGCAAAAGGCGTACGTGCAGTATATGCGCGGGTTACACGAGAAGTACTCGGTCGAGATTTTCGAGAGTAACTTGTTGAAAATGCAGGAGGAGGAAGACGTGCAGGGGGGGTGAGTATGGCTAGTTGGAGATGGGGTTTTGCAGCGTCTGTCTTGGGTATCGCCCTTTGGGTCGGCTGTGAGGGAGAGCCTGAAGGGCCGCTGGCCGTTGGTGAGACTGAGACGATAGTTATTGAGTCTCAGGAGGAGTTAGATGCTTGGGCGGGGGCGCAGAAGAAGGCTTTTGTGGTGCAGGGAGATTTTTTATTAGAGGATGCGTACTTGAGTAGTATGGAGCCGCTGCGCAATCTGGTCGGAGTAGAGGGAGATTTGGTCATTCGCAACAATGGGGCACTGACCGACTTGAAGGGGCTGCACAATCTCGGCTATGTAGAGGGGAATTTCCATATTCTCTCCAATGGCCTGATTGCACTGCAAGGGCTAGAACAGCTAGAACGCGTGGGGGGAAATTTCGAGATTAGCTGCAATTTTTCGCTGCGGGATCTGGATGGGCTCAAAGCACTCAGGCGCGTCGGCGGCCATCTCTTCGTCGATGCCACAACCGAGTTGATTAACATAGATGGTCTGAGCGGGCTGACCCACGTGGGGAGTAGCGTCAAAATCAGGGATAACAAGGCCCTGCGAGATCTAAAGGGGTTGGGCAGCCTCTCAGTGGTAGAGGGGGATTTGCTGCTCATATTCAATGGTGCGCTCAAAGATCTGGGGGGATTGAACGGGATTGCGGCTATTAAGGGTGGATTGGCCATTGATGAGCATCCCGTCCTCGAGAGCTTGGAGGGATTGAACGCTCTGGCGGAGGTCGGAGGCGCGCTGAGCATAAACCGCAACCAAGTCTTGCAAAATTTGGATGGGTTGGATAATCTCAGGCAAGTGGGTAAAAGCCTCTACATTGGCGGCAACTCCCTGCTGAGTAACTTGGATGGACTGGCCCAGTTGGGCCGGATCGGCACTGGGGAGCGGGACTTGATGATTGTGGAATTGAACCCCTCCTTGCCCATGAGCGCTGGTTATGAACTAGCCGAGCGACTCGGCTTGGCCGAGCATCAGTTCATCGTCTTCGACAATTTGTCGGCTAGTGCGCCGTAAGCCGCACCGCTAAATTCCGCTGCATTCCATACATGGTCGTCCTCTTGCGCCGATTCCATCCCGGCAGATCGGTCCTGTGCTCTCTGCTCGCCATCGCAGTCTGCTATGTAGCCACCCTCTACGTCCTCGAAAAACGCGGCTTTTGGATTACCGATAACGCCAACAAATTCCTCCAAGTCCAAGCCTTAGCCAACAGCCGCTACACAGATTTTTCCATCCCTTGGCCGGGTCAGATCGTCGATCCAGACTTCGTCTATAATCCCCTGCCCTACTATTTCACGCGCGTCGAGTCCGGCAAGCTCTATTCCGTTTTCTCGCCGGTATTTGCTCTTATCTCCGCCCTTTTCTTTGACAATCTAGGTCATTGGGGTCTTTATCTGTTACCGGCACTCTCCTCGCTGGCGATGCTGGCCGGCTTGGCCCAACTGGCGCGTTTGATCTCCCAGCGAATTGCGGTCGGGCATGTCGCCGTCCTCACGGCTGGACTCTGTACGCCGGTATTCTTCTACAGTCTGGTCTTCTGGGAACACACTCCGGCGATTTGCTTGGGGATTTGGAGTGTGCGCTATCTGTTGCAGTTTCTCGCAGACTCTGCCCCCAAGCACCTATTCTTGGGCATGGCCGCGGCCGGATTATCGGTCTATTTCAGAGACGAGTTCTATTTGCTTTGCCTAGTGCTGGCCCTATGTACCGCCTTTTATGCCAGCGCAGGCAGATTAAAAATCCTCGTCTCGTCGGCCCTGATCCTCTTGGTTTCCCTCCTGCCGCTCTGGCTTTTCCAATGGCTGACCATTGGACATCCCTTTGGTTACCATTTGAATACGCACCTAGCCACTGCCGCCGACTGGGTCCACCATCTCGCGGCGCGGCCGCGGGTGTTTTACAACCTGTTCATAGCGTCTAATCCGATCCCCTCGCTCTCCCTCGTTCTTGCCCTGCCGTTCGTCCTCGTCTTTGTACTCAGCCCGCGCTTTGCGCCCTCGGCTTTGCAAAAGGCCGTACCCGCGTACAGCGTGGTGGCTCTGATAAGCGCCGGTTTATCCCTTGGGGGCTATTTCTTCTCTGCGAGTCCCATCGACTACATGCTCAGATCGTCCAATGCTTTCTTTGCATCGGCTCCCTTTGTAGCCTTGGCCTTCTTGCGTTCAGCCGATTCTGACGCGCCTTCTTTTAGACGCTGGATTTGGTTGGTCGCCTTGAGCTTTGCTGCCCTCTACGCCTTGGCCGCGCCCAAGGTGGGTTCCATGGGCATCCACTGGGGCAACCGCTACTTTCTGCTCCTCTACCCGCTCTTCGCGGTCTTAGCGGCTGGAAACGCGATTGACTGGCTAGAACGCCAGCGGTCCTACTTCAGCGGAGGTGTCCTCGCGGTGGGTGCAGTGCTGGTGCTTAGCTTTGCCGCCCAAGTGTACGGGGTTTCGATTCTCGCGGAGAAGAAAGCGTTCTCCCATCGCCTCAATAGTGAAATGCGCCAGCGCAGCGAAGAGGTCGTCATCACCAACCAGCGCTGGGTTCCCCACGCCCTCTGCGGCGAATTTTACCAAAGGCCCTTCTTTTACGTCTCCACTCCCAGACACTACGAGCGCCTGTTGCAACGTCTTTCAGAGCGGGGGTACAAGTCCTATATTTTTCTCACCCAGTACCGGGGTGGTGCTCTGCAGCCCACCGTGGAAGTAGATGATGGGTCTTTGAACTACTTCGATCTCCAGTTTTTTGCTGAAAAGATTCCCGCTCCTTAAAGTATGACGCTCACACTGTCCTCGTCTTTGGTTTCGCAGTAAAAGCAATGCACGCGCTAGTAAGTGGGGTTTTCATCCTCCTGTGTACAGCTCTCCTAGCAGCCCAACCTCTACCTACTCAGTTCACCGATCAAGCCGCCGCACTCGGCATTACGGCACGGAACGTCTCGGGCAGCACCCAAGAATACATCGTTGAAACCGCTGTGGGTGGTTCGGCCTTTTTCGACTACGACAGCGACGGTGACGTCGATTTATACGTGGCCAACGGCTCCCGCTTTGAAGGCTTTCCGCCGGGCCAAGAGCCGACCAATCACCTCTACCGCAACGAGGGGGATCGCTTTGTCGATGTCACCACCGCCGCTGGGGTGGGCGACACGAGTTGGTCCATGGGTTGTGCTGTCGCGGACTACGACAACGATGGCGATCTGGACTTGTATGTGACCAATTTCGGTCGCAATACCTTCTACCAGAATCAGGGCGATGGCACGTTTGAGGATGTTACTGAAAAAGCGGGTGGCGGAGACGAAAGATGGGGCGTCGGCTGCGCTTTCGGCGATGCCGATTTAGACGGCGATGTCGATCTGTACGTGGCCAATTATATCGACTTTTCGCGGGACTATACTTCTACCGTCCCCTGCATATGGAAGAACGTCGATATTTTTTGCGGTCCGCGCGGTTTGCTTCCCGCTGGCGATGTATTCTACCGCAACAATGGTGACGGCACCTTGGCCGACCGCAGCGAGGAAGCCGGTATTGCTGGCACAAAGTACTATGGGTACGGAGTTGTCTTCGGCGATTTCGACCGCAATGGCTGGCCCGATATTTTCGTCGCCAATGACTCGGCTCCTAACAATCTGTACCAGAACCAAGGCGACGGCACCTTTGTCGATGAGGGCCTCAGCGCGGGCGTGGCCTATAGCGGCGACGGCACCGAGCAGGGGTGCATGGGCGCGGCGGTCGGCGATTACGACAACGATGGGTACTTCGATATCTTTGTCACCAACTTTGAAGGCGAGTACAATATCCTGTACAAAAATCAGGGCAGTGGATTTTTTCTCGATGTATCCTTTGTATCCCGGGTTGCGGCGCGGGGCACTCCCGAGGTGGGATGGGGCACGGGGTTTTTCGACTTTGACAACGACGGCGATCAAGACCTCTTTGCGGCCAATGGCCACACCTATCCCCAAGCCGACTTGCCCCACACCAACAGCAGCTATGCCGAGCCTAACTTCCTCTACCAAAACTTGGGCGACGGCACCTTTGCCGAAGTCTCCGAACGCGCCGGGCCGGGCTTTGCCTTAGTGGAGGTGAGCCGAGGTGCCAGCTTTGCCGACTACGACCGCGACGGCGATATCGATATCTTCGTCTTAAATCTCAACAGCACGCCCAATCTCCTGCGCAACGATGGCGGCAACGATGGCAACTACTTGCAAATCGCCACCGTAGGCACCCGCAGCAACCGCGACGGAATCGGCACCCGGATCGAAATAAGCGCCCAAGGTAAACGCCAGGTCGCCGAGGTGCGCAGTGGCACCAGTTTTCTCTCCCACAGCGATCTCAAGGTACACTTTGGCTTGGGCGCTGCTTCCAGCGTCGAAAGCGTCGTCCTCCACTGGCCTAGCGGCACAGTTCAGACGCTGCGCGATGTGGCAGCCAATCAGGTGTTGACCGTGCGCGAGCCGGCTGATTAGGAATTGGGAATTGGGGCTACCATCGCGTTACCACGGCATCCCACCCTGCAATCAGATCTACCGCCATCCACAATCCCGCGCTGCTGACTTGGCCCAACACCATGCCGAGAAAAAAGGGCCGCAGTCGGCGAAAGAGTGTGATTCCTCCATACCGCAACACGATCCACTTCGCCAGCCAGCCCAGCGCCATACTCGACCAAGCGAAAAACATCACATAGGTTCCCCCCACCGGCAGGCCGATTGGGTGGATGGGCCACCACAAGAAGCGGTGGCGCAGGTACAACAACAGAAACATCAGTCCGGCCCCCAAGCCGGTGAACGCGCCACGCGGGCCCCAGAAGTTCCACGCGGCCACCGGATTGAGTTGGTTCGTCGCCATATCGTTAAACGTCCAGCGGCCCATGATGCTGTAAAACCAGTAGTGGAGATTGACCCCGCCGTAGGTATAGGCGATGGACAGTACTGTCCAAGCCGAGGCGACTAGGCTCACGGCGATGGCTATGAGCAAAGCCCAAAAGAGCGGCGGCCGGCGCGTCCCTACTACCTCGGCCAGCCGGGTGCTATTAGAAGCTGCGGCCATCATGGTCGTGCGGATATCCCCGGCCCAGCCATTGGCAAACCCGAGCACCATCAAGCCTCGCGGCCCAATAGGTGCCGTGCCCAGCGCATTGATCACAAAGGCTGGCGGCGTCATCTGCGTCCGGCCATACCCCATCCCCCCTTCGGCGACGATCCGCGTCAAACCGATGAATACCACAAAGGCGATAACGAGTAACAGCAGCGCCGCCCCCACGGGCAGTCCCGCGCTTTTCAGCCATAAGAGCGCGTAAAGGAAGGCTCCGATCAGGATCCACACGGCCTTGCGGTAGGAGAGTATCTGCCCTGAGCCCTCTTTCGGGTCCTTTTTTTCCCACGCTCCGACGACCACTTCTTTGAGGTGCCGACGGGCGGTCCACAAACTGGCTGCCACGAGGGCAATCAACGCCCCAATGGCCTGCTGGGCGGTGGCGATGGAACCTTCGGTGTGCATCAGCCGGATCTCTGGAATGCTGAACCCGAGGGTGTTGAAAAGGCCCAACTGGAAGAAGTTGAGCAAGTAGAAAAACCATAGGCTAAAGGAGATCTCCAGACTCAGGAAGTACGTCAGGCCGAGGACGATAAACCACAAGTTGAACAAGACGCCCCGCATATCGTGGAAGATGGCCAATTGGGTTGACAACTCGATGGGGGAAATAAAGGGGTAGTACTTGTGCAGGGCATTGATCCCCAAGAGGACGAAGGGAATGGCAAACCCCAACCACATCAGCGGTTCCTTGAGAAAGGGATTGACCGCCGAAGGTCTGTCGTCCTCGTGGATCATGTACAGCGGTAACTGGACGAGAGGAAAGATCAAGCGCTCATTGCGTGCCCATTGTTCGTGGAGCAGGGCCGACAGGGCAATCATCATCAAGTAGAGCGCGCCCAAAAAAGAAGCCCACGCCAACAGGGGTACTAACCATGCTCCCCAAGGGATGGCTACCTCTTGGGGCAGCCCTTCGTAGAAGTACTTGACCGCCATCGGGTCTTGCGGTGCCAGCCACGGCTGGATATAGGGGTGGAGGAGTTCGGCCCAGTTGTTTTCGGGCGTGGCGTAGTAATAGACTCCGGCCAAAAAGGGGACCAATTGCGCCGTGACTCCGGTGGAGGGAATCGCCGAAGCCGCGACCATCATGGCGTAGATTACCACTAGCTCTTGGGCCGATAAGCTCCATTTGCGCCCTATCCACTTGAGCGGAATGTTGATCAATAGCAGGAGGAAGAGGAGGAAAATCGCGCTCAGAGCGATGAAATCCCCGGTCCAATCGAGGGTCCCCATGACCAGAAGGCCATAGGGAAAAACCGTGTTGATCACCACGGCCATCAAAGCGCCGACGAGCAAGGCACGGTATGGCACCCATCTTTTATCGCTGGCGACGAATTGACTCATAGACCCTATTCGTCTTGGGGCGGTTGCCGGATAAGTTGCTCGGCCAGCAGTTCGAGGAAATAGGCCGACGATCTATCCGCGGGATTCGCCTGGAGTGCGCGCTGATAGGCCCTTGCAGCGGCGCTGTCGCGGTTTTGCAGCCGCATGATATCCCCCTCTAGCGCGTACTCGCCAGCCTTGAAATAGACCTCCATTTTTTTTCGCACTGTAGTAGAGGGGGCCGTCAACAGCGACAGGGCCGAGGTGCGGTATGGAGTCAAATGCTCCAACACCTCCCACGAGCCGCTGCTGTAGCCCTTTGGGCTGACAAAGCTGATATAGGGATGGTCGTCGGTGTTGAGCGGCCCTTCCCCCACATAGCGCCGTAGGGCGACCTCGTCCATCACCAAGGTGTTCAAGAGCGCAAATGCGTTTCCCAGATCAATGCCCTCCAGACTGCGGTGTACTCGCGGCGGTGCCATCTTCTCGTTGAGCCGCTCCCAATCAATCGCCTGCGGCTGCATGGTCCCCACCATGATCGAATAGTTGTTCGAGCGCCACAAGGTGGCGTGGGGAAAGACGTGCTGAAAGGTCCGCACGATGGTCTTGTAGTCGTCTGGCGGCAGGCCGTGAAAGGGCAGCCACTGAGCCATGATCCCGTCGGCGCTCAGGTGTGCCCGGCACAGTTCGTAAAATTCCTTTGTGTAGAGCACCCAGCTATCGGCGCTCGTTGGATGGGTGGCGTCCCCAGTAATGATTTGGTAGGTGTCGCGGCTGGAGAGGAGAAAATTGCGGCCGTCGTCGATAACTAACTCGATATTCCACGCAGTCGGATTCTCGAGCACGTGGTGATTGAATTCGCCAAAGTGCAACCGGGCCGCGTCTATCACCTCCGGCACCAATTCAACGCAAGTGATGCGTCGCGGCTCGTATTGGGCCGCACCGCCCAAGGCGATCCCGCCGCCCAAGGAGACGACTAACACCTCTTGCGGATCGGGATGCAGGAGCAGGGGCAAATGGCCCAGTAGGCGAAAAATTTGCAGCGAGCTGTAGTCGGTCGGCACCTGCCCGCCCCCATTGAGCGCCATTTTGCGGAAACCATCGGTTTGTTGTTCGACGGTGATGACGCCTTCGGCACCCTCTTGGTAAAACACCAGTTCTCGGTTGACTGCCGCTGGCTCTGCAATGCGCCGCAGCACATCCGAGGGCACCAGGACTAGCAGGAGTGCCAAACCCGCTGCTCCGCTCCAGACCAGCCGCTTGCGTTGCTGGCTAAGCAAGGCGAGCGTCAGGCCAACCAAGCCATTCAACGCCGCTAACACCTTGACGCTCCACTCGGTCCCCAGTAGCGGAATTAGCACAAACCCCGTCACAAAGGCCCCCCCAACCGCGCCCAAGCTGTTGACAGCGCCAATATCGCCTATGCCGCGTCCCAGACGCGCTAGTTGTCGCGTGTAGATTTGGCCGACCAGCGGAAAGATAACCCCCATCGCCACGGTCGGCAGCAACATGATGGCGACGGCCGTAAAAAACACGCCGGTTCGCGACATCCACCACGAGTCCGCCCGTTGG
>JAJDYK010000041.1 GCA_022825185.1 Candidatus Latescibacterota bacterium | reverse complement strand
GTCAAAGCGGGGACGACCCCACTGGTCTGGCTCGTTGGGCGTGGTTGGCATCACGCCGAGATGGTCGAGGGAAATGTTCACGCCGGGAAAAGCCGCGGCCAGCAGTTCGATGCAGGGGAACTGGGCACCGCCGGTGTAGATATTGATGTTGAGCCCTAACTCGTCCGCACACTCAAAGACCGCGTAGGTCGCCAGGTCCTCGGCCCGCTGTGCGGCCGGGTCGCCCAACGCCCCCAGCCGGATCCCCTCAATGCCAGTGGCGGCGACGAGCTCGCGCAGGCGAGCGGGCGGGTCTGGATCGTTTAGGTCAATCAAACCCGTCGCCGTAAAGCGGTCGGGCCACGTCTGCACGCAATGCGTGACATAGGCGTGATGCTCGATTTGGGTGCCGTTCATTTCGATCAGCACGGCGCGGTCAATACCCGAAGCATCCATGTCGGCTATCAGCGCCTCAATCGGACAGGCGCGATCGGCCGGTGCGAGGCTGCTCAGCTCGCGGGGAAACCATTCGCTCGGCAGGTCGAAGACGTGAACGTGCACATCGACTTTATCCATCTGCTGCATCCTTTCTCTAAGCTAGGGATCGAGATTTAGGTTCCAGCGCTACTCGCCGGGCGAGGCCGGGTGTAGGTAATTCGGGTTCATCAGCTCGCTGCGGTAGCGCGCAAAGAGTATGGGATCGACAAAGCGCTCTGTCTGCGACCAGTCCCAATCTATGTAGGTAAATGCCTTGATGTTGGGATGGTGGCGCAAGAAACGGAGGAAGGGGATGAACCAATGGGGCCACGCCTGCTCGGCCCGGCCCAGATCGGTGGTAACTGGCGTGACCACGCCGACGAGCACGGGGTAGCCGCGCTCCTGCGCCGCCTCGACAAAGGCGCGGCTGCGGCGCAGATCTTGCGGCGCGGCCACGTCAATTGACCACCAATCGACGTACTCATCTCCCGGATAGTAGGCCAAGTAATCAGAGCCGCCGTCGTCCTTGTGCGTCCATACCAGCGCAACGTGCTCCAAGCCCCAGCGACCCCGCAGCATTTGCTCTATGCGCCGCCAAGCCTCGGTGTAGCTGGTCGCGTCATAGGCGCGCCAAGAGCTCTTGAACGCATAGCCCAACCGCAGCAAAACCGGGCGCTCTAGCTGCTGCAACCCCCAGCAGAGCCGCTCAATCGCCTCGTCGAGTTGGCCCTCGGCAATAGCCGCCTCGTAGGGCTGGCCGGCGGAGTTGAAACCAAGGTCGATTTGCGGCAAGCCGTACCCTACGTGCTGGTCCAGATTGGCGAGCAACGCCATATGCCAGTCGTAGGGCAGGTCGTGGAGCTCGTAGTACACCGCATAGAAAAGCGGCCGCGTGCGCTCTTCGGGATCAAGCGGCCCATAGCTGAGCGCGGCTCCGTGCAAGATGCGCTCGCCGAGCGGCTCTAGGCGGTGGAGGTGGTCGGTGCGCGCGGCAAAATGGCCCAAGGGATCGGGCCCGAGCGAGGCCGCATAGCAGCCTGCAAGAACGAGGGAGAAGAACAACAGTAGAGAGCGCATGGCAGCAAACCTGTGAAGGAGCGGATGTTGTACAATATCGGAATTTTGCAGTGGCTCTCAAAACCGCTCGCCGCGACGCAGGCGATGGGGGCAGCGGACATAAGATTTTGGAATTGGAAAGATGCGTTGGCGATGAAAAAAGGGCTTGTATATTGTTGTGCAATAGCAATCTCAGACGTTACGCAGTTTTTGTCATGCCTGCGTAAGTAGGGACGACCGGCCGATCGCCCCTACTTTGCCTACGACGAGACGGAGAACAAATGCCGAAAACCAATCGAGGCTGGTCCATGGGCCGCCAGTGCAAACCGGCTGCTGAATACGACATGCGCGTCGCCCGCGGCCTGTTGCAACGAGCAAGCGCCCACTGGCCAGCGTATGCGATTGTCACCACGCCCAGCGCGTACGCCGCTGCCCGAGAACACCTAGTGCGCGAGCCAGCGGGCGTGGTCTTTGCCGAGTGGTTGGACTCGGCGCATCAGCAGGACCTCAGCGACCAGCTGCCAGCCGGGATCGAGCTGGTCATCGGCTTGGGCGGCGGCAAGGCCCTAGACGCTTCTAAGTTCGTGGCCCTCGACAAGGACGCCGAGCTGATCTTGGTGCCGACGATCCTCTCTTCCGGGGCGATCATCCACAGCCATGTGGCGCGGTGGGACGGCTATCAGACCGTGGGCGGTTTAGACGACTGGCCGTGGGTGGATTGCCAATACGTGCTCATAGATGTCGATGTGGTCCTCAAGGCACCGGATTACTTGCACACCGCCGGACTGGGCGACATCCTCTGCGGTCATGCGGGACTGGAAGAGTGGCGGCGGCGGGCGGCGCTGGGGCAAGGGGCAGCGTTCGACCCGGCGCTGGCGGCACAACAGGTAGCCCATCACGAGTCAATCGCCAGCTCTTTTGCCGCAACGCTCGATGCCAACGGACGGATGACAGAGGCGAGCGCGGCCAACATCGCGCAGCGGATTAAAGAGCGCGATAGCCAGCAGTTGAAAGCTCCCACAGAAAGCGGCGACCATCCGTTCTGGATCGCGCTGGAGACGGCCAACCAACAGACCTGGATCCACGGCGAGCTAGTGGCCTTGGGAGCGATGATTATCACCTGGTGCTGCGCGGGGGATACGGCGGGGTTCGCCAAGCGGCTGGACCGCTGTCAGGTGCGCTGGCGGCCTAGTCAAATGGGACTGGAGCGCACGGCATTGCAAAAGGGGCTGGCGTTTACACCGCGCTACATGGCGGAAAAAGGCGTCAACTCGGTGCTGCGAGAGCCGATTGAAGGAGCGCGATTCGACGCGCTGTGGAGCTTTTTGGAAGAATAGGCCCTGTCATGCTGAGCGGAGCGCGGCGGAGTCGAGGCATCTCCTACCCGGGGAGATCGATTAAGTAGAAAGATACTTCATCCGCCTATCGGCTCCCTCAGCATGACAAGGCAACTACATCCCCGTCCTAGATGTTCAGCCAATAGTTGAACTTCACCAAGAAGATATTAGTTCCCTCATCTACAAAGCTGCGCCGCAGGTTGTACCCAGGGCGAAACGCGCCCCAGTCGGAGTCGTCGTGGCGGAACTGCGACCAGACGACGAACAGGGTGCTGCCCGGCTTGTACTCCCAGCGCAGGACGGCGTTGCTGTGCAGCGAGCGGTTGCGGAAATCAGGGCTTTCCTCTGGGCCGGGATGCGCGACAAACGAGTAGGAACGCGGCCGCGCCAGTTCCTTGAAGTTGGCGTACTGGCCCGCACTAATAAAAGGCTGGACATAGAACTCCAAACTCAAGTCGCGGCTAAAGAGAATGTTGGCCCGCGTCGTCAGATCGAGGGTTTGGCTGTCTAATTCCCCGTACACGAATTGATCGTCTTCGCCATCGCCGTCCACATCGAAGTTTTCGACCCATTGGGCATCGTTGAAATTCCAACTATAGCGCGGCCGCAGACTGATCTCGAACCGCGAAGTCGGCCGGATGCGGATGCTGCCGGAGACCTTGCGGCGGGTGCTGCCAGCCGAGTTGTCCTCCCACTCGTACTCGACCCAACCGCTGACCATAAAGCGGTCGTCGCTTTCTATCTCAATCTCAAAGCCGTCGCTTGCCGGCCTCGCGATTAGAGGGCCGCCGCGCGTGTCGAGGTCGTCGAAGGACCGCCACATGTGGTAGTAGTCGAAGTGGACCCACCAGTAATTTTTGAACTGGTGGTGAGTGTTGAAGTCAAAGCCGTTTTGCAGGTTGGTGCGGTCGAAGTTCCACGTGCCCCAGCGGTTGAAGTTGTAGAAATTGCGGCGGAAGATGGCCCAGTCCTCTTCCTTGCGCAGCTGGATCCAGAGCCAGGGGTTGTAGAAGTCGCTGCGCCATTGGAAGCCCAAGTCGTCGATCTCGAAATGCCGCGAATAAGCCTCCCACCAAAGCTCGCCGCGCAACCAGCCGCTGTTCTTGCTCAAGACCGCCATATTGCCCAAACCGCCGCGGCGCTGGTCATCCACTGTGGCGCGACTACCGGCGAGTTGGCCCCAAAAGGTGTATCCATTGTCGTGCCACTTGAGGGTCCAATCTACGCCGCCGGTATAGGCATCGCGTGCGCGGTCACGCTGCACAGCCGTGCCCAAGAGGCCGACGTGCGAGTTGCCAGCAAATAGATCCTGCTTGACGCGGCCGACGAGAAAGTGAGTGCGCGGCTCGACGAGAAAGTCGCTGCGCTCTTGGTACTCTTCGCCGGATACCTCGCGCACCATGGTCGTCTCAACGCGCGCGTACTCTTTGGCAGTAAGCGCCGTCAGCAGGCCAAAAGTGGTCTTGGACGCGGTCTTGCCCGTCAGCTTGGCCGCGCCCAGAATGGTGGTGGACTCGCTCTCGTTGAGCGCGTCGTAGCCGTCGGGCAGCGAGTGATAGCCGGGCTGGCGGCCAATGCGCCGCGAGTAGAACAAATCGATTGGCGTGTCGAACGCCTCCCCGTCCTCCACGAAGAAAGGGCGGCGCTCATCCTGGAAGGTCTCAAAGACCGAGAGATTGAGCTCGGCCGGGTCGGCTTCCACTTGGCCGAAATCCGGGTTGATCGTGGCGTTGAGCGAGATATTCGACGACAGCCCGTAGCGCAAGTCCGCGCCGGCATTGCCGAATAATTCGCGCGTATCCGCCACGGTGGAGCGGCCCACCGAGTAGGGCAAAAGTTTCAGCGTACGCTTAGATTCGATGTCCACCAAGCCCTCTAAGTGGGCAAAGCGCGAGACTGAGCCGCTTTCTTTGCGCGGAACCATGACCCAGAAGGCCTGTTCCTTCTTGCGGCTGATGTAGCGGGCGACGTTGATGCCCCAGTCCCCGCCGCTGCTAAAGCGGAGGTTGTGGAACGGGATGGCAAACTCCACGCTCCATCCCTCTGGGCCGATGGTATGCGCAGATTCCCACACGCCGTTCCAAGTGTCGTTGTCCCAACCGTAATCCTTGATTACAGCGTCGTAGATTGATCCACCGGCGTACACCGCAAAGGCGTAGCCCGTCTGGTGATCGTGATGCGTGTCCAAGCTGACTTGGATCCAATCGGCTTCGGTCCACTGGTCGCGGCGCACTAAGCGCGAGACGATCTGCTCGGGTGCCGAATCGTAGGCCATGATCCCCACGTAGAGCGCCTCGTCGTCGTACGCCAACTGTACAGTGGTCTTTTCACTTGCCGGCTGCCCTTCCTCTGGCTCGCGCTGGACGAAACCCGTAAAAATCGGGGCCTGCTGCCACACTGGATCGTCGAGCACGCCGTCGATCTGCGGACGAGCGTCTTCTATACGCACGGCGTCGAGCGCGCGGTCGGGCGCTTGATGGGCGTGCAGAACGCGGGGGCCGAGAACCGCACAGGCCACCGATGCCAAGCAATACAGCCAGTTAGTCAGCCGAAAACGCACATCTGTCTTGCGGTTTTGCATGTTTTTTTCTGTTTCCTAAGGTCGAGGGGGTTGATATTCCTGGGGCAGCGGTCGCTGCCGCTGCCCCAGGCCGTTTCGCAATGCCGCTGCGCGTCAAATAGCCATTAGCTGAGGAAGCGCAGGAGCGGCATCATCGCGAATACAAATAGGCTGATGAGTACGTACATCAGTCCTTGGTTGATGATCTCGCGTCGCATAGTGTAGTTGCTCCTTGCGATGAGGTCCTTGGTTGGCTGGGTGAATGTCGCGCAGACCCGCTGCCGTCCGCCCGGGGTGGGCGGCAACGCCCCGCTGTCTATGCCGCGCCGCAAAGCGGCGAAGCGCTGTCGCGCGTCGATGACCCGGCCGGCCCTGGTCGCAACGCGCATCTTGGCACCGCCGTGGGCAAAGGCCCAAGGGGCGGTGTTGAAGTGTCTTGTTTTGTCGTTGGTTTTCATTTTTTCGATTCCGTTTTAGCACTCTTTTTACCTGAACAAAAGTTCAGTATAAACCTGATACAATGTCAAGCATTTTTCACAAAAAAAGAGGCCGCAGCGCGTTTTCATTTTCGCGCCACGGCCTCTTGCCACGTGTTAGCTCTCGCAAAGACGAGCTTCAGTCGGGGACACAGCCCC
>JAJDYK010000073.1 GCA_022825185.1 Candidatus Latescibacterota bacterium | reverse complement strand
TGCAGCTCAAGGTCGGCAACCGCGACGCGTATGGCCAAGACTTTCGCTGGGTGGATGAAGACGCGATTGCCGAGCGCGAAAGGCCAGCCGAGGCCGTGGTCTTCGAGCGGGTTGAGTGGGGCGATATGCACGGCTTTATCGCGGCCTTGTACGAGGAGGAGCGGCTGCTGGCAAAAGGGGAGGGGGTTTGGGAAGTCTTACAGGAACTGCTGGACCAAGTCGGCGAACTGGACGAGCGCATTCACACCTTGGAGCGCGGCGAGTTGGACAAGCTCAACCGCGCCATAGATGACTTGCGCCTGCAGGAGCGGCGGTTGCAACGCGAGCAAAACGATGCGCAACTCGCTGCAAACGAGGTTCGTCGTCAGGCCCTGTGGGACGAGCACGAGGCCCTGTCTGGGCGCTTGGACGAGTTGCGGGTGCAGCAGGAGCGCTGGGAAGTGGAGGTCGCGCTGGCCGGGGGTGAGTCGCGCCGCGTCAAGGTGGCGGCCATCGTCCGCGCCTATCGCCCCAATTTGATGGGGGTCGGGGCCAAGGTACAGACCTATCTGTCCAAGGGCTGGGAATTTGTGGCCGGCGAGCCGCGCGAATCCAACACCGAGGGCGGCATCTTCCCCGCGCTGTTTGGCACGGTGATGATGGTGATGCTGATGAGCTTGGCGGCCGTGCCCTTTGGAGTCCTTGCGGCACTCTACCTGCGCGAATACGCCCGGCAGGGATTTTTGGTGCGCCTCGTGCGCATTGCGGTCAACAACTTGGCGGGCGTGCCTTCTATTGTCTTTGGCATGTTTGGCTTGGGCTTCTTCGTGTATGGCATCGGCGGCAGCATTGACCAGCTCTTTTACGCGGATGCCCTGCCGACGCCCACCTTTGGCACCGGCGGCATTCTCTGGGCCTCGCTGACCTTGGCCCTGCTGACGGTGCCGGTCGTCATCGTTGCCACGGAGGAGAGCTTGGCGGCCGTGCCCCGCGAGATGCGCGAAGGCGCGCTGGCTTTGGGAGCGACCAAATTTCAGATGATTTGGAGCGTGGTACTGCCCAGTGCCCTGCCGGGCATTCTCACGGGCGTCATCTTGGCCACGGCGCGCGGGGCCGGCGAGGTCGCACCGCTAATGATCACTGGCGTCGTCAAGCTAGCGCCGGATTTACCGTTCGATGCGTTCGCGCCATTTTTTCACTTGGAGCGCAAGTTTATGCACTTGGGCTTCCACATCTACGACGTGGGCTTCCAGTCACCCAATGTGGAGGCGGCCCGGCCCATGGTGTACACTACGGCCCTGCTGCTGTTGACCATTGTACTGCTCCTGAACTTGACGGCCATTGTCGTCCGCAACAAATTGCGCAGGAAGTACGCCACCGCGGCCTTTTAGGAGATGCCATGAGCCAGCCTTTAGCCTCGGACCAGGCAAATTCCATCGTCGAGGTGGAAAATCTGAACATGTTCTACGGCGAGACTCAGGCTTTGCACGACATAGACCTGAGCGTTCCCGAGCGCGAGGTGACCGCGTTTATCGGCCCTTCGGGCTGCGGTAAATCGACGCTCTTGCGTTGCTTCAATCGCCTCAATGACCTGATCGAATCCGCGCGCATTGAAGGGTCAGTGCGGGTCAGTGGCCGCGACATTTACGCGCCCGATTGCGATGTGATCGACTTGCGGCGGCGGGTGGGCATGGTGTTCCAAAAATCCAATCCCTTCCCCAAGTCCATCTACGAGAACGTGGCCTACGGCCTGCGCATCGCCGGGGAAAACCGCCGTCGGGTGCTCGACGAGGCTGTGGAGAAGAGCCTGCAGGCTGCGGCGCTGTGGGACGAGGTCAAGGACCGGCTCAAGGACAATGCGCTGAGCCTGTCCGGCGGTCAGCAGCAGCGGCTGTGCATTGCGCGCACTCTCGCCGTTGAGCCGGAGGTGGTGCTGATGGACGAGCCGTGCTCGGCGCTGGATCCGATTGCTACCGCGCGGGTCGAGGAGACGATCACCGAGCTGAAGTCCGATTACACCATCATCGTCGTCACGCACAATCTGCAACAGGCGGCGCGGATTTCGACCTACACGGCCTTCTACTATTTGGGTTCCTTGATCGAGTTTAACCAGACTGAAGACATGTTTACCAACCCCCGCAACAAACAAACCGAAGACTATGTAACCGGTCGCTTCGGCTGAGGCGGAAAGGCACCATGGAACGAAGATTCGACCAGCAATTAGACGAGCTCAAACAGGACTTGTTGAGAATGAGCGGAGCCGTTGAGGAGTCCATTGGGCAGGCCGTGCGCGCCCTCGTGGAGCGCGACGACGAGCTAGTGCAGGTAGTGATTGAGGGGGGGAAGAAGATCGACGATTGGGAGATCGGCATTGAGGAGACCTGCCTGAAGGTGTTTGCGACCCAAGGGCCGATGGCTAGCGACCTGCGGCTGTTGGCCTGCATCTTGAAAATCAATGAAGATCTAGAGCGGATCAACGACGAAGCCGTCAACATCGTCCAGCGCGCCGAGGTGCTCAACAAGATGCCGCTGCTCAAGCCACTGATCGACATCCCACGCATGTCCGAATTGGCCCAGGGTATGGTCAAGGATGCCCTCGACGCGTTCGTGCGCCGCGATGTGGACTTGGCGCGCGACGTTGGTCAGCGCGATGAGGAACTCGATCTGTTGCGCGACCAGATTTTTCGCGAGTTGCTCACGTACATGCACGCGCCGTCGATTGGGCCGGACACCATCGACCGCGGCATTTACCTGATCTTGGTGTCGCGGCATCTAGAAAGGATCGGCGATCACGCCTCCAACATCGCCGAGAACGTGGCGTTCCTCGTCGAGGGGCGCATCGTGCGGCACCAAAAAGAAGAATGGTGGGAGGAAAAGGACTCATGAACGACAAGATCCTAGTCGTCGAGGACGAGCCCGACATTCTCACCTTGGTCTCGTACCATCTAGAACAGTCCGGTTTTGCCGTCGTGCCAGCCGAGGACGAAGAGCAGGCCCTGAGCGCGATTGAGCAAGAGCCGGTTTGCCTCGTGGTCTTGGATTTGATGCTGCCGGGCATTGGCGGCTTAGAGGTTTGCCGCCTTCTCAAGCAAAATCCCCGCACTAAGGACATACCGGTCTTGATGCTGACGGCACGCGCCGGCGAGATCGACCGCATCGTCGGCTTGGAATTGGGCGCAGATGATTACTTGGTCAAGCCCTTTTCTCCGCGCGAGCTCGTCTTGCGCATCCGCGCCATCTTGCGCCGGGTCCAAGGCCGCGGCGAAGCGGAAGCTGTGCAGATCGTGGCCGGGCCCTTGGCCATTGATCCGGTGGGATGTCAGGTGCAACTCGACAGCGATCCCATCGATCTGACGGCGACCGAGTTCAAGCTCTTGACGACCCTTGCGCAGCGGCGCGGGCGGGTGCAGTCGCGGGAAGAGTTGCTCAAGGTGGTGTGGGGCTACGAATACGTTGGCTATCGCCGCACGGTTGACACGCACATCCGCCGCCTGCGGGAAAAGCTCGGGACGGCCGCCGAGATGGTCGAAACCGTGCGCGGCATGGGCTATCGCTTTCGCCGCGAGGGACGATAGGGTGCACTTCGGGTGGATGTTACTCCTCGGCAACGCGCTGTTGGTGGCGCTCGTCTGGTGGAGCGGTCACATCGCACTCGCACTTGTGTTGGCCGCGCTTTGGACTGGCGGCCAAATTTGGTTCTGGGGCCGCACGGCTCGCCGGCAGGGAGAGCGGTTGCACCAGCTCGACAAAGCGGTCTCCGGCGACTTGGCTTGGCTGGAGGCATTCCATCCCGAGTTGGCGCGTCCACTAGAGGAACTCGCCGAGCGCATTCAACAGCGCGTCGGTCAGCTAGAAAGCGAAAACAATCGCTTAGAGGTCATCCTCGAAAGCATTACCGAGGCCATCTTGGTCGTCGATCGCGATGGTCGGGTGGTGCTGGCCAACAAGGCGCTGGCCAACCTGTTTGGCTTAAATCCGCCGCTAGAGGGGCTGTTGACCGCCGAGGTCGTGCGCTACTCGGCTATCCAAGACGCGCTAGCCGGGTGTTTGGCCGAAGGCCGCCGCCGAGAAATGGAAGTGGAGCTGACCGGAGCGCCGGAGCGCCATTTGGACATGCAGGTCGCGCCCGTCTTCGAAGGGAACGAGTGCATTGGCGCGGTGGCGGTGCTCTACGATATTACGCGCTTGCGCCAACTTGAGCGGATGCGCCGCGACTTTGTGGCCAATGTGTCGCACGAGTTGTGTACGCCATTGACAGCCATTAAGGGCTATGCCGAGATTTTATCTGATGGCGCGGTCGATGACCGGGAGACGGCGCGTCGCTTTACCGGCATCATTGAGAATCACGCCGACCGCCTGACGCACTTGCTCGGCGACTTGCTCGACCTGTCGCGTTTGGAGTCTGAGCAACTGGAAGTCGAGCTGATTCCTTGTGAGCTAAAGCCCTTAGTCGATACGTCCGTCGGTTCGGTCAGCCAAGCGGCCGCGCAAAAGCAAATCGCCATTAACTGCGACATTCCGCCGTCTGTCCAGGTGCTCTGCGACCCCAAATTAATTGAACAGGCCCTAATCAACTTGCTCGACAACGCCGTCAAATACACGCCCGCCGGTGGGAAAGTCCTCATTGGCACGCGGCCCGTAGAGGGCACCGATCGCCTGACGATTTATGTCGAAGATACGGGCATTGGCATCCCCTCCGAGGACTTGGGGCGGATTTTCGAGCGCTTCTATCGGGTTGACAAGGGGCGCTCGCGCGATCTCGGCGGTACGGGCTTGGGCTTGTCTATCGTGCGCCACATTGCCGAAGTCCACGGCGAGCAAGTGTCCGTGCAGAGCAAATTAGGGGCGGGGACGACCTTCAGCTTTGAATTGCAGAGCCGAGGTGCCTAGGGCCGCGATATTGCGCTGGGCGTTGGCTGCTTTGGTGGCTGGCTGCGCTGGGGAAAGCGACGACAAAGGCGCGGTGGAACAGGGCAAGGCCCTCTTTACGCGCAATGGGTGCGCGGTGTGCCATGGCCCGGACGGTCGCGGCGATGGTCAGATCGCGGCAACGCTCAAGCCGCCTCCGCGCGATTTCCGCGATCCCGCCGCCTACAAAAACGGCCACAGCAAGGCCGCCATCGCTCGGACGATTCAGAAGGGAATGCCCGGTACTTCCATGCCGGGCTATGCACATCTCTCGGCGGAGGATCGCGAGCAGATTGCTGCTTATATCCGCTCTTTGCTAGAAAACAAGGAAAATGAAGACACGCCTTAGTTTGATACTCACATTCGCATTCGTCCTGCTGTTTTTTGCCTCTCCCAGTTCAGTTCACGCTCACAAGCTCAACACCAGCTACACGAATTTGATCGCGGAAGAGACTGCGCTCAAAGTGCGCGTGCGCCTAGACGACTTCGACCTGCTGAAAATCGGCATCGATGAAAACGGGGACAGCCTGCTGTACTACGAAGAGATAGAGGCCGGCCTCGACGACGTATTCGCCTTTGTCGAAGAGCAGATGCGCTTGGAGGCCAACGGCGAGCCGCTCACCCTCGTACGCGAGCGGGGGGACATCACCCCGGACAATCAGGGCAATATGTTTGCCAATGTGTACTTCAGCGCCGAGGTGGAGGAACCCATCAACGAGTTGGAGGTGTGGGTCGGTTGGCCGGAGCGCTTTGGGGACGCGCACAAAAAC
>JAJDYK010000040.1 GCA_022825185.1 Candidatus Latescibacterota bacterium | reverse complement strand
GTTCAGCAGGGATGTAGTCAGGGCGGGCAGGCTCAATGTCGCTGCATGGTGCAGGTCCGTCCGCCCCTTATCGTCCACCACTTCCAAGGATGGCTCGCGCCCCATTGCCGCGGCAAACTTCTCTTTCTCTAGATGTTTTTGATCGTTCACAGCCTACTCTCGCACCGCGCGTTGCCCCTTGCACTCCCCTTATCCATTCGGCTCACACCGCCACATTATTCCGCGGCTTCCCTTCCAAAAACGCAATCACATTATCGACCGCACCCTCGTTCAGCAAATCCACCCCCTCGGGCGTCTGATCCGCTGCATGAGGCGTCAACACCACCTGATCGCAATCGAGAATGGGATCGTCGCTCGGCAACGGCTCCTCGGGAAACACGTCCAGCCCGGCCCCACCCACATGCCCAGACAACAGAGCAGCGCGCAAAGCGTTGATGTCCAGCACGTCGCCACGTGCGCCGTTCAACACTATCGCCCCCTCTTTCATCAGCCCAAACTCACGCACCCCGAGCAAGTGCCGAGTATCCTCAGTCAACTTCACGTGCAGACTGACCACATCCGCAGTCTGCAACAGTTCGTCGAGTTCCACAAAGCGCACCCCATACTCGGCCGCGCGCTCAGGCGACGGATTGAAAGTCCACGCAATGACCTCCATGCCAATGGCCCGCCCCAACCGCGCCATCTCCGCGCCAATCGGCCCCGTGCCCACCACGCCTAACACCTTCCCTTGCAGCATGGTATTCATCTCGCGCGTCCAGCGGCCAGCCTTCAGCTCGGCGGTCTGGAAATAGGCGCGCTTGGACAGGGCGAACATCAGCCCGAACATGTGCTCGGCCACCACCGGCGCGGTGCGGCCGGGCTGGTTCGACACCACGATCCCAAGCTCCTTGGCAATCGCCAAGTCGATCATGTCCGTGCCGATGGAGCAGGTGGCAATCATCTTGAGCGCGGGCAAGCGGCGCATTTCCTCGCGCCACGTTACTACTCCGCGCGTATTGATAATGATTTGCGCGCCCTCGGCCCGCGCGATTTTCTCGTCCGCACTTTGCGGCGTATCCTCGAACAGGGTGACATCCCCATAGGGAGCGAGCCGCTGCAAATGCGGCGAACCGGCGATCTGGATTGGATTGTCACCGGGGACTACGATCTGTACGCGTTCTGACATGGCATATCCTCGCTGAGAAGTGTATATTTTGGCTCGCTATAAACCCAAAAAACGCGCCCAACGTCAAGCGAGTCGCCCCATGCCCCGAGCACTCATCGCCCCGGCCGCCGAGCAAGTGGCCTTTCAGGAATGCGAATCGCCACCGCTGTCAGAAGGCCAAGTCCGCGTCAAAAGCCTGTACGCGGCCGCCAAGCACGGCACTGAAATGTCGCAGTTTAAGGGGTACGCCAGCCCGCGCGGCCGCTTCGACTCCGAACTTCGCATCTTCGACCATCAAGGCGAGGGCGTCCAATACCCCGTTTCGCTAGGCAACATGGGCGTCGGCGAAGTCGTCGAGCTAGGTCCGGGCGTCACACAGCTCAAAGAAGGCGACCGCATCTTCTCCTACGGGCCGTTCCGCGAAGAACACGTCTGGCCCGAAACCGCGCGCCGCTTGCCCGCAGACGTCCCTTGGCAAGCCGCCGTCTGCCTCGACCCGGCGGATTTTGCCCTCGGTGCCGTGCGCGACGGACACATCCGCATCGGCGACGCCGTAGCCGTCTCGGGCCTCGGGGCCATCGGCCTGATCGCCGTGCAATTCTGCCGCTTGGCCGGTGCCCATCCCATCATCGCCCTCGATCCTCTGGCCAACCGGCGCGAAACAGCCCGCGCCTGCGGAGCCGACCTCGTCCTCGACCCTACCCAATGCGACGCTGGCCTAGAAATCAAGAAGGCCACGGCCAATCGCGGCGCAGACGTGATCATTGATTACAGCGGCCATCCCGCGGCCATGCAGCAAGCTCTGCGCGGGATCGCCTACCGGGGCACGATCGTGGCCGGTGCGTACCCCGGCGCGTGGACGACGGGGATCGACTTAGGTGCCGAAGCCCACATGAACCGGCCGCACATCGTGTTCTCGCGCGCCAATAGCGAGCCAAACCCCGACCACCCCAATTGGGACAACACCCGCATCTACGACGTCTGCTGGCGCATGCTCGCTGCGGGCCTAGTCGATTGCCTGCCCATCGTGCAGCCCATCGTATCCTTTGACGACCTGCTCGACGCATATCCCAAAATCGCCACCCAACCCGAAGCAAACATCAAGCTCGGCGTCCAGTTTTAACGCTGGACCGCCAGAAGAAAGGACGCCATGAAAATCGCCTTACAGGAAGGGCTACTGCCCGGACAAAGCCTCGCGGAAAAGCTCGACTTCGCCGAATCGCTGAACATCGAAGGCCTAGAAGTCGGCGGCCGCTCGCGTCTGTACGACCACGTCGAACAGTACGAACAGGCCCTCGCCGGCCGCTCCATCAAAATCGCTTCCATCTGCGGCCAAGAGACCTTTGACTGGCTCGACCCAGACCCAGGCAAGCGCGCCAACAGCCTCGCCGAGACCCGCCGCCAGCTAGAGGCCTGCGGGCACTTTCAAGCCGTCGGCCAGATCGTCCCCCCCATCTTTGGAGGGCCGCGCATACCCGACCTGTCGCCGCTGCAAGACGCCATTTCCCTAGAAAAGGCCCTGCTCGTCGAACTGGTCAAAGACCTCGCCGCCCATGCCGCTAGCCACGGCACCCTACTCCTGCTCGAACCCCTCAACCGCTACGAGCAACACCTCTTGCGCTGCCAAGCCGACGGCGTCGAAATCATCGAGTGCGCTGGCAGCCCCCAAGGCGTGGCCCTGCTCAGCGACTTCTTCCACATGCACATCGAAGAAACCGACACTCCCGCCGCCTTCCGCCAAGCCGGTAAACACGTCGCCCACGTCCACATGGCCGACAACACGCGCATGCAGCCGGGCACCGGTGACATCGATTGGCGCGCTGGCTTACAAGCCCTCAAAGACATCGGCTTTAGCGGCTATCTCGCCTACGAGTGCGGTATCGAAGGCGAGCCCAAAGACGCACTCAAAAAGTCGGTGCAATTCGTGCGCGAAACCATCGCCCAACTCGACTGACATGAGCGAAATCGTCCGCCCGCCCACGTACGAGCGCCCCGAACTCTACATCAACCGAGAACTCTCGTGGCTCGACTTCAACGCCCGCGTGCTCGAAGAAGCCCAAGACCCGCGCAATCCCCTGCTAGAGCGCATCAAGTTCTTGGCCATCGTCGCCAGCAATCTCGACGAGTTCTACGAAATCCGGGTGGCCGGTCTGCTGCAGTTGCACGAATCGGGGGCCAATCCCAGTCGCCCCGACGGCCTGACCCCCGCCGAACAACTCGAGCGCATCACCCAACAAGCCCACGAGCAAGTCGCCGAACAGTACCGCTGCTGGAACGAGGACCTCGTCCCAGCCCTAGCGGCCGAGGGCATCTACTTCTGGGAGGCGCGCCAGCTCAAAGACGGGCACCTCGACTTCGTGCACCAGTACTGGGAGGAAGAACTCGAACCGATCCTCACACCCATCGTCGTCGATCCGGCCCATCCCTTCCCCCACGTGCTCAACAAGGCCCTGTGCATCGGTGCCCTGCTCGAAGAACAGGGGCAGACGATGATGGGCGTGGCGACCGTGCCGCGAGTGCTGCCGCGCATCTTGCGCCTGCCCAACCAAGGCGACGGCCTCCATTTTGTGACCTTGGCCGGGATCATGGACCTACAAGTCAACGAGCTGTTCTTCGGCTACGAAGTCATCGGCTCGGCCCCGTTCCGCATCACCCGCAACAGCGAGCTATACGTCAATGAAGAAGACGCCGACAATTTGCTGGAAGAAATCGAAGAGCAGGTCACCAAACAGCGCCAAGCCGACGCCGTGCGGTTAGAGATCGCTCCGGGTGCACCCGACCAGCTAGTATCGCTTTTGCAACAGCAATTCGATCTCGACGACAGCCTGGTCTTTCGGGTCAATGGGCCGGTCAACCTCCATCGGGTTATGACCCTTTACGGCCTAGTCCCGCGCCCCGCCCTCAAGGACTCCCCCTTCACACCCGTCGAGCGCGATTTCCCCGAAGACCCCGACGCCTTCTTCGACTCCATCCGCGCCGGTGATATTCTCCTGCACCACCCCTACGAGTCGTTTTCTACGGTGATCGACTTCATTCGCATGGCGGCCAACGACCCCAAAGTGCTGGCCATCAAACAAACCATCTACCGCACGGGCGACGATTCAGAGGTGGGGCAGGCACTCATCGACGCAGCCGAGCGCCGCAAGGAAGTGACTGTGCTCGTCGAGCTAAAGGCCCGCGGCGACGAAGCGGCCAACATCGAGTGGGCCAAGCGCCTCGAAGACAGCGGTATCCACGTGATCTATGGCATCATGGGCCTGAAGACCCATTGCAAGCTCTCCATGCTGGTGCGCCGCGATCAAGACCGCCTGCGCCGCTATGCCCACTTGGGTACCGGCAATTACAATCACACCACTGCGCGGCTCTACACGGATCTAGGGCTGATTACCGCCGAGCCAACGATCACCGCGGAGGTGGCCGAGGTTTTCAATATGCTCACCGCCCACAGCCGCATCAGTCAATTTGAAAAACTGCTAGTCGCACCCTCCGGGCTGATGCAGGGCATGCTCGACCGCATCGAGCGCGAAAGCGAACACGCCCACGCCGGTCGGCCAGCCGCTATCATCGCCAAGATGAACGGTCTCATGGATCCGGCGATCATCAGGGCCCTGTACGCGGCCTCACAGGCTGGCGTCGAAATCGATCTGATCGTGCGCGGCATTTGCTGCTTGCGCGCCGGCCTCGACGGCATCAGCGAGAACATCCGCGTGTACAGCATCATTGGCCGCTTCTTAGAGCACAGCCGCGTCTTTTACTTTGCCAACGGCGGCGACGAGGAAGTCTGGCTCGGCAGCGCAGACTGGATGAATCGCAACCTGCGCGCTCGGGTCGAAGTCGTCTTCCCCATCTTGGATCCGGACTTGAAGCAGCGCGTCTATCGCGAGTTGCTCGCCTTCGCGCTCGCCGACCGCGCCAAATCTCGGCAGATGCGCCCAGACGGCACGTACGTCCGCCGCCAATCCGAGTGCGATGCCCCAGGCCACAGCATGCAGGATCTGCTCATGCACACGGCCCTCGGCGAGGATGTCGACGTCCTAGACGCATCTATGTCGAACCGGTAGGGGGCGGTTTACAAACCGCCCCTACATGAACAGGAACCCGCCGCCCGACCATTGCGTTCTGTAAGGGTGACCGGCCCCCTACAACTAGAGAAAGAGACTCAATGCACGACCTGCTCGCAGAAATCAATTCGCCAATTTTAGACGACATCCACCGCATCGGCATCGTGTTGGCGGCTGGCCACGGTATGCGCATCCGCTCGGAGACCTCCAAAATGCTGCACGAAATCTGGGGCCAGCCGACGGCCGTGCGCGTGGCCCGCGCCGTGCAAGAGGGCCTCGACAGCCCCAATCAGGTCATCGTCGTGGGCATCAAGGGCGAGGACGTCGCCCGCGCAGCCGGCCCCCAACCGGGGCGTCTTTTCGCGTACCAAGAAAACCCAGTCCTCGGCCAGCCGGCCGGAACCGGCGACGCCGTGCGCGTCGGCCTCCAAGCCTTTCCCGCCGCGGCTGCCGACCGCGACGTGTACATCTTTTTAGGGGACATGGGTTTGTTGACCGGGCAGGTAGTAGCTCAATTCCGCGCCAGCTTTGAAAACGCCGACTGCGACATGATGGTGCTCACCGGCCTGTACAGCGGCCCGGCCGAGACCAACTCCTATGGCCGCATCGTGCGCGTGCCAGCCACCGACGCCTCCGGGCAGCCAGCGGGTGCTGACCACGACAAAGTCATTGAAATCAGAGAGCACAAAGACATCCTCAGCCTCGACGCGACAACGCCCTACGAGGCCGCGTACAATGGCCGCACCTACGCCTTCACGCGCCAAGGGCTGTTGGAAACGCGCGAGATCAACACCGGCGTCGTCGCCTTCAGAGAACATGCCCTGCGCACGTACATCCAGCACCTCGACACCGACAATGCCCAAGGCGAATTGCTGCTGACTGACCTAGTGCAAATTTTCAATCAGCACCAACTCGTGGTGCGGGCCGCCACGGCCGACAGCGAAGAGGAACTCCTCGCCTTCAACGTCAAAAGCGTCTGGCGTCAGATGGAGGCCATAGCCCGCCGCTGGGCCTACGACAAGCTCAAGGACACCATCACCATCGCCGACGAGGAAGACTTCTTCATCGCCGACGAGGTCATCGAGCAGATCCTCAACATGGACGCCGAGTGCGGCCCCTTGGACATTGTCATCGGCAAGGGCACTTACATCGGCCCCGAGGTCCAGCTCAACCGGCGAGTCACCATTGGCGACCGCAGCCATCTGAGCGGCCATATAGTGCTAGGCGAAGGGGTACAAATCGGCGTCGGCGTCGAACTAAGCACGTACCCAGATCAAACCCTCGCGCTCGACGACGAGGTCGAAGTGCTCAGCCGCAATATCCTCAAGGGCAACCTGCGGATTGGCGCGCACAGCCGCATCGAATCTGGCGTACTCATGACTGGCAGCGACGAGCACCCCATGCGCGTGGGCGAGCGCGTAACCATTAAGGGCACCAGCTACCTCTACGGCTGCCAAATCGACGACGACCTGTTCATCGAGCACTCCGTCATCAAGTGCAAGCGAGTCGAACAAGTGCGCCGCCGCGACGGCACCATCCAGCCCGTCCGCTACGTCCTGCCGCAGCCCGAGGGCCTCGACTCCATCGCCGACCTATGAGCGCTCAGCTCCCATAGCCGAGAGCAGCGACTTGGCGACCTTGCAGACCATCGTATAGGCCGGGTCGTACACATTCCCCATATCGTATTCCACGCACTGCCCCAAGAGCGCGTGGGCACTCAGCTCAGAGAGTCCATAGTCCTCGGTAAGCCAATTCACCAACTCGGTAGTGGCGTGCTGCACGCATTGGTCCAAAGGACGCGCATTGCCGACCGCGAGAATGTGCGTGTCGTTTTCAGCGCGGGGCCAGCCGATCTGCTTGCCTTTGATCACATCCACGCTAAACGTCGTGTCAAAGGAGATTTCCACGCCCGTGCCGACGATCTCGCCGTCGCCCTGAACGGCATGCCCATCGCCTAAGTGGAAGAGCGCCCCCGGAGCCTCGACCGGCAGATAGACAGTCACGCCGGTGACAAAGCCTCGGTAATCCATGTTGCCGCCGTGGGTCGAAGAGGTCGCCGTGGAAATGGCCTGACCGCGCGGCGGGGCCACCCCGAAACAACCCACCATCGGATCGAGGGGCAGCACCAAACCCGGCAGCACATCCGGCTGTGTTGTCGTACCGGCCGCGAGGTCAATCGGCCACCGCAGCGGCTGTTCTTGGCGCTTAATCCCTGTTGTAAAACCCGGGTCCAGCACATTGGGCGCGATTGCCCAGCCCGTCCAGCCCCAATCGCGGTTGGGGTATAGCTTGTCGAAGTGAACCACCAAGGTGTCGCCCGGTTCAGCGTCCTTGATATAGAACGGGCCCGTCATGGGGTTCCCGCGCTCGGCGACCCGCTCGCCGCGCTGGTCCCAGCCGCGGGCGTCAACGGTCGTGGTAGAAACCGTATCGCCGGGGGCAATGGCCAGCACGGGCTCGTGCCAGCCAATGGTATTGTGGTAGTGGGTGGGGGTGAATTCGTGATGCGCCATAAAATCTCTCCAAAAAATTAGCTGATCAGTGATCAATAATGGGAAAGGCCGTCCAGTTATTGCGGTATTGCGACAAGTCCCGCCGCTTACAGGTGACGCTTGTTCCCTTAAAACGCAACCGCAACAAGAGTCTATCGGCGCTTCCGCTCCCCAAGCGATACGAGCTATGCTCCTCATCCAAAATTTCTCTGTCAATCACGACAAAAGAGTCCCAATGATCGATAAGTCGGATAGCAAAAATATATGTCACTTCTGGCGTCATTGACGTTTGGAGTTGCGAGAGCGAGAGATTGAACTGTGCACTGTGACCGACCTGCAACGGTCTGGCCAAAGCCGTTTTCACCTGTACGCGGCGCAAGTCCCCCTTGCTATCGTGGACGACGAAAATATCGTCGCCCACATCGACTTCTGGAATGGCGGTGTTCCACCCCCGAAGCATCAGTTCTGCCATAACCGCAAGATGACCTGCTCTACCTGTGTACAGATTACCCCTTTTAGACATGGTGTGCCGAGAGGTCAAATAACGTTTTCTTAGTCTTTGAATCTACAAAAAATACTCTGACGAGACCTTGCAGCTTTTCAGCCGGAATATCAGTTAGCATCCCTGCGATATGATCCCACATTGACCCATATAGAAATTCAAAAACCGGCTTGGCAGTGTGATATGTGTCATGAGATATAAAAACGCTTCTGACTAGCCGTCGAGACGCCTGAGCCGCGACGGCGGCCTTGCTTCTGGGATCAAGTTGGCAAGTATATCCGTCGATTTGCTCGGTTACGTAGATTGTAATTACCGTGCGAAAAACCAGATCGTTGACGCCTGGCACTGGGGACTTCTCGACCATGGCGATGACCGGTTCACCAGCTGCTGCCACGCGCAGACGGCCTCGACTGGGCGTACCGCCATCGCTGGCTATCGTCAGTGGGTCGTTGAGCGATGGCGCACCGCAATAGTTATCGGTCTCAGCCTCATATAGACCTACAGCCACGTCCAACTTTTGTGCAAGCGGTCGCGCCTCTCCCATAACCGGAAATACACTGATATTGTCGTGCGGATCGCGGGTGATGCGCTGCACCTCGCCGCTGGCGTCGATAGTGATCCACTCGCCCTTGAGGAAGGGTTCGGTGCCTTTGCCGCGCTTCCACGTGCTCGGCAAGCCAACTTCCCTACGACGCCAATACTGCTGGTCCGTCTTGATGTCGATATACATTATGGTTGCCGTCAGACAGCTTGTTTGGACGACTGCGAGACGTACCGGACGTAGAGAGCCTCCAGAGCCTTCCGCGTCAGCAGTTCCAGCTTCCGTATGACATGAACATCGCCGTAGCACTTCGACAGGTTTTCAACTTTGAGCATAGTATGCCTCCTTTGCTCAGGATTCTTTTGAGGTACGTTGACTGCAAAAGGATACCTTGTCAAGCGCCGCCGCTGCTTGAGCGTCCGCTTTCGCCGCCGTAGCACCGTCCCACTCCTCTGGTGACAACAAGAGTATGTCTAGGTCTCCTTCGGAAACTACCCTTTCCAACGTCTCGGTCTCGGCGCGGAACTCGTCGGCAATCTTGGCCCTGACCACCGGGTCGTCCACCTCATTCTCCAAATGCCCGGCCACCTGATCCAGCACTTCTTGGCGTAGCTCGGGCCTCAGCCCACCCGCGTCAAAGCACTCGGCGCAAAAGCGCGACACGTGCTCCTTTTTAACAACCAGTTCGGTGCGCCCCAACGCCAACGCCAAAATGACGCGGTGCAGCACACCAGCGAAATCCACATCGACCTGCTCAAGCAAAGCGACCACCGAAGGCTGCGGCAGAGAGCGCACAAAGGCTACCTTGCCGGTTAATTCTTGCAACATTCGACCGTCGGCGCGCAGGTCAATGGCGCTGGGACCGGCCCACGTCTCGGGCACGAGCTTTGCCAAAGCTGCGACTTTGGGCTGCAGACCGGGCCAAAAGCCCAGTTCGGGACAGCCAACCAAGGCGCGGGCCTGCTCGCGCATCTCTTCCAAACGCCGGAAAGCGCGCTCCCAGCCCTGCTTGTAGAGCGCGTCAAACGGGTCGCTGACCAGCTTGGCGACGGCCGCGTTGAGATCGCCTCCGCTTGCCTCCTCCAGTGCCAAGTCCATGCACGCCAAACCCCGCTCCATGCCTTGGCGCAACTGGTCACGGCCAAGGGCAATGCCAGTGCGGTTGCGCTGGGCAAAACCCAACCCGTGGATCCGCAGATAAGCCCGCAGCGAATCCATGAAGCGCGGCGGCAGTTGCTCGTATTCGAGACCCGCAGCGACCACTTGGCCGATGAAACTATTGTGGTCGAGCGGGACTTGGTTGAGATCAACGCGCGCTAGCTGGCTCATGAGTTCCCTCCGCCGGCCCGTTCCCACGCAACGCGCAGCACCTTTGCTAGCAACTCAGGCGCGGCTTGGTGCAAGGCGTAGATGACCTCGCGGATCTCCGGGTCATTGATCGGCGGCAGCATCACGGCCTGACCCGATTCCGACAGCAGGCTGAAGGCCGACACTGTACCCACATCATCTAGGGCGCTGACTTGGGCGTGCATGTCGATGCTATCGACCTTGTCGAGGAAAGCGTCCTCTAGCAGGCCCTGATCCACCTTGTACAAGAGTGCGGCGCGCTTGCTGTGGTCATCCAGCGCAGCGACCGCTTCGAGCCATTCCCACGACACCTTGGTGCGGTTGCCGTGGTAGTAAACCGGATCGAGCGTGTCCTCCACAGCGCGCGCAAACGACTCCGCCGACATGGTTTGCAACAGCGCGGTGTTGAACCTCGCCAGCTTGTACTCGCCGGGGGCGACCAACTCGGCGATAACCTCTGACGGCAGCTTATCGACGACAGCGGGCAAGTACCCCGGGCGTCCTCGGGCGTCCATGCCGGTCAGCGAGAGCACCTCCTCGGGATTTTCGTCTATGGCCACCAGCGCGGCTTGTTCCTCCACGGCCTGCTTCTTGAGCAGCGCGCGGGCCTCGTCGGCGCGCCCTTCGCTCAGCATCTGGCGCAATTCGACATTCTTGGCGATCAATTCTTCCAGATCGCCCGACCACTCCCCTAGCACCACCCGGTCGCCCTGCACTTGCAGAGCATCGTTCTCGTGCTGGGACATCGGTCCTCCTGTGTGGAATGAATTGGAATTGGGGGCGGTCTTAAGGTAAATCAGGCGGTATATTCTGTCAATGAAAATTTGTTCTAACTTATTATTTATATTCTACTTAAATAAAATTTTTTGACATATTCTTTCTTTTTTCGTATATTATATGCTACGATGAGCGCGGGGCCTGTAGCCCGGCGCTTTTTTGTATGGTCAAGCAATTTGACGAGAAATGCGCCGATTAGTAGCGCAGTGCTAGGTTCTGCCCTATATTGTCCCTTGTGCTCTCCCAGCCTCCTTGGGGCCGGGATTCTTCATTCTATTTTCTTTCAGAGAGCGCGCCCATGAATTACGATATCGGCGACTTGCTCAACGGTTGGGAATTCAAGCCTGACGAATTCCTCGCCCGGCGCATCCGCACCAGCAAGGGCGAAGAAAAACTTCAGATCCGCATCGACATGGGGCTTCTTCAGCTCGAATTGGACGGCCGTCCCGACGGCCAACAACCGCACGGCTGCCCCTCACTGCTCGACTACTACCAAGACCTCGTCGAATCGCGCAAGACCCCGGAAAGTTTCGCGCTAAATGAGGACGAGTGCGAAGAACTCTTCCAAGAGGCATGGCAGTACTACCACCGCTATTTAAGTCTGTTCAACCTAGAAGACTACGAAGGGGTCGTCGCCGATACCGAGCACACCCTGCAGATTTTTGAATTGGTCGATCAGTGTGCGCCCAACGACGAGATCCGCTGGTACTTTGAGCAGTACTATCCACACGCGATTATGATGCAGACCCGGGCGTACGCCATGCTAGCCCTGCGAAGCGACGATTATCCAACGGCCATGCGCGCCGTGGAAGACGGCATTGCCCACATCGAGAGCTTTGTCGAAGAATGGGAATCCGAGCTAGAAGAGGATTTGCCCGAGATTTCCTTTTTGCGCGAATGGTACGAGGAATTGGAGCAGGAGCGCCCGCTGTCCGAGCGCGAACAATTAGAGCGCGATCTAAAGGTAGCCGTGGAGTCGGAAAACTTTGAGGAAGCCGCGCGGCTGCGCGACAAGCTCCAGACCCTGTGGCCGACGCCGCAGCACCTCCTCCGCCCCAAGCGCTGAGCAATTAACCCAGCCCCAACACGTCTCCCATCGAGTACATCCCCGGCGCAGCCTGCGCTGCAAAGCGCGCGGCACGCAACGCACCCAAAGCAAACGAATCGCGACTCGTAGCGCGGTGCTGCAGTTCGAGACATTCGCCTAGAGCCGCGTAGAGCACCGTGTGATCGCCCGCCAAGTCGCCGCCGCGGACCGCGTGCATGCCAATCTCTTGCCGGGAGCGCTCGCCGACCACGCCCTCCCGCCCGTGTACCGCCACCTCGCGCAAGTTGCGGCCCAAACCGGCCGCGGCCCGCTCGGCCAGCGTCAGCGCCGACCCAGAGGGCGCATCGACCTTGTGCCGGTGATGCGCCTCAATGATTTCCACATCGTAGTCATCGCCCAAGATTCGCGCCGCTTCTTCGACCAGCTTGAAGAGCACGTTCATGGCCGTGCTAAAATTCGACGCAAACACGCAGGTAATGTCCGCTACCGTCCGCTTGAATTCCGCGAGCTGCTCCGGGGTAAACCCCGTAGTCCCCACCACCATCGGCACCCCGCGCACCGCGCAAAGGGCCGCGTCTTCAAGGGTCGCCTCCGGGGTCGTAAAACAGACCACTACCTGATCGGGTTCGACGATACCCGACAGCGTGTCACTGACCGTTAGGCCCAAGTGTCGGGCACCGACGACCTCGCCGATGTCGCGCCCCACAGCCTCGTGGGTCGGGTGCTCCTTGCCGCCGCACAGCTCCAAATCAGCAGCCGTCAAAATCAAGTGGGCCAGCCTCTGGCCCATGCGCCCGGCTATCCCGCAGATTACGATCTTGGTCATTGCTCTAGCCTCGATTAATACGATGGATACACCACGCGCTCGACCAGCGAGTCGTCGTGCAGACGCGCTTCCACATCCACCCCGAAAAACTCGGCGACCGGCGCAAAAGCCGTTGGGTCGTTGGCGTGTACTTGGCGCGCGGCGTCCAGCACCACTTGCACACCCGCGTGCGTCATCTTGCCCAGCGGCTGCCGCACGGGTCCAGCCGGCATGCCGAGGATATTCATCAGCGTCTTAATCGGCACCGGGTTGCGAGCCTTGCACTCGACCGGGCCATAAGCACTCTGCTCAGTGGTCGCAACGCCGACGATGCCAAAAAGCGGGGCCAGCTTCTCCGCCAAACTATCGGCCTCGTCCTCCTCGCCGGCATTGAGCAACTCGGTGAGCCGCTGGATGGGACCCGGAATGACGTTGGACATCACCGAGATCACGCCAGCGGCCCGGATATCCTCGCTCTTCATCATCGGCACGGTCTTGTCGTCATCGCCCGAGAGGATGGTAAAATCATCGCCACAGAGCCGGCGCGTCTTGGCCATATTGTCTAGGTCGCCGGTCGCCTCTTTGACCTGGGCCACGTTGGGATACTGGTGGGAGAGGATGGCCAAATCCTCCACTTGCATCATGCAGCCGGTGCGTCCGGGGATGATGTAGGGAATGACCTGCACCTCGGGAAAGGCCCGCGCCACCGGCTCGACGTATTCGCGGCGGATCTCCAAGGAGCTAGGCCCGTTGTAATAGGGATCGACCAGCAGCACGGCGTCTGCGCCAATGTGGGCGGCGTGCTCGCTGCCCGCCATGGTCTCCTTGGTGGAGTTGCTCCCCGTGCCAGCAATCGATAGGGTGCGTCCCTTGGCCAGCGCGACCGTGCGATCGATGACTTCGTTGTGCTCCTCCCATAGCAGGGTTGGGCTTTCGCCGGTCGTGCCGACGGCGAGCACCGCTTGGATATTGTTGGCAATTTGGAATTCTACGAGTTGCTCCAAGCCGCCGTAGTCAATACTGCCGTCTGCGCTCATGGGCGTCACTAGGGCTGTACTACAACCTTTGAACATGGCCGATTTACCTCGCCTTGGCTTGTCAAAAATGGGTTGATTGGCGATTGTCTTTTTACCGCGATTGCCGAACATAATACGCCACCCCAACTTTTGCAAATAGTCTCATCGAGGAGGAGCTATGCCCGCTACAATTGACATGCGCTACGGATGCAACCCCCACCAGGCAGGAGCCCGCTGCTCGATGGCCGATGGCCGCGACCTGCCCATCGCGCCGCTCAACGACGCTCCCAGCTACATCAACCTCATGGACGCGCTCAACGCTTGGCAGCTCGTCCGCGATCTCAAAAGCGCCCTCGGCCTACCGGCTGCCACTTCGTTCAAGCACGTCTCCCCGGCCGGTGCCGCCGTCGCCGCACCGCTCGACGATCCCCTGAGCGCATCCTACTTCGTCGCCGACCGCGACCTTAGCCCACTGGCCACGGCTTATGCCCGCGCGCGCGGTGCCGACCGCCTCGCCTCCTTCGGCGACTGGATCGCCCTGAGCGACGTGGTCGATTTCTCCACAGCCGATCTCATCCGCGTCGAGGTCTCCGACGGGATCATCGCCCCCGGCTACGAGCCAGAGGCTTTAGAGATTCTAAAAAAGAAAAAGGGCGGCCAGTACCGCATCCTGCAAATCGACCCGGATTACGCGCCTTCCGCGACTGAGCAACGCGAGATATTCGGCGTCCAACTCGCCCAGCAACGCAATGACTTTATCCCCGACGACGCCTTTTTCCACAACATCGTCACGGCCCGCAAGGACTTGCCGGCTAGTGCCCGTCGCGACCTAACAGTGGCGACCATTGCCCTCAAGTACACCCAATCCAACTCCGTGTGCTTAGCCCGCGACGGCCAAGTCATCGGCACCGGTGCCGGCCAGCAGTCGCGCGTCCACTGCGTGCGCTTGGCCTGCGCCAAGGCCGACAACTGGTATCTGCGCCTGCACCCCAAAGTCTTAGGCATGAAATTCGCCAGGGGCCTCAAGCGCCCGGAAAAAATCAACGCCATCGACATCTACCTACAAGACGACATCACTCCGGCCGAACTCAGGGCATGGGAGGCCAACTTCCGCGAGGTCCCAGAACGGCTCAGCGCCGAGGAGAAGCGGGCATGGCTGGATAATCTCAAGGGCGTGGCACTGAGTTCAGACGCCTTTTTCCCCTTCCGCGACAACATCGACCGGGCGCAGCGTTCAGGCGTGGAGTACTTAGTCCAAGCTGGCGGGTCAACGCGGGATGATCTGGTAATTGAGGCGGCAGACGAATACGGAATGTTGATGATTAATTCGGGCGTGCGGCTTTTTCACCATTGAGGGAATATGTCTATCTTTAAGAAGGAGATTGACCATCTATTTGAGACTTCTCTAGGGGATTACCATGCTAAAGCGAATTCACGTTGACAACTATAAGTGCCTCACCAACTTCGATCTGTGTTTCGGAGAGCTGACGCTGCTACTTGGAGTAAATGGATGCGGTAAGTCAGCCGTATTTGAGGTTGTGGGAAACTGCGTGACTTTGTTCGCGGCGATGCACGGGTCGATGAATTGTTTCCCACTGCTGACATCACGCACTGGAGTACAAAGCTTGAGCAACACTTTGAATTGGAAATCGCCATACCCGGTGAAGTATGTCTTTACCGGCTTGTAATTGAACACAGCTTGGAAAGACGATCCGCACGAGTAATACGCGAAGAGCTCCTGTCCGATGACAAGCCACTCTTTACTTTTATAAACGGCGACGTACAGCTCTACCGCGATGACCACAGCGAGGGACCAAAATACTCGTTCGATTGGACGCAATCGGGTCTTGCACCAGTGGCCGAACGGCACGACAATACCCGCTTGTGTGCATTCCGAGATCAAGTCCGCCGTTTTGTGACGCTTTTTTTGGAGACAAAACGCATGAGGAGCGGTTCGGATTCCGACACCGATAGGCTCAGCGATAGCGGTGAGAATTTTGCTTCGTGGTATCAGGGACGCTTACAGGAGCATCCGCGCCGAATTTTTGAGGCAATGGATCACCTACGCGATGTTCTGCCCGGTTTCGTGGACTTGAGACTTGTGCAAAAAGGCAGTGATTACAGGGAACTGCAAGCCGAGTTTTCCGCGAATGATGGAGAAACAGGCAATATATATCGGTTTGACCAACTTTCAGATGGTCAGCGGGCATTGATCGCACTTCATTTGCTCCTCTTTGCCGATGACGCTGAGCGCACTTTGTTTTTGGATGAGCCGGACAACTACATAACTCTCCCGGAATTGCAACCTTGGCTCGCCGAATTGGAGGATGGCTGTGGCGACACTCTGCCACAGACTATATTGATTTCGCATCATCCAGAAGCGATTGATTTTCTCAGTGACAAGGCGATCTGGTTGGGGCGTGAACCGGAGAGTCATACACGCATCTTGGATGTCAAAAACGATACGATGTTAAAAGTATCCGAACTCTATGCTCAGGAGCTCGTACCATGACACAAGCAAGCGAAAGCCTGTCCATCGCAACCAAAGACAGTGTTATTCACAGCCGCAAGGACACTATGAGCGGTATGCCTGTTTTCAAGGGAACCCGCGTAGTTGTAAAGAACCTCTTTGATTACCTAGCATCTGGGTACAGCCTAGACGTTTTCCTAGAGGACTTTCCTTCGGTAAGCCGCGAGCAGGCGGTGAGGGCACTTGAAATGGCAAAAGAAGCTCTGGAGAGTTACGCTTATGAGAGTGCTTCTCGATGAGTCGGTTCCATGGGCATTGAGACACTATTTGCCTGGACGCGAAGTGCGGACGGTCAAATATATGGGATGGGACGGCAAGACCAACGGCGAACTCTTAGATATGGCGAGGAATGAGTTCGATGTTCTCATTACCGTCGATCAGAGCATCCAATACCAACAGAATATCAGCGAAAAGGATGTTGCAATCATAGTTCTCGCCGCAAGAGCAAACGGCATCGATGATTTGAAAGGGCTGGTTCCTGAACTGTTAAACCACTTGGACTTCCCGATACGCGGGCAAGTCCTCCGCATCGAAGCACCGTAACACGACTCCCGCTTATTGGTATGACTGGAAACTTAATCCTTCCACTTGATGCTTTTGTTCGTTCAGTCGGCGTGAATCGAGCTACTCAGCATGCGCTCTTCCTTGGTGCAGGTGCATCTATTAGTTCCGGTGTCCCCTCTGCTGAAGAATGTATATGGGAGTGGAAAAGAAGCATTTTCGCAACCAATAATCCAAGCCTCGAAGAGCAATTCTCTAAACTGTCCTTCCCCAGCGTCCAAAGTCGTATTCAGGAATGGCTGGATCAGAAAGGCATATATCCATCGGCTGGCAGCGTCGAAGAATATGAATTTTACATCGAACAATGCTACCCGATCATGGAGAATCGCCGAGCGTATTTTCAGGACAAGATACGCACCGCTAAGCCGCATGTGGGCTATCGTTTACTGGCACATTTGGCTCAAGATGACTTAGTGCGGGCCGTCTGGACAACAAATTTCGACGGATTGACTGCGCGAGCTTCTGCTGATTTCGACCTTACACCAATCGAAGTTGGCATTGATTGCCAAAATCGTTTGCAGCAGGTTCCATCCAAGGGGGAACTATTTTGCATTTCTCTACACGGAGATTACCGCTATGACTCCCTGAAGAACACACGAGAAGAGCTGCGAACGCAAGAAACAGAACTCCGAAGGGCTCTTATTGAAGAACTCCGCAATATTTCTCTGATAGTGACTGGCTATAGCGGGCGCGACCAATCAGTCATGGAAGCACTTAAAGACGCCTACACCGAACAGGGAACAGGAACTCTTTACTGGTGCGGATATGGCGATGATGAGATGCCGGAACACATCGCCGATCTGGTTAGACATGCAAGGGCAAATGGACGACACGCTTTTTATATTCACTCACAAGGCTTCGACGATTTGATGGAACGCCTAGCCTTGCATTGTCTTGACGGCGAGGCACTCCAAGCGGCGAAAAAAGAGCTCTCCCGAATAGATGCACAGCAAATCACAAGTAATGCATCTGAAATCGAGTCCCCCAAGCAGTGGCAGGATCACCTACAAAACGCGATTGAACACCTAGGGCACGAAAAGGTCTCCGTGCGCATAGGCGGGGGCCACGAACTCTTCCTTCTCGCGCAAAACACCGCAGAGTTGCGCCAGACAGTGCTCGATATTCTCTGCGCTCATATCCGCCAGACGACAGGCGAAAGCGAATATCGGGAAACACACAAATCGAAACCCTCGGAAGAAGTCCAAAGCCTGTTGACGTTGCTGTTCGTGCAGAAGCACGAAGTTTTCAAAGATTGCCGCATCAACCTGCAGGAAAGCTGGCTTAACGGGGCCGATCTCAGAGAGGCGCGTTTAGCAAAGGCGGTCTTAAACCTAACGTATATGCAAAGGGCTATTCTTCTATGGGCAGAACTGCAAGGTGCTTCTCTTTATTGGGCACACCTGCAAGGTGCTAATCTCGGCAAGGCACAATTGCAAGGTGCTAATCTTACCGAAGCACGACTGCAAGCGACTCTGCTTCCCGGAGCACACCTGCAAGGTGCTAATCTTACCGAAGCACGACTGCAAGGGGCTAATCTTACCGGAGCACGACTGCAAGCTACTCTGATTCCCGGAGCACACCTGCAAGGGGCTATTCTTACCGAAGCACGACTGCAAGGGGCTAATAGTGAGGAATTATTTCTTTCTGTCTCTTTTGAAGATCGTATCAGGAGCCAGATTAGTAAAAAAAGTAATCTGTCGGAGGCAATTTTCGAGGGCGGATTGAGCCAAGAAGACGTGAAATCTCTCGTCGGGGGCTTGGCTGATTACCAAGCAAATAGACTACAAGAGATACTGAAACCCCATATCGGCAAACCAAAAAGCAATCAACTGCCACAAGACAGCGGCGCTATCACCGGCTCCTACACCAAAGAAGAAGCCGAACAATGGATCGCCGAATACAAAAAAGCCATGTCAGAAGCCCCGGGAGACGATAGCTGATGCCGACCCTGCACTGGCTCACACGCGACGCCGACATCCACGCTACCGCCCACGTCCCCTATCGCCTGCTGGAAGAATCCCCCGACCTTTCCACCGGCGACCCAGACGCCAGCAACATGCTCATCCAAGGCGACAATCTGGAAGCACTCAAAGCACTTCTACCGTTCTACGCCGGCCAAGTGAAGTGCATCTACATCGACCCGCCGTATAACACGCGCTCGGCCTTCGAGCACTACGACGACAATCTCGAACACAGCAAGTGGCTGTCGACGATGTGGCCACGCCTTGAACTTTTGCGCGACTTGCTCTCGGAGGATGGCTCTATATGGGTGTCGATTGACGACAACGAGGGACATTACCTCAAGGTCATCATGGATGAGGCGTTCGGCCGGAAGAACTTCATAACTAACGTGATTTGGAGGAAGAATTACGCGCCAAAGTCAAGCGCAAGACATTTCTCTGAAGACCATGACCATATTTTAATTTACGCCCGTAATGGGGATGCTTGGATTCCAAATCCCATGCCGCGCACCGATAAACAAAACAAGGTGTATAGAAATCAGGACAACGACCCGAGAGGGCCTTGGCGGCCCAATAACCTTGCTGCCCGCAACTATTATAGCAGAGGAACTTATAGTATTTGCTGCCCCGGCGGACGTTTGATCGAAGGACCACCTGCTGGTTCATATTGGCGAATTTCGGAAGAAAAATTTTGGGAGATGGACCGGGACGGGCGTATATGGTGGGGTAAAGACGGTAATAATGTCCCCGCACCCAAAATTTATCTGAGCGAGGTCAAGCAGGGTATCGTTCCACAGACATTCTGGAACTACGAAGATGTTGGCCATACGCAGGACGCAAAAAAGGAAACGGTGAAGCTATTTGGCAATGAAGTTTTCGGCACACCAAAACCCGAACGCCTCATCCAACGCATCCTCCACATCGCCACCAACCCCGGCGACCTCGTCCTCGACTCCTTCCTCGGCTCCGGCACCACCGCAGCCGTAGCGCACAAGATGGGCCGCCGCTACATCGGCATTGAAATGGGCGAGCACGCCGTCAGCCATTGCGTCCCGCGCCTGAACAAAGTGATTGACGGCGAACAAGGCGGCATCTCCAAAAGCGTCGGCTGGCAAGGCGGCGGCGGCTTCCGCTTCTATCGCCTCGGCCCACCCGTATTCGACGAGGAAGGACATATCCGCTCCGACATTAGCTTTTCCGTGCTCGCCGCCCACGTCTATTTCAGCGAAACCGGGCATCCGTGGCGCGGCAACAGCGATTCCCCCTTCCTTGGCCTGCACGACGGCCGCGCTTATGCCCTGCTGTACAACGGCATCCTCGGCGACAAAGGCAATGTCTTGACCCGTGCAACTCTCGCTGTGATTCGGGAAGCAATTGCGCACAAGGATGCCAATTTCTCCGGGCCGCTCACGATCTACGGTGAACAGTCGCGCTTGACGCCAGCGACGCTCGACCGAGAGGACATCGTCTTCAAACAGACGCCCTACGATATCAAAGCGCGCACCTAATCCATGCAGCTAAAACAATACCAAGCCGACACCCTCTCCGTCCTGCGCCGCTTCTTCGAGGAAGCGCGTATTGCCGGACCCAAGAACGCCTACGAAGCCATAACCCAAGAGCCAGAGCAGGCCGCGCGGCTTAGAGGCTATGCCGAATCTTATGCACCGCTAAAAGAATTGCCAGACGTTCCCTACGTCTGCCTGCGCCTACCCACCGGCGGCGGCAAAACAATCCTCGCCGCCCACGCCGTCTCCATCGCCCGCAATGCCTGGATCGAAAAGGACTATCCACTGGTACTGTGGCTAGTGCCGACCAATACCATCCGTCGCCAGACAGTTGAAGCCCTGAAAAACACCCGCCATGCGTATCGACAAACGCTGGACGACGCTTTCGACGGCCGGGTGCGCGTATTCGATATCACCGACTTCACCCATATCCGGCCGCACGACCTGCGCGACCACTGCTGCATTGTGGTCGGCACCATCCAAACACTGCGGGTGAAAAGCACCGAAGGGCGCAAGGTGTACGCCCACAACGAAGAAATGGAACCGCACTTCTCCGGCGTCCGGGATACTGCGCCGGGCTTGGAAAAGCTGGACAATGGCACCGTCAAATTCTCCTTCGCCAACCTGCTACATCGGCACCGTCCGTTGATGATCGTCGATGAAGCGCACAACGCCGTCACCGGCCTGACGCGGGAGATGCAGGCACGGGTCAACCCCTGCGCCATCGTCGAGTTCACGGCGACGCCGCAGCGCAAGTCGAACATCCTATACAGCGTCACCGCCCAAGAACTCAAACGCGAAGAAATGATCAAACTGCCCATCATGCTTGCCGAGCACGACACTTGGCAGAACGCAGTGACCGGGGCCATTAACGCCCGTGCTGCGCTTGCAGAGACGGCCAAGGACGATGCCGACTACATCCGTCCCATCGTCTTGTTCCAAGCACAGCAAAAAAATCAAGAAGTGACGGTCGAGGCGCTGAAAAATCACCTGATGGACATTGAGCGAATCCCGGAAAGCAAAATCGCCATCGCCACCGGAGACCAACGCGAACTCGACGGCATTGATTTATTCGACCGCACCTGTCCCATCGAATACGTCATTACAATCGAGGCACTCAAAGAAGGCTGGGACTGCTCCTTCGCCTACATTTTCTGCTCGATATCGCGCATCCAAAGCGCAACGGACGTCGAACAACTGCTCGGTCGTGTGCTGAGGATGCCCTACGCCAAGCAACGCCAAAAAGCCGACCTCAACAAAGCCTACGCCTTCCTATCCGAACCGTCTTTTGGCGAGGCGGCGCGTGCTTTGGCCGACAAACTGGTGGACATGGGCTTTGAGGAAGACGAGGCCCTCGACAACATCGAGTCGGTGCAACATACGCTCGATTTCCAGAGAGACTTGTTTAGCCCGCAGGAAAAGCCAGAGCCAGTATTCAAATATGCGACCCCGGCAACCCCGGAAATCCTGTCTGAGCTCAAAGAGGCAGAGCACGACGGATTGCAGGTGCGCGAAACCGCTGAAGGACAGGTCGAAATCGCAATTACTGGCTGGATCAATCAGGACCGCGAGCAAACGATCTCCGAGACGCTGCCCGAGCAGGAGCGAAAAGGATTTGCCACAGCCGTTGCCCAACACCGCGCCGCAGTCGAGGAGCATATATCCCCCGCCGAACAAGGGCAGCCATTTAAAGTCCCACGTCTCATGTCGGAAATCCAAGGCACCTTGGAATTTGCCGATACGGACGTATTCATGGAATACCACGACTGGTCGCTACTCGATTATTCGCCGAAGATGGACGAACGGGAATTCACTATCCGCGAGACGGCGCGCAGCTTTGAAATTGACCTCGACGGCAATCGCATCTCCTACCAATTTGCCAGCGAAGAGGAGCAATTGGCGCTGGACATCGCCGTCGAAGGCTGGACCGCCGAGACACTCGTCCTATGGCTCGACCGACAGGTGCGCCAGATGGACATTCACCAGAGCGAACTGCTCAAATGGCTGCGCGATCTGGTCGATCACCTGCTCAACACACGCGGCATGACCATCGCCGCGCTAATGCGTTGCAAGTTTCTGCTCGCCAAAAAAATTGAGAATAAGATCGCAGCCATCCGCCAAACGGAACGAAGCAACGTCTATCAGCAGTACCTCTTGGTGCCCGAGGCCAATACAACAATCTCGTTTGACGACGCCTTTACATTCACAGACAACATGTACGGGGATCAACGGCGCTATCGCGGGCGTTGGAAACCGCGCAAGCACTTTTTAGGCCCGGATCGCGTTCCTGCCTTTGACGGTGCAGATGACGGCGAGGAAATGCAATGCGCTCAGGTCATCGACAGTCTGACAGCAGTGAAGTACTGGATTCGCAATGTAGCGCGCCATCCCAACTCGTTTTGGCTCCCCACCGCAACGGACAAATTCTTCCCAGACTTCGTCGCTTTGCTAAACGACGGTCGCCTCCTCGTCGTCGAATACAAAGGCGCGCATATCGCCGAAACGTCCGATACCAACGAAAAGCGGACGATTGGCGCTCTTTGGGAGCGGTCGAGCAATGGCAAGGGCCTGTTCATCATCGCAGAGCAAACGGTCGATGGGAAAGACGTGCGGCAGCAGTTACAGGAGAAAATCGAAGGCTCTTGACTTAGCGCTATTACCCAAACTATTCCTCGTCAAGAAGTACTCGCACCCTGTGCCCTCAAGCGATCCAATCCATCTCCGACAGCAACGCCCTCTCCCGCGCCGTGAGAATATACTCGACAATCGCCTCCAGTCCCTCCCGATCCTTGATGCAAGCAAAAACCGTCGGCCCCTCCCCGCGCATCTTCTTGGCATCGCGATCCATCACCCCTAAATCCGCCCCCACCATCTCAGCCAGATCAATTTTGTTAATTACCAGCAAATCCGACTGCGTCGTCCCCGGACCGCCCTTGCGCGGAATTTTGTCGCCGCCAGACACGTCGATGACGTACACCGAATAATCGACGAGCTCGCGGCTGAAATGAGCCGCCAAATTGTCCCCGCCGCTTTCGACCAGCAGTAAGTCGATACCCCCGGCAAAACGGTCCATCAAGTCTTCGAGCGCATTCAGATTCAGCGAAATATCCTCGCGGATCGCCGCGTGCGGACAACCGCCGGTCTCGACGCCGACGATGCGCTCCTGTTCCAACGCCTCGTGCCGCAGCAGAAATTCGGCGTCCTCGCGGGTGAAGATGTCGTTGGTAACCACCCCCAAGCTATACTCGTCGCGCAGCCTCTCGCACAAAGCCTGCAACAGCGCCGTCTTGCCGCTGCCGACCGGCCCGCCAATCCCCACCGTAAAGGCGCGGTCGGCAAAATCGCGATGCGGGTTCGAGCCTTCGCGCTCGGCAAAGAATCCAGGCGAATCAAAAGGTTCGTGTGTGTGGTCGTGGTCGTGCCCCATATATCCCCCTCAACTTTGGAAAAGGCGCGAATAAAGATCGTCGTGTACGCTCTGGGCAATGTCGAGTTGCGGCGCGCAACGCGTCGCTTGTGCGTACGGTCGCCCGGCCACTTCCGCCAGCAATTCCTCGCAATACACATACAGGCCCAACTGCCGTTGCGTAGCCTCCATCGGCCCGACGATCCCGAGGCGCACTGCGGCGCTCATCTGATCCCTAAGCACTTGAAACATGTAAAGCTGTTGGGCGTCAGTTTGTACAAATCCCGCGGCCTTCAACGCCAGCCCAAAAACCACTGTGTAATGTGCATGCGCCCGGCGCAAATTTGCGAACTTGATCTCTGGGTACAAACCAGCCATCAGCCGCAACCAATTCTTACCCAAGATCAAACTCGCCCGACGCATCGCCGGAGCCGCGATCATCGCGTCGTAAAAATGTAACATTTCCGCCACGACCTCTTCGTCGGATTCTGCATAACAGGAATGGATAAAGGGAATCTCGCCATAGGCCGCGGCCACCAACGCCGAATGCACGAACTCTTCCAGTGCCCCAGGCGCTTCCAGCAATCCCAACTGATACGCCCCCTCCAAGCCATTGGAAAAGGCGTAGCCACCGGCCGGCAGTGCACTATCGGCTAGGTGCATTAACGGATAGAGGCGATCCATTTAAAACAGGTGATACAGTTGCGCCAGCGGCAGTTTCTCCGCCGGTTCACAAGTAATCTCCTCGCCGTCAACATTCACCTTATAGGTCTCCGGGTCAACTTCGATATTGGGCACCACGTCGTTGAGCCGCATATCGGCCTTGCCAATGTCGCGGCAATGCTCGACCGGCACGACATCCTTCGCCAATCCGTACTCCCCCACCCGCTCACGCGACGCCTGCGAAACAAAAGCCAGCGACGTCGGCCCAACCGCGTTGCCATAGGACCCGAACATGGGACGCGGATACACGGGCTGCGGCGTAGGTATCGAAGCATTGGCGTCACCCATCTGCGCGTAAGCAATCACCCCGCCTTTAATCACCAGTTCGGGCTTGACTCCAAAAAAAGCCGGCTGCCACAGCACCAAATCGGCGAGCTTACCCGTCTCCACCGAGCCGACCTGGGCCGAGAGTCCGTGGGCAATAGCTGGATTGATGGTGTATTTGGCGACGTAGCGCCGCGCGCGAAAGTTGTCAGCACCGCCCGCATCCTCGGGCAACAGACCCCGCTGTTGACGCATCTTGTGCGCCGTCTGCCAAGTCCGGCACACCACCTCCCCCACTCGCCCCATCGCTTGGCTGTCCGAGGCAATGATCGACAGTGCGCCCAAGTCGTGCAAAATATCCTCGGCGGCGATCGTCTCCTGGCGAATCCGGCTCTCGGCAAACGCCACGTCCTCGGGAATATTCTTGTCGAGGTGGTGGCAAACCATCAGCATGTCTAAATGTTCGTCTATCGTATTGACCGTAAAGGGCCGCGTCGGGTTGGTCGAAGAGGGCAGCACATTGGCCTCGCCGCAAAGCCGCATGATATCGGGCGCGTGGCCGCCGCCCGCACCCTCCGTATGGTAGGTGTGAATCGTCCGCCCTTTGAAAGCCGCCCGCGACGCCTCGACAAAGCCCGACTCGTTGAGCGTGTCGGTGTGGATGCAGACCTGCACGTCGAATTCTTCAGCGACCGCCAGACACGCATCAATGGCCGCTGGCGTCGTACCCCAGTCCTCGTGCAGCTTGAGGCCGCAAGCTCCGGCCTCAACTTGCGCCGCCAACCCTAAGCGCAACGACGAATTGCCCTTGCCCAAAAAGCCAAAATTGAGCGGCCAAGCATCAGCCGCCTGTAACATCGTACGGATATAAAAGGCACCTGGAGTACAAGTGGTAGCATTCGTCCCAGTCGCCGGCCCAGTGCCGCCCCCGAGCATCGTGGTGATACCCGAGGCGATGGCCTCTTCAATTTGCTGCGGGCAGATAAAATGCACGTGCACGTCCAGCGCCCCAGCCGTCAAAATCAGCTTCTCCCCGGCCACTACTTCGGTGGTCGCGCCGACGACCATCTGCTCGGCAACCCCCGGCATAATATCCGGGTTACCAGCCTTGCCGATCCCAGCGATGCGCCCGTCCTTGACGCCGATGTCGGCCTTGTAAATGCCCGTGTAGTCGATCACCAGCGCGTTGGTAATTACCAAATCCAGTGCCTCTTCTTGGCTCGCGCCGCTCTGCTGCCCCATGCCGTCGCGCAGCACCTTGCCGCCGCCGAACTTGCATTCCTCGCCGTACACGGTGTGATCCTTTTCGACCTCGACAATCAAATCCGTGTCGCCCAGCCGCACCCGGTCGCCGGTGGTAGGACCATACATATCCGCATAAGCGCGTCGATCAATCTGCATGATTACTCCGCTCCTAAAAAGCCGCGCTCTTTTGCCCGAGCCAGCGCCGCCTTCTTGTTGTCGTCGCTCAAGGCTCCGCCGATTAAACCGCTGCCACCGTGGACGACGCGCTCGCCAGCTACGGCAACCAGTGTCACCGTCTTAATCTCCCCCGGCTCAAAACGCACCGCCGTCCCCGAGGGGATATCGAGGCGAAAGCCATAGGCCCGCGCGCGGTCAAAGCGCAATTCGGCGTTGGCTTCAAAGAAGGGAAAGTGCGACCCCACCTGCACGGGACGGTCGCCCATGTTCGCCACTTCGAGCTCCACCTTCTCGCGGCCATCATTGAGCGCGAGTTCCTCATCCGCCACCAGCGCTTCCCCGGGCGCAGCGCTGGACGCGTTGTCCGGCGACCATGTCTCTCCCACGCGCACCAGCCCCGACCCATAGAGCGCCAACTCGGCGTTGCCGCGCGCCCGGCAGATCGGCTGATGGACCGTCACCAGCTTGGTGCCGTCGGGAAACGTGCCCTCTACCTGCACCTCATGCACCATTTCCGGCACCCCCGGCAACACATCTTCAATACCGAGCAATTGCTTACCCTTGTCCATCAATGAGGCCACCCGCTCGCCATCGCGGATAAATTCGAGCAATTGCGCCGCGATCAGCGCGGTTGCCTCCGGGTAGTTCAGCCGCAGACCCCGGGCATAGCGCTTCTGCGCCACAAACCCGGCGTTGTGCAATACTAGTTTGTCGATTTCCCTTGGTGATAGCCGCATAAATTCTCCCTCAAAACGTCAGATGGGTTTTGATACTTTCATCCGACAGCTCGTCGGCTGTCCCCTGCAACAGAATGCTGCCGCGGTCCATCAGAAAGAAGTGATCGGCGATCTGCCGTGCGAAGTCGAAGTACTGCTCGACCAAGACGATGGCGAACTCGCCCCGCTCCTTGAGCTGGAGCAACACCTTCTCTATTTCCAAAATAATCGACGGCTGAATCCCTTCGGTCGGTTCGTCCAGCATCAAGACCTTGGGCTCGCCGACCAGCGCCCGGGCAATGGCCAACTGCTGTTGCTGTCCACCGCTCAAATTGCCGCCCATCCGCTCCTGCATGTCCGCCAACACCGGAAAGAGCGCGAACACTTCCTCGGGCACCTCTCTACCCCCACCGCGCGCCTGCAAGCCGATTTCCAAGTTTTCCCGCACTGTTAGCTGCGGAAAAATCTCGCGCCCCTGCGGCACGTACCCCAACCCCCGCCGGGTGCGCTTGTCAGCCGTCAGCGCCGTGACGTCCTCGCCGGCAAAAAACACCCGGCCCTTACTCGGCGTCAACAACCCCATGATCGCCTTGAGCAGTGTCGTCTTGCCAACGCCGTTGCGCCCCATCACCGCCACAATCGAGCCGCCGGGCACCTGCAAGCTAATATCCCGCAAGATGCGGCTACCCCCGTAGTGGATATCCAACTCCTCCACCGCCAGCGTAGTCTCAGCCGACTGCACTGCGTTCCTCCCGCTCCATGGCCGTTCCCAAATAGCACTCAATGACGCGCGGGTCGTTCTGCACCGCTTCCATCGGCCCTTCGACTAAAATTCTGCCCTCGTGTAGCACCGTAACCTTGCGGGCAATTTGCCGCACGAATTCCATGTCGTGCTCAATGACAATCAGGGCGTGGTCCTCGGCCAGTCCCTGGAGGATCTCTCCAGTGCGGAAAGTCTCCTCGTCGGTCATACCTGCCGCTGGCTCATCCACTAAGAAGAGCGTGGGGTCCTGCAAGATGACCATGGCGATCTCCAACCACTGCTTCTGGCCGTGCGACAGAGTACCGGCGACCTCGTCGAGCGCATCCTCCAGCCCCGTGCGCTCGGCCACCTCCTCAATCCGGCGACGCTCAGCCGCTTGGAGCCGGTAGAACAGCGAGGCGAAGACGCCGCGATTGGCCTTCACAGCCAGCATCAGATTGTCGGCGACGGTCAGCGAAGTAAAAACCGTCGGTGCCTGAAACTTGCGCCCCACCCCTAAATCGACGATCTCGTCCTCGCTCAGCTTAGTCAGGTCCTGATCCTTGAAATAGGCGTGCCCAACGTCGGGCCGCGCCCGGCCACAGAGCACGTCGAGCAGGGTCGTCTTGCCCGCACCATTGGGGCCGATGACCACCCGCAGCTCGTTTTGAGCGACCTCAAAGATGTCGATATCCAACGCCTTGAAGCCGTCGAACGACACACTCAACTTTTGCACGTATAGATTGTCCATCGCCCAACTCGCTGTTGCGTTAAAACGATGGACCTACCCCCCTAACCCCCCTTCCTGCGAGGAAGGGGGGAACGGCTTCTGCTCCCCCTTTCCGCGTCGGAAAGGGGGCCGGGGGGATAGGTACACCGCACAAATCACCGCCGAATAACTCAGGTATGACTGCGTTTTGACCACGTACCATTCCGGCTACTCCATCCTATATCTGCGTCATCTGCGGATACATTAAGCCCGCCGCAAGCGCCCGACTATGCCAGCGACGCCCTCGGGAAAGAACAGCACCACCCCGACAAAAAGCGCGCCGAGAAAGTAGAGCCAAGTGCCGGGAAACGCGCCGGTGAGAAAGCTGTAGAGCAAGTTGACCAGCACGGCTCCGACGATCGCGCCCACCAACGTCCCCCGGCCACCGACCGCGGTCCACACCACGATCTCAATCGAAGCCTGCACGTCCATGCGCCCCGGCGTGATAATGCCAGTCTGCGGCACGTAGAGCATTCCCCCCAAGCCCGCCAAGGCGCTGGCGACGACAAAGACGAAGAGCTTGTAGCGGGTGATGTGGTAGCCGATAAAGCGCAGGCGGTGCTCGCTATCGCGAATGGCCACTAGCAACTTGCCCAATTTGGAGCCGACGATATAGCGGCAGAGATAATACGCCCCCACCAGCGCCGCACACGCCACCACGTAGAGCCCGCGCTTGGTCGCCGGTTCGGCCAATTCAAAGCCCAGCAGCGTCTTGAAATCCGTCAGCCCGTTGGTCCCCCCCAACATGGTCTCGTTGCGCAAAAAGAGCAGCCACATCGCCAGCGCCAGCGCCTGAGTAATAATGGCCAAATACACGCCCTTGATGCGACTGCGAAAGGCGAGGAAACCAAAGACCAGCGCCGCCAATCCCGGCACCAGCAGCCCGAGGAGCAAGGTCAGCGGCAGGCTGTGGAACGGCTCCCAAAAAAGCGGCAACTCCTCGACCCGATTCCAAACCATGAAGTCGGGCAAGGTGCTGCCGTACACGCCTTTAGTCCCAGTCTTGAGCAGCATGTGCATGCCAATGGCATAGCCACCCAGACAAAAGAAAAACGCCTGGCACAGCGACAGAATGCCGGTAAACCCCCAAATCAAGTCCATCCCAAGGGCGACGATGGCAAAACAAAAATAGCGCCCCCACAGGTTCAGGGTCGTATCGGCGACCAAGCCCAGATAGTTGAGCAGCGGGACTAGCACCCCAAAAAAGGCGAACAGCGAACCGGCGACGATGTGGTGCCTAGACGCGCTCACAGTTCGGCGCTCCGTCCTTTGGCAGGGAAGAGGCCAGTCGGACGCGATTGCAAGAAGACGATGATCAAGCCCAACAGAATTACCTTGCCGTACACGGCTTCAAAGAGCGGTTCGAGCATCTTGTTGAAAATGCCGATCCCCAACCCGGCGCTGATCGTGCCTAGCAGTTTGCCGACCCCGCCGGTGACGACTACGAGGAACGAATCGACGATGTAGGTCTGACCCATGTTGGGCACGACGTTCCCAATCAGCGTCATCGCCCAACCGGCGACCCCGGCAATCCCCGTGCCCAGAGCAAAAGCCATAGAGTCAATGCGCCGCACGGGCACCCCAACGCAGGCGCTCATCGCCCGATTTTGGGTCGTAGCCCGCAGCTTGAGCCCAAAGCGCGTGCGAAAAAAAAGCGCCAACAGCATCCCGACGATCGCCGCGGCTAGCGCCATGATGAACATGCGGTTATAGGGCAACACCACCTGGGGAGCCATTTCCCAGCCGCCGCTTAGCAGTTGCGGCAATTTCACCGCCGTCAGATCGCCAAAGATGCTGCGCGCCGCCTGAATCAGCACCAGACTGATGCCCCAAGTGGCCAGCAGGCTTTCGAGCGGTCGGCTGTATAGCCGACATATAATCGACGCTTCCAACAGGAATCCGACGCCGCCAGCGACCAAGAAAGCAAGCGGAAAGGAGATAGCAAAAAACAGGTCGCCGTACTCCGACGGCAGCACGCCCAAGCACAGGTTTTGCACCACAAACGTGGTGTAGGCACCGATCATCATAAACTCGCCGTGCGCCATGTTAATCACCCCCATCTGGCCGTAGATAATCGCCAACCCCAGCGACATCAACACCAGAATGGACCCCAAGCTCAGACCGATAAAAATCGTCTGCACCGCCTGCATAGAGGAACTAAAGCGCCGCAAGCTAGTCAGGGCCACGGCCGCCTGCTCCCGGACCCGCGTGTCAGGTTCGGCGAAGACTCCAGACTCGTCCGTAATCAAAAGTCTCTCTAGCACAGGTATGGCCAACGGACTGCGCAGTTCCTCCAATGCAGCCACCGCCTGCAAGCGCACCTCTGCCTCCGCATCGGCCAATTGCAGCTTGGCCAACGACACTCGCTTCAATCGCCGGATTGACCCGTCCGTCTCTTCTTCAATGGAACGGCGCAACGCCGGGATTGCGGCCGCGTTTCCTTTATTACCGATATTTTCAGCGGCAATCCGCCGTTTGTCCGCATCCGAGTGGAACAGTTCCATCTGCAGCAAATAGGGCTGGATCAGCGCCCTAATTTTCCGATTGCTCTCGACCTCCTCTATATCGTAAAGCGAAACTTTGACCTGCTCACCATTCTCGTCGAGAATAGACACGCGCTCGGGATACGCCGTAAAGAGCGGCACAATCGAATCGCCGTACTCGTCCATTTCCTCATCGCCAATGAGCACCAAGCCGCTCTGTACTTCGCGCTCGCTCCAGCGATAGACCTCCCCGCTAAACAGCCCCCGCATCAATGCGTAATGCGCTTGGTCGTAGCGCGCGGCCAAGTCGGTTACAGCCTGTTGGATCTCCGCGTCATCGCCGCTGGCCAGCCGCGCAAACTGCTCCTCGTCCCACGTGTCGGCCCCCGCCGCTCCAGCCGCTAAGACCCACACCGCCAGTATTTTTAGAACCTGTTGTCCCATTGACAAAATTGAACTCCGCCCCGTAAAACGGAGCGGAGACGGCCTGATTACCATGTACCTTTACCTTTTACCGTACCAATCGCTAAACAACTAAGCGGCCGTCTCCGCTCCACCCACCTAAAACGTTAGCAACGACTCCAGGGCAATTTGCGTCACCGCGTCGGCGTCACCCACTGTAAGCATCTTCATTTCGGCCACCAGACCCCAGTTGTCCGAAATGGCGTAACTCGGAGCAATGGTGAATTCTCTGGTTTCGTCGTCCTCGCCGCCGCCAAATGGCGTCCACGCGATAGCCGAGTACCGGGCCGTTACGCCGACTTGGTCGCTCAGGCCGTAATTGACCATCCCGAGATACCCCAATCCCGACTCATAATCGCCCCAATCGCTCATCGAATTCACCTCAGCAGCGACCGTCAGCGGTCCCGTCTCCAACATGCCCCAAACGTTGATCAAGGTCTGCTCGTCTTCCCTAGCCAACGCGGCCTTGGCCGTTATCCCTTCCACGGGCATCAAGGCAACCTGAGCCTCTATGCCGAAATCATTAACCTTAGTAGTGTCGCCATTACTAGAGACGACTTCTCTATATAAATCGGTCTCCGCGCCGTCCCACACGCTGGAGACAACCGCCCCGTACAGGCCGAACATATCCGAGCCATAGGAGGCCGCGACCCCATTCTGATAGCCGCCATAGACCAGCGTAGCCGAGTACGAATACTGATACATACCGGTGGGTTCGGCTGCTTCAAAGCCGGTGCAACTCAGAAACTTACCGACGGTGAGCGCCAAGCCTTCGCCAGTATCGTACGTGATGAAGGCCTGCTCCAACTCGACCGGAGCGGTCGGCCCCAAGGCATTGACGTCCGCCCGCATGGAGATCCCTTCCCCGAGATCCGTCGAGACATCCAACTCGAACTGGTCCAGCGACATGCTCGCGTTTCCATCGTCGCTGAACACGCTCATATCGACAAACCCAGAGAATTCGACCTCGGCGGATACTGTCTGGGCGGCAAAAATCGCCAGTGCAAATGCTGCAACTTTCTTGTTCATCTGTTTGCGTCCTTCTGCGCTAGGTAGGGGCGACCGGCCGGTCGCCCCTACAAACTATTCTAGGGTATAAGTGCCCATGTAATTGACGTGGTCGCAATCCTTGTCGGCGCTGGTGATATCGTCCCACGGATCGGGGGCCACGAGGCCATCCGACTCATAGACGATCTTGAACTGGCCGTTCTTTTTGATCTCGCCGATATAGACGGGCTTGTGCAGATGGTGATTCCGCTCGTCCATCATCACTTGGCCGCCCGGTGAGTCAAACGCCAGCCCGTAGAGCGCCGGCCGCACCTTTTCCACGTCAAAGGAACCAGCCTTTTCAACCGCGCCTTTCCACAGATAGACCCCGGTATAGGCCCAGAGAATCGGATCGTCGGTGACGCGCATTAGGCCGCCGGGCAGGTCGTTGGCCTCGCAGTACTGCTTGAAGCTCTTGACGAAATCCCGATTTTCCTTGGTGGCGACCGACTGGAAGTAGTTCCAAGCCGCTAGATGGCCAACCAGAAATTCGGTATCCATCGCCCGCAGTTCGTCTTCAGCCACTGAAAAGGCCATGATCGGGCACATCGCCGAAGTCAGCCCCTGATTGGCGAATTCCTTGTAGAAGGGCACGTTGGAATCGCCGTTAATCGTGCTCAAGACCGCGGCTTTACCATCGGCGGCGAAACTCTTGATCTTCTGCACGATGGTCTGGTAATCTTGGTGGTGGAAGGGCGTGTACTCCTCCATGATATTCTCCTCGGGCACCCCTTGGTCGAGGAGATAGGCCCGCAGGATTTTGTTGGCCGTGCGCGGGAACACGTAGTCCGTGCCGAGCAGATAGAATTTCTCGTACCCGCCGCCTTCTTCGCTCATCAGATACTGGGCGGCTGGGATCAACTGCTGGTTAGGAGTAGCCCCTGTATAAATGATATTGCGCGAACACTCCTCGCCCTCGTACTGGACCGGATAGAACAGCAGCCCGCTGTTTTCTTCAAAAACCGGCAACACCGACTTGCGCGA
>JAJDYK010000252.1 GCA_022825185.1 Candidatus Latescibacterota bacterium | reverse complement strand
ATTGGTGCGCATCTGCATGTTGATCTTGATACCGATCCGCCGCGCCTTCTCGATCTTGGCCCACGACCGGCTCAACGGCGCGGTGATTGCCACCAATCTGTCATAAATTTCGTCGAGCGACGCTTGGTGGCTACAGTGGGTGGCGCGGACTGTATAGTCTTTCTGATTGCTCATAGCTGCTCCCGCTTGTGAATGGACTTGGACAAATTGCACACTACGCCGTCGGTTGACAAGAATTGGCGGCGCTCGTTATGTACTTATAAATGTTCAACCCCCGCTCCCTCCCTACCAAGGACTAACCGTGTCCAACCTCCGCCTACAACTTCCCTGCGCCTTTCTTAGCCTCCTGCTCGCCGCTTCCAGCGCCTACCCAGCCGACTGGCCCTCTTGGCGCGGCCCAGCACAAAACGGCGTCTCCGAGGAAACGGGCCTCGTCGCATCCTGGTCGCCTGTCTGGCACGCCGACTTCACTGGCCGCTCGACCCCCATCGTCCTCGACGGACGAGTATTCGTCATCGGTCGTCGCGGCGAGGGCATCGAGCATGAGGGCGTTGTCGCCGCCTTTGACGCCCAAGACGGTACCCTGCTCTGGGAACACGCCTACAACATCTTCCACACCACCATCCCCTTCAATCGCGTCGGCTGGGCCAGCCTCGTTGGTGACCCAGAGACCGGCTACATCTATGCCCATACCGTCAGCGGACTGTTCCTTTGCTTTGACCGCGACGGCAAGGTAGTATGGTCGCGCTCGCTGACCGAGGAATTCGGGCGCATCTCCGGCTATGGCGGGCGCGTCCACACGCCCGTCGTCGATGAAGACCTCGTCATCATCAGCTATCTCAGTTCCAATTGGGGCAGCCACACGCCGGGCCGCCACCGCTACTTCGCCTTTGACAAGCGCAGCGGCGAAGTCGTCTGGATCGCCACGCCGGGAGGCCGGCCGCTCGACACCACTTACTCCGTGCCCGTCGTCGCCACCATCAACGGCGTCCGCCTGCTCATCGGCGGCAATGCCGACGGCTCCATCTATGCCATAAAAATCCGCACCGGCGAGAGCGTGTGGGGCTTCAAGCTCAGCCGTCGCGGCATCAACTCTTCGGTCGTCGTCGCCGGCGACAAGGTGTATGCAGCCCACAGCGAAGAAAATCTCGACAACACCGCCCTCGGCCGCGTCGTCTGCATCGACGCCACCGGCAACGAGGTCTGGCGCTACGACAGCGTCTTCGCCGGCTACACCAGTCCGGTCTTCTACGATGGCCGCTTGTACATCATCGACAACTCGGCCAACATCCACGCGCTCGACGCCGAGACGGGCCAAGTCCACTGGATTCACAACATCGGCACCGTCGGCAAGGGATCGCCCGTGCTGGCCGACGGCCGGCTCTACGCACCAGAGGTCAACGGCCGCTTCGCCATCGTCGCCCCCGGCCCCGACGCTGCCGAGACGCTCGACCTCGCCGAGATTGCAATGCCCGATGGACGCCCAGCCGAACTATTCGGCTCGCCCGCCGTAGCCTACGGTCGCATCTACCTCTCCACCGAAGCGGGCGTTTACTGCCTCGGCAACCCAGCCGCGCAGTTCAAAGTCGCCACGACCGCAGCCAACTACCCGCGCGAGCAAGCTGCTCCAGACGCAACACCGGCGCACCTGCAAATCATCCCCGCTGAAGTAGTAGCCCAGTCCGGAGCCAGCGTGTCATTCCGCGCCCGAGCCTTCGACGCACAAGGTCGCCTAATCGGTCCAGTAGAAGCCGCATGGACACTCACCGGTCCAGTCGGCCAACTCGACGACAATACGCTCACTCTCGCAGACGCCCCCAGCGGCGGCAAAATCGTCGCCAGTGTCGGCGAGTTGACCACCGAGGCGCGCATCGCCGTGCTGCCGCCACCGACCTACAGCGAAGACTTCGAGGGTTTCACCGCCGACGCCTCACCAGCTTGGATCGGTACAGGCACCAAATTCAAGGTGCGCGAAATGGAAGGCAACAAGGTACTCGTCAAACCGCCCGCCGCCCGCGGCCTACACCGCGCCAACACCTATCTCGGCGCACCCGCCATGACCGGCTACACCATCCAAGCCGACCTACTCGGCACCAAAAAGCGCCGCGCCGTCCCCGACATGGGCCTGATCGCAAATCGCTACACCCTCGACATGATGGGCTACCACCAGCAGTTGCAGATTCGCACTTGGGCCGCCGAACTGCGGATGGCCAAAACCGTGCCCTTCGCCTGGGAAACCGGCGTCTGGTACACCATGAAGATGCAGGTGGAAATCGAGGGCGATACAGCCCACATCCGCGGCAAAGTCTGGCCCCGCGACGAGCCGGAGCCAGCCGCGTGGAGCATCCAAGCAGTCGATCCCCTACCCAACCGCAGCGGCAGCCCCGGCATCTACGGCTATTCTCCCGCTGAAATCTACTACGACAACCTGAAAGTTTGGTAATGAAAAAAGTCACGCACCGCCTCAGTACGCCTAGCACCCCAACCATTCCCCCCTTCCTCTCAGGAAGGGGGGCTAGGGGGGTAGGTCTCCTCCTCCTCACTCTAGCCGCCTCCGCCAGTGCCCAAACCGCCATGTGGGGCGGCTCGCCGGGGCGCAACCAAGTCTCGGACGAGCAAAACCTGCCCACCACTTGGGACGTCGAGACCGGCACCAACGTCAAATGGAGCGCCACGCTCGGCTCGCAGACCTACGCCGGCCCCCTAATCGCCGGCGACAAAATTTTCGTCGGTACCAACAACCAAGCCGAGCGCGACCCCAACCACAAAGGCGATCGCGGCGTGGTGATGGCCTTCTCCTTAGAGGACGGCGCTTTCCTCTGGCAAATCGCCCATCCCAAGCTGCCGGCCGGCCGCGTCAACGACTGGCCGCAGCAGGGCGTCTGCTCCACCCCTTATGTCGAAGGCGACCGCCTCTACTATGTCTCCAACCGCGCCGAAGTCGTATGCCTCGACACCGAGGGCTTCCGCGACGGCGAGAACGACGGCCCCATCGCCGACGAGACCGCCACCGCACCCACCAACGCGGATCTGATCTGGAAATTCGACATGATCGCCGAACTGGACGTCTTCCCCCACAACCTCGCCACCAGCTCGCCCATAGGCGTCGATGGCCGCCTCTTCGCCCTAACCAGCAACGGCGTCGATGAGGGCCACATCCACATCCCGGCCCCCTTTGCCCCCAGCTTCATCGCTCTCGACCTGCAGACCGGCGACCTCCTCTGGGACAGCGACCTGCCCGGCGACCAGATTCTGCACGGCCAGTGGGCCAACCCCGCCTACGGCGAAGCCGGTGGCCGCAAGCAGGTGATCTTCCCCGGCGGCGACGGCTGGGTCTATGCCCTCGCACCCGACACCGGCGACCTCATCTGGAAATTCGACTGCAACCCCAAGGATTCCGTCTGGGAATTGGGCGGTCGTGGCACCCGCAACAACCTCGTCTCAACGCCCGTCTTCCACGACGGCATAGTCTATCTCGGCGTCGGCCAAGACCCCGAGCACGGCGAAGGCGAGGGCCACCTGTGGGCCATTGACGCCAGTGGCACCGGCGACATCACCGAGACAGGCGCAATCTGGCACTTCGGCGACAAAAACTACAACCGCACCATCTCCACCGTCGCCATTGCCGACGGCCTGCTCTACGCCGCTGACCTGAGCGGCTTCGTCTATTGCCTCGACGCCAAGACCGGCACCCACCACTGGACCCACGACACCTTCGCCGCAATCTGGGGCTCGCCTTTTGTCGCCGACGGCAAAGTCTATATCGGCGACGAGGACGGCGACGTGGATGTGCTCAAGGCCAGCAAAACGCTCGAATTACTCCACGAGACCAATCTGGGCAGCGCCGTGTACACCACTCCAGTCGCCCGCGACGGCGTCCTCTACATCGCCTCGCGCAATACCCTCTTCGCCATCGCGGAAGAAAGCCAATGACCGTCTCACCAGACAAAATCGCCGCTGCCCGCGACGACCTCGACGCCCACGTCCGCGCCATCGTCGAGTGGCACTTCAGCCCCGAGACCGGCTGCCCGTTTTGGCTCTCCTACGCGCAACAACTCGACTTCGACCCGCGCGAAAAAATCCGCTCCTATGACGACTTGGCCCTACTCGGCCACTTTGAGGACGAGTGGCTGCGCGGCGGCCCAGTGCGCCAGTGGGTGCCCAAAGCCTATGCCGACGAGCCGATCTACGTCTTCGAGACCGGCGGCTCGACTGGCTTGCCCAAATACCGCATCAACATCCGCGACTTCCACACCGACTACGCGCTCTACAGCGAGAGCCTGTCCGAGGAGGGTTTTCCCAAGGGGGCCGACTGGCTGATGCTGGGGCCTTCGGGGCCGCGCCGCCTACGCTTGGCCATCGAGTATCTCGCTCAGCTTCGCGGCGGCTTGTGCTTTCTTGTGGATCTCGACCCGCGCTGGGTCAACGAACTCATCCGCGCCGGCAAGATGCGCGAGTTGGAAGCCTACAAAGCCCACGTCATCGAACAGGCGCTCAAAATCCTCAAGGCCCACGACAACGTGCAGTGCGTCTTCACTACCCCCCGCCTTCTTGAAGCCCTCTGCGAAAAAGTCTCCCTGCCCAAGCTCGGCATTAAGGGCATCTTCTGCGGCGGCACGGAAATGAACGCCCAGTTCCACCGCTTCGCCCGCGAGGAGTTGGTGCCCGGCCTCGCCTTTGTCCCCACCTACGGCAACACTCTGATGGGCCTAGCCTGTCCCAAGCCCTTTGACCCAGCCGACGAATACGCCATCACCTACTACCCGCCGCAGCCACGCGCCGTCATCGAACTGGTTGATCCCAAAGACCCCTCGCGCAAGGTCGGCTACGGCGAGACCGGCCAAGTTATGCTCACCACCCTGACTAAGGAATTTTTCATGCCCCGATTTCTTGAGCGTGATGAGGCCGAACGCGCCGCGCCGATTGAGGCGTATCCTTGGGATGGGGTTAAAGATTTGCGGCTGCTGACGGAGTTGCAGGAGTCTGTGGTGGTGGGGGTGTACTGAGGTGTAAGTTCTACACTAAGGTCATATCGAGAGAGGTACGCATATGGATTATCAAAAGTACATCTACTGGCAGGATGGCGATATGTGGCTTGGCTATCTAGAGCGCTATCCCGACTATTGGACCCAAGGCGAAACCCAAGAAGAACTGCGAGAAAACCTGAGAGATATTTATGACGAACTCACAGGCGGCCACATCCCTTGTGTGCGAGGGGCTGCTGTGTTGGAAATCGGATGAAGCGGCGAGACTTAATCCGCACGTTAGAAAAGATGGGTTGTATCCTCATTCGGCACGGAGCCAAGCACGACTGGTATCAAAATCCACATACTAAGCTCTCTCAACCTGTTCCTCGCCACAGAGAGATTAATGATCATTTGGCAAAGCGCATTATCAAAATGCTGACACCGTAAGCCGCCTCTGACGGCATTTATAAGTAAACAATAGTTCACTCCAACCCAAAGCCCAAACCCATGCACCTACCTATCCTCCGCGCCGGCCAACCCTACACCAGCCTCGACCGCCTCGCCGTCGCCCACATCGCCACCGGCGAACCGCTGGCCCAAGTCAGCCAAGCCAACCGAGGCCTAATCGCCCGCGACTTAGCCGCCCAAGAGCGCAACCGCCAAGCCCTAAAAGCCCTCACCATCGCCGAATTGGTCGCTATCTGCCAACAGGCCGCCGACCTCTTCTTACACGCCGATCTGCCTCTAGGCGACGACGGCCAAACCCCAAACGACTACGTCGCGCAAGTCTCGGCCACCACCGGCCTGCCGCAATCGCTGGCCCGCGCCAACATGGACAAAATCCACCGCGTCGGCGTCGAAATGCCCGCCGTGCTCAGCGGCCTAACCCGAGGCCTAGACCTAACCGTCCTCGACGACGGCCCAAGTCCGCTTCATTTCGCGTCCCATGCCCAAGCCCTCGGCTGCATCCTGCCGAGCAACTCCCCCGGCGTCCACGCGCTGTGGCTGCCAGCCATCCCGCTCAAAATCCCGCTGGTGCTCAAGCCGGGCCGCGAAGAGCCGTGGACGCCCTACCGCATCGCCCAATCCCTGATCGCAGCCGACTGCCCACCCCAAGCCTTGAACTACTACCCGACCGACCACGGCGGCAGCACCGAAATCCTGCTCCGCTGCAATCGCTCGCTGCTATTCGGCGGCGGTCCTACCGTCGCCCCTTGGCGTGACGACCCTCGCGTCCAACTACACGGACCAGGACGCAGCAAGATCATCATCGGCGCAGACAAAATCGACCAATGGGAGCACTACCTCGACCTCATGGTCGCCTCAATCGCTTCCAACGGAGGCCGCTCCTGCCTCAACGCCTCCGGCATCTGGGTGCCCGCCCACGGTCGCGCAATCGCCGCCGCCCTCGGCGAGCGCCTGAGCCAAATCCAGGCCCGCCCCCTCGACGACCCCCAAGCCCAAATCGCCGCCTTCTCCAACCCCGCAGTAGCGCACCAGTTCTCAACCCTAATCGACAACCAACTCGGCGACGCAACAGACACGGCCAGAGGTCAAGGCGAACGCATCGCCGAGACCGGCGGCTGCACCTTCCTCAACCCAACCTTGATCCACGCCTCCGACTGGCAACATCCGCTCGCCAACACCGAATATCTCTTCCCCTTCGCCTCGGTAGTAGAAGTCCCACAAGAAGAAATGGTCACACGCATCGGCCCGACGCTGGTAGCCACCGCCCTCACCGAGGACGAGCACCTAACGCGCCAACTGCTCGCCGCGCCCCACATCGAACGCCTCAACCTCGGCCCAATCCCCACCCACGAAATCGCCTGGGATCAGCCGCACGAGGGCAACCTCTTCGACTTCCTCTACCAGCAACGCGCCTTGCAGCGCAGGGCCGGATGACCCCCTTCGACTTTGATCCATCCATCCGCGTAGTCTTTGGTGCCGGGGCTCTCGACCAGCTAGGCGACCTCGCCAGCGCCTTAGCTGGCCCCCACGCCCTGATCGTAACCGACCCCGGCCTCATCCAAGCCGGCCTCGCCGAACAAGCCCATCACGCGCTACAAAACTCCGGCCTAACGACGACAACTTTTTCCGCCGTAGGAGAAAACCCCACAACCGAACACGTAGCCGCTGGCGTCCACCACGCCCGCGCCCACGGCCCCATCGACCTAATCGTCGCCTTGGGCGGCGGCAGCGCCATGGACTGCGCCAAGGGCATCAATTTCCTGCTGACCAACGGCGGCCAAATGCAGTCCTACCAAGGCTACGGCAAAGCTGCCCAACCCATGCTTCCCTCCATCGGCATCCCCACCACAGCCGGAACGGGCAGCGAGGCCCAATCCTACGCCCTTATTACCTGCGCCAACACGAATGCTAAAATGGCCTGCGGCGACCGCAAAGCGCGCTTCCACATCGCCATCCTCGACCCAAACGTGCTAACCAGCGTCCCCCAGCGCGTCCGCGCCGACGCCGGTATCGACGCCCTCGCCCACGCCGTCGAAAGCTATGTCTCCACCCGCCGCACGCCGCTCTCGCAAATGTTCGCCCGCCAAGCCTGGCAGTTGCTAGCGCCCCACTACGAGGCAGCCATCGCCGATCCCCAAAACGCCGCCGACGCCATGCTCTTAGGTGCCCACCTAGCCGGCACTGCCATCGAAAACTCCATGCTCGGTGCCGCCCACGCCACCGCCAACCCCCTCACCGCCCACTACCCACTATCCCACGGTCGCGCCGTAGCCCTGATGCTGCCGCACGTAATTCGCTTAAATGGTCAAGTGGTGGACGATTTGTACGGCGAACTTTGCGCAGACATCCAACTCAACGGCAGCACCCTCGCGCTCGCCGCCCATCTCGAAGAATTGTGCGCTATGGCAGGGCTACCGCGCCGACTCGCCGATTGTCAGGTCGCCGCAAGCGATCTACCTGCCATGGCCCAAGAAGCCGCTGGGCAATGGACCGGTACATTCAACCCGCTTCCTTTGCAAGAAGCAGACTTCCTGCGGCTTTATGAGATGGCGTTTTGATGGGGATTTCCCTACTGAAACCCATTGATAATGCCCAGAGCATTTATTAAATAAACTGCCCGCCGCAAGCAGCAGGGTATCGGGTTAGTAGCCCAAGAGCGCTGCAAGTGGCGGGTTATTAAACCCGAATGAGAAAAACAGACACCATCCAAATGCAATCGTTCAAAATCATCGTCCAAAATTCACATGAAGCCTATTGACATGACTGAAACCTCGTTATTACCGCCCAAAGTTATTGTAAGGCACGCGGAGGACTTGCAGCAAAGGGTGGCTTTACTCCTTGCTTCCATTCCCTACGCCGAGCAACAAGCGCGAACTGAGTATAAGGCTGAACACGAATGCGTCGTAAGCGAGCGACTACACAGAATGCCGCTCAACAGGCTGAAGCAGCTAACAAGAGGCGATGTGCGCACCACGGCCGTCGAGACTTCCGGAATTCGCACGGTAGGCCAGCTTCTCAGCAGACGTCAGGGCCAACTAGAGGCGATCCAAGGGGTAGGTCCCATCACCGCCGCGAGAATGCTAGATGCCGCGCGTCGTGCGGAGGACCAGCTTACTGATGAGAGTCGGATCAGATTCGACATCGAGCGAAAATCTGGCAGCCAGACTAATCTTCTACGAGCGTTCTACAGACTTGACGTTGCTCGTCACGACGTTGAAGCGAACCGCCCCGCCTTAGAAGATATGTCCAATTTGATTGCCAAGGACATCAATGTTGCCCGTCTCGAATACCGGCCGATCCGACGCTTCTTCAGTAGCCGTAAGCGCAAGGATGCCGCCAAGTCAGCATTGAAGCGCATCGATTCACTCCTCAAAGAGGACAACACCATAAGGCTTCAAGATCATCTGCGCATTACCGAGGAACGACTATCCGACAGAGGTATCCGAACCTTTGATGTCTGGGCAGACTATGCGGCGAGACCAGTGTATTACAATGCGCTACTTGCTGAGGTCGGCGGACTTGATCCTGATACGGAGGCGTCTCAGGGTTTCGCGCCAGCAGAAATCATAGAGAAAGTCAAGCAATTCGATCTCGACATGCGTCTGCTCAACGTGACACTGCGCGGATATCAGGCGTTTGGAGCTAAGTACGCCCTCGTTCAAAAGCACACCATCCTCGGAGACGAAATGGGCCTAGGCAAGACTATCGAAGCGCTCGCGGTCCTATGCCATCTGAAGCGCCAGGGTGGCACTCACTTTCTAGTGGTGTGCCCGGCGAGCGTGCTGGTCAACTGGGAGCATGAGACTATTCGTCATTCCTACTTAGAACACCCATGGAGGCTTCATGGCCCTGAACGGATACAGCGGCTCAGTGTTTGGGTAGAGCAAGGAGGCCTAGCAGTCACTACGTTCGACACGTTGAAGTTGCTGGACTTGCCGCATGATCTCACAATTTCTGCGATGATTGTCGATGAGGCGCACTTTGTGAAAAATCCGCGTGCTCTAAGGACGATTGCAGTTGGCCAATGGTTGAGCCGATCAGGCTGTTCAATGTTGATGACCGGCACTCCAATGGAGAATCGCGTAGAAGAGTTCCGGGTGCTTGTTGACCATGTACAGCCTGATACTGGACTGGCCCTTGAGAATGAAAACGGCTTCTTAGAACCAGATGCGTTTCGCAGAGCCGTTTCTACTGTCTATCTACGGAGGAATCAGTCGGACGTGCTGCAGGAACTTCCTGAGAGGATTGAGACCGATGAGTGGCTTACCCTTGAAGGCACTGCGGCAGATGCCTACCGATGGGCGGTTGAATGTGGCAACTTCATGGACATGCGACGCGCCGCCTTCATGACACACGATCCATATAAATCTCCGAAGCTCGCACGCCTGCTCGAGATCACCAGTGAAGCAGCAGACCGCGGCCTCAAGACAGTCGTGTTCTCATTCTTCCGAGACGTTATCAACCGGATACACGAAGGGCTCGGGACTCGGGCAGTTGGCCCCATTACGGGTGCCGTCCCTGCAGGGAAGCGCCAGCAGATCGTGGATCAGTTCACAGCCTCCGAAGTACCTGTTGTGTTAGTGAGCCAAGTTGAGGCGGGCGGCGTTGGACTGAATCTCCAAGCGGCCTCGATAGTGATCCTCACTGAGCCCCAGTGGAAGCCGAGCACCGAAGAACAAGCCATCGCCCGATGTCATCGAATGGGCCAAGTTCGGCGCGTGGAAGTTCACCGACTTCTGACAGAGGAGAGCGTTGACGAAGTCATGGTCGAAATTCTACGCGGCAAGTCGATGCTGTTCGACTCTTACGCCCGGGGCAGCACCATTAAGGACGCGACGCCTGACGCCATTGACACGGGAGACCAAGCCAAGCCCGGGAAAGCCATGTCACAGAGTGAGCAGGAGCGTCAGATTATCGCCGCAGAGCGCCAACGACTCGGACTTCCCGAGGAAACACCCGTCAACTAGGTCGTACAGGAGCATTTTGACGTTCGGCTGAGTCCCAGCAAAACTTTACGGACAGCGGCGCAGCCCTTGTTCTCCTGCAGGAGGACAAGAATAATCTTGTGAATCTGTCGTCTAGCCTCTTGTATGGTACAATAAAGACAAAGAGAGCTTATTGACGGCTGATTTTTTAGCCACGATCTAGTTCGCTTTTCAATGCGTCGCTATCTACCGCAAAGACATCCACTTGCTCACGGGCTAAAGCCATGAGAAAGTCGGTACGATCCAGACCAGCTATATGAGCCGCCTTTTCTTGCGAGATAATCCCTCGTTCATACCAGTGGATAGCCCCGGCTAGGCGCAGTTCAGCGACGAACTCCTCTGGCGAACGACGCAAAGTGGAGAACACTTCATCTGGCAATTCTAAGGTGACTTTAGCCATAATTAACATCCTACTTTATTATTCCGAAGACTTGTCCTAGAAGGAACCAAGTCTTTTCCGACATCATCGTTTGTTAGCGGATTGTTCCGATATTATTACCTTATGATATTGTCTCAAATATATTTATTATCAATAAGTTAGGATTCATATTAAAAACGCTAATAGTCTGTAGCTTGACTTGAATTCAGTAATCTATTATAGAATATACTTGACAGTCGAGAGGTCTGACCGCATCGGACCGTGGAAGCTTGGTCTTCCCTTGACTGTCTTTTTTTGTTTAGGGGAAAAATCGTGCATTTTTTTCCTTCCTCTTTTGGGTGGCTACCAGATTGTGGGAAGTCCAATTCGATCTTTGTAGGGAATCGCCCCTACCGATACTGCCTCGCCTGCGTATTGAACATCTGCGCGTACCTGCCGTTCTCGGTCATGAGCTGCTCATGACTCCCCTGCTCGACAAGCTCTCCCTGCTGCAAAACGAGAATGTGATCAGCCATACGCACAGTGGAGAACCGATGGGAGATAAAGATAGCCGTGCGGTCCGACGTGAGCTCGGCAAAGCGCGAGAAAACATCGCGTTCAGCAAACGCATCGAGAGCGGCTGTAGGCTCGTCCAAGATGAGAACCTCATCCTCTTTCATAAACGCACGACTTAGCGCGATCTTCTGCCACTCGCCACCAGACAAATCAACACCTTCGTCGAATTCCTTTCCCAGGATCGTGTCGTATCCCTTCGACAAACTCCTGATGAGATCCTGGGCACCGCCTTCGTATGCCGCGCGTTCGATCCGGTCATCATCGTCCAACAGGTCCACTTGACCAAAGCCGACGTTCTCCTTGGCTGAGAGATCGTAGCGAACGAAATCCTGGAAGATCACCCCGATTTGGCGGCGCAGGCTTGCTAAATCGTACTCCCGGAGATCTCGTCCATCCAAGTAAATAGCGCCTTCCGTAGGATCGTAGAACCGCGCCAAAAGCTTGACGACGGTCGTCTTACCCGCTCCGTTCTCCCCGACAATAGCTACCGATTCGCGCACCTTGATCGTAAAAGAGACGTTCTTTAACACATACTTGTCGGAGCCTGGATACCGGAAGGAGACATTCCGAAACTCAATACTCTGGGTTAGACGATCGGGGACTGGGGCAGGCGACGCAGGCGGTGGTGCCAGCGCCCCTTCAACTGAGCGAGGGTCGAGATCGAGGAAGCGGAAGAGAATCCCGGCAAAGATCGTATGCTCGTAGAAAAACCCAAGATTACTGAACAGGTTGGAGAACCCAGACCGTCCCTGCTCTGCAGCCTGGAACGCAAGGGCCACGGTACCCACGCTGATATGGCCACCCACGGCTCGCACCACGGCGTAAGCCCAGATGGATGCCGTCCCCAACATCGTAATCAACCCTAGAAGAAAACCAAATCGTTCTTGGGCGAACCGGAGACGAAAGGTTTCCCTGCCGAATAACCCCCAGAAATTGTGGAATCGTCTCAGCAATTCCTCGTGCAGTGCGAAGATGCGGATCTCCTTGACTGCCTCACGAGAGCCGAGTAGCCGCGACAGGTATTCTGCCATCCGCCGGTTACTGGCCATTGCTCCGACCAATGAGAAGCGCTTGCCGGCGTAATGGCCACCGACGATCACCTGCGGTGCCGCAGTGACGAGCAGTATTATTGGCGCTGCCCAGTGTACTGAGAGCAGCACTGCCAACATAGCTATGAGTCCGGTCAATGAAGAGACGATTGTCAGAGACAAGGCGGCGAGGTTGTAAGCGCGATAGCTGCTTTCGCTCCTAGCCTTTTCCATTTCATCGAAAAAGGCCGAGTTCTCGAAGAAGGCGATGTCGAGCTGAGCCGCCTTCCTTATGATCAAATACTCGCTGTGGGTTCTAACAAGGTACCCGACTTTTTCTATCAGCCCATTCGCCACCGCGCTACATATAGAACCCAAGATCCAAACGCCGAAAACACCAGCGACCGGTATCAGTAGCCCGATCCAGTCCACTGTGGCTCCATCCGCATTACCCACGGCGCTGATTACGTTATCGATGACAATCTTGGTAATCCAGACCTGCGCAGCCGGGACCAAAGCACCGAGTATGCTTACTCCGACAGCCAAGATGGCTTGCGGCCCGGCCGCATCCCAAATCAGGCGGACGCACCGAGGGTAATATTCGATTATCTGGGCTATGGCCCGGAGAATCGTTAGTCCTGAGTCTTCCTTATCCGCCATTGCAGCCTACTACCCTTATCCCTGTCTGAATGCGGTCAACTATCGACCTAGTCCATTAGCAAGACCGCGCAATAGATCAAGGACATCAGATTGCGGGTGTTGCTGTCGGAGTTTCCGCGTTTGCGCAAACTCTGTCAAGGCTGGCGTCTTCCACCAAATTAGCAATTTTTCGCCCTCTTCTTTACTTTCGTTCATAGTCTCTCAACCAACAAAATATGCCACTCTACTTCTTAACCTTACTCCTAGTCACCACCGCCGCTGCCGACACCTATAACACCTTCCGCGGCAACCCCCAACTCACCGGCGTCGCCACCGCCGATCTCGATCCACCCCTAAAGCTGCTGTGGGCCTACTCCACCCAAGACGCCATCGAATCCACCGCCGCCATCCACGAAGGCACAGTGTACGTGGGCTCGCTCGACGGCCAGCTCTACGCACTCGACTTGCACACCGGCGCGCTAGTATGGCAGTACCAAGCCGACGACGAGATCAAGTCCTCCCCCACCGTCGCTGACAGCACCGTGTATTTTGGCGACGAAGCCGGCACCTTCCACGCCGTCGCCATCCAGAGCGGTCAGCGCCGCTGGACTTTCACTGCCGATGCCAGCATCATCTCCTCGGCCAACCATGCCGACGACCGTCTCTATTTCGGCAGCTATGACCAGCACCTGTACTGCCTCGACGCAACCACTGGAACCCTGATTTGGAAAATCGCCACAGAGGGATATATTCACAGTACACCGGCGTTATATAAAAACCGCGTCGCCGTAGCCGGTTGTGACGGATACCTGCGGCTTTTAGATCGCGCCGACGGCACGCAGCACCAGCAGCTTGAGCTCGGCGGATACGTGGCCTCTAGCGCAGCTATCCACGCGGGTCGCGCATATCTAGGCACCTTTGGCAACGAAGTACTCGGCATCGATTTAGACACAGGAGCAATCCGCTGGCGCTACGCCCACGCAGTGCGAAAATTCCCGTTTTACTCGTCGCCAGCCGTTGCCGACCAAGCAGTCGTCATCGGCGGCCGAGACAAACTCGTACACGCCCTCGACCCGCAAACCGGCCAATCCCTGTGGACTTTTGCCGCGGGAGCGCGGGTGGATTCCTCGCCGGTCATCGCCGATGATTATATTTACGTAGGTGCCCGTGCGCTCATCGCCCTCGCGCTCGCATCGGGCGCGGAAGTCTGGCGCTTTGAAACGGGCGCAGCCATCGCGGCTTCGCCGGCCATCGCCGCCGACCATCTCGTCATCGGAGCTACCGACGGCGTGCTGTATTGCTTTGGAAAAGAAGTCAAACCATGAGTTCACCCGGTAGCGACCCAGCGACCACTCGCGCCGACCGCACCGAAACCGAGGTCGGCAGCGTCTTTGTCTCCAACTATCCAGCCTATTCGTTCTGGAGTGAGGAGGACGTCCCCCAGGTACACCGCGCACTCGCCGACCATCCGCATCCCGACACCAAGCTCGGCCTCTACCTCCACATCCCCTTCTGCCGCAAACGCTGCAAATTCTGCTACTTCCGCGTTTACACAGACAAAAACAGCCAGCAGATCCAGACTTACTTAGACGCCCTCGCCCGCGAAGTGGAACACTACGCCCAGCAGCCAGCAGTCAAAGATCGGCCACTACACTTTATCTACTTTGGCGGCGGCACCCCCTCCTACATCAGTTCGCGCCACCTGCGCTCCTTAGTCCAGCGCCTCAAAGACGCCATGCCCTGGGACCACGCCGACGAAGTCGCCTTTGAGTGCGAACCGGGCACCCTAACTCAAGCCAAATTAGAAGCTATCCGCGCCATCGGCGTCACCCGCCTCAGCCTGGGAATAGAAAACCTCGACGACGAGATCCTGCGCCACAACGGCCGCGCCCACGTCAGCAAGGAAATCTACCAAGTCATGCCCTGGATCCACGCGCTTGACTTCGATCAGGTCAACGTCGATCTAATCGCCGGCATGGTCGGCGAGACATGGCCGAGTTGGCGTCAGACCGTGCAAAAGACCATCGAATTCGACCCCGACAGCGTCACCGTCTATCAGATGGAGCTACCCTATAACACGGTCTATTCCAAGGACCTACTCGCTGGCGACGGCGAGCCACTAGCCTTGGCCGACTGGAAGACCAAGCGCGCTTGGCACGCCTACGCCTTTGAGCAACTAGCCGCCGCCGGATACGTGCGTTCGAGCGCCTACACCATGAAGAAAACGCCCGACGCCCGCTTCGTGTACCGCGACGCCGTGTGGACCGGCCAAGACATGATCGGCACCGGCGTCGCCTCCTTCTCGCACCTGCGCGGCGTCCACTATCAGAACGCGCCGCAATGGGACGAGTACCTCGGTGCCATCGACCGCGGCGACCTCCCCATCCACCGCGCCTTCGCCACCAACCGCGAAGAACAACTCACCCGCGAGGTGATCCTGCAACTCAAATTAGGCGCGCTGGACACCGCGTATTTTCGCACCAAATTCAGCGTCGATATCGTCACCCACTTCGCCACGGCGCTCAGCGGCCTGCGCGACGAGGGCATGCTCCAATTCGACGCGAACTCAGTCACCTTGACCGACGAGGGCCTCATGCGCGTCGATCAGCTCTTGCCCGACTTTTACCAAACCCAATACCGCAACGCACGCTATACCTGAGTAGGAGGTCCCATTGAAAAGCGCAATCGCATTTCTATTGTTCCTGACCGCCGCTGCACAAGCGGCCGACTGGCCCCAGTGGCTCGGCCCCCAGCGCAACGGCATCTCCAGCGAAACCGGCCTCTTCACTGCCGAGCAGCCTTTTGCCGAAGCGTGGCGCGTCCCGCTCGGCAATGGCTTCTCCAGCATCTCCGTCGCCGACGGCCGGGCCTTCACCATGTTCGCCCAAGGCGACGACGAGTTCGCCATCTGCCTCGACGCCGAGACCGGCGGGGAAATCTGGCGTCACCGCACCGGTCCTTACTACAAGGAAACCCAAGGCGGCGACGGCCCGCGCTCGACGCCCACCGTCGATGGCGAGATCGTCTATGTACTCGGTGCCACCGGCAAGCTTTTCGCGCTTGCAGCCGCGAGTGGCACGCCGATCTGGGAAAAGGACTTGGTCGCCGAGTTCAGCAGCCAAGTGCCGAGGTGGGGGTTTAGCACCTCCCCATTAGTCGAAGGCGACCTGCTCCTAGTCGAAGCCGGCGGCCACGACGGCAACTTCGTCGTCGATATGGCCATTGACCGCACAACCCCGGTCACCGCCGTAGCCCTCGACAAAGCCACCGGCGCAACCGTTTGGACCGCCCTCCACGAAAAGATGAGCTATTCATCGCCCATCGCCTTCACTGCGGCCGGCACCCGCCAACTCGCCTATTTCACGGCCTATTCGCTTACCGGCCTAGCACCGGAAGACGGCCGCGTTTACTGGCGCTACCCTTGGAAAACCCGCTACGACGTCAGCGCGGCGACGCCCGTTTTCATCGCGCCCGACCGAATTTTTTTCTCCACCGTCAACAGCAACGGCGGCACGGTCTTGCAAATCAAGGGCAACGGCGACAGCCTCGCCGTCGAGCAGGTCTGGCAAAACAAAAAGATGGAAAACGAGTTCGGCACCTCGATCCTCTACGA
>JAJDYK010000036.1 GCA_022825185.1 Candidatus Latescibacterota bacterium | reverse complement strand
GTCTTGGTACGTCACCCGATTGGCGGGCGCGAATGCGCTCCACTCTTCTGCCGGACCGTGGCCGACGAGCCGATGGCTGTAGCGCATTTGCTCGGCCCCGCTCCTGAAACTGATGCCTTGGAAGTGGAACTGAATCTCGGGTGAGCGGTTCCCACCCAAATCGCGTCCTGGTACTCACACAAAGCATTCACATAGCCGACGGCCTCTATGCCAGCCATGTCACACGCGTGGAGATGACCATCCTTGTGATTGTACAGAGCCGGCCTTGTTCCATAGAGACCGAGCCAGAAGGAGCCTTCTCGATCCTGTAGAACGATTCTATAAGCCAGAGGCCGCAGATCCCCAATCGCAATGAAGCGGTTTGCTTCGATCCGTCCCAGTTGCCCCTCGGAAGTGCAGGCGATTAAGTGCCCTTCTCGGCCTTGGAACAACATCTTGATTTCTACACCCCCGGCGATCACCGCGATCGCTTGGGTTTCTCTACCTACCGACTTGAATACCTGTCCCTCGGGGCCATTGCTCCAAACCTGCCCTTGTCGATCTACTGCTATAGATAAGACGGTATAGCCGACCTCCACCGGACGGATCTGGTTGTCCTCTAAGCAGGCCAAGCCCCCGGTCGTGCCAATCCAGATCCGGCCCTCTTGGTCTTCTCTCAGACACCGAACCTCGCTGTCGGGCAGGCCGTCTTTTTTGTCGTATAGCTGAATACTGATTGGATCGCAAAAGATCAGCCCGCCTCCCCACAGCCCTACCCAGATATTTCCCTCGCTATCCTCGTAGGTCAGGCGCGTACCCGAAAAGTGAACACCTGGCAAGTTGGCTGAGAAAGGATGCCATTCCTCTCCGTCGTACACTAGCACACCTCGGCGGCTGAGCCAGAGCCGGTCTCGGGCGTCCACGCGCACGTGGCGCGTTCCATTCAGGACGACTTCCGCCCCTCAGCCCCATCGTCCACGCGGATGATCTCGAATTGTCGGCTCGCGGGATCGTAGCGGCCTACAACCACTTCTGTGCCGACGTAGCGGAAACCGATCCACAGATTACCAGCAGCGTCTTGAGCGAAATTCCAAGGCCACTGCAACTGCACCGCGTCATGTTCATCACCTGAATCTGTGTTCATGCGCTGGCCATCCATGCTGAGGACTCCACGCCCCTGCGTCGCCAGCCACGTCGTACCCGCCGCGTCGGTCGCCATGTCGTACACCAGTCCTAGGGGCTTACCCGCTAGTTCCGTCATGCACTCTACACACCGTCCTTCGACGAACCGGCCCACCCCCGCTGAGGTCAGCACTCGCATCGAGCCGTCGGCTTGGGGTTGCAGGCCGAATATGTCGTTGGAAGGCAGCCCGTGTTCGGTGGTGTACACCTGAAAGTCGCGTCCGTCGTAGGCTGCTATCCCACCGCCGAACGTGCCGAATAACAGCCGTCCGTCCGCGTCTTCGACAATCGTTGTTACGGAGAGATGGGGCAGCCCATCCGACAGGCCAAAAGTATCGAAGTGCGCTCCGTCAAACCGGCTTACGCCGCCGTCGGTTGTGCCGATCCAGAGGAGGCCGTGGCGGTCTTGGTAAAAGGCTTCCACGTACATCCCAGCCAACCCGTCGAAAACTGTGTATTGCTGTCCGAGGATGTGACCGAATGTCTGCTGCTGGTTCGGGACCGCGTGGTTCATCTTAACCTCGTTCATCGGGGCGACCGACCGTAGGGGCGGTTCGCGAATCGCCCCTACCCCTACGCTGGCGTCGGCGCGTCTTCCCGCAACAGTCCTTCCGCCTTTAGCTCGGCCCACAGGTCCGTTGGTATTTCGTGCTGAAACCACTGGGCGTTGGTCTCGATGTGCGCCGGTGTCTGCGCCCCTGGGATAATCGCTGCGACGAGCGGGTTCCCGAGCGGGAACTGCATGGCGGCGGCGGGCAAGGGCACGTCGTGTCGCTGGCAGACAGCTTGGATGCGGCGGGTTTTTGCGAGGATTTCGGGCGAGGCGGTGTCATAGGCGTAGCGGGCACCTTCGACTGGGCCGGAGGCGAGGATGCCGGAAGCGAAAACCGCGCCGATAACGATGCGCACGTCGCGCTCCTCGCAGAGAGGAAACTCCTCGTCGAGGGAGTCCTGGTCCAAGAGCGTATAGGGCATGGCGACGATGCAGAAGTCGAGGTCGGCCGCGTCGAGCAGGCGCGGCATGGCTCCCATGCGGTTGAGACCTGCACCGACGGCCTTGACTAGCCCTTGGGAGCGCAACTCGTCGAGGGCGCGCCAGCCGCTGGTGATTAGGTGATTGACGTGGGCGGAGAAGCGCTGCTCGCTGTCGTGGAAGAAGCTGTCGAGGTCGTGGATTAGGAGCAGGTCAATGGAGTTGAGGCCGAGCCGCTGTAAGCTGTCTTCCCACGAGCGCATGATGCCGTCGTACCCGTAGTCGAAGCGGAAGTCAAAGGGCAGGCCGCCGATCCAGAAGCCCTTTTCAAAAGAATCGAGATTGCGGGTGGCCGTGAGCACTCGGCCGACCTTGGTCGAGAGCACGAAGTCCTTGCGCTGCTGCTGGCGGAGAAAGTAACCGAGGCGGTGTTCGCTTTTGCCATAGCCGTAGAACGGAGCGGTGTCGTAGTAGCGGATGCCAGCGTCCCAGGCCGCTTGCAGGGTGTCTTGGGCTTGGGTTTCGCTGACCGGGTCGAAAAGCTCACCCAAAGGCGCACCGCCAAAGCCGAGCGTGCTTAGCTCGACGCCGGTGCGCAAAGCGCGCGTGGGGATGGTGGACATAGGATGCTTCCTTTCGTTTTGCAGGTTGCTCTAAAGTCGTTAGAAGCGGCCGTGATGCGATTCGGCTGGCGCTTGGTAATCCACCTTGAGGTGGGGTGTTTCGAGCAGTTTGTGGCCCTTCACTTTGGAGGTCAGGCAGCTTTCGAGCGCGCCGCTGACGATTAGGGTGCGCTCGGCGGGAAAGGGCGCACGGCCGGTCTCGATCATTTCCCAGATCTTGGCCACTAGGCAGGCCGAGTACGTGACGTTGGGCGTCGGCGGCAAGAAAAATTGGGTCGAGATGGGATCGTCCTCGCCAGCGAGCTTGCAGGCGAAGCAGTAGTCGCGGATGGCACCGTTGAGCATCAGGAGAGTCGTCTTGAGGCCGTCGTTGTGCTCGATGAAATACGCGGCTGGCTCTTTGACGAGCTGGGGCAACTCGCCGTTGCCGAGCAGGTCTTGGGTGCGGCCATCCTCGTCGGTTTTGCCGCAAGGAGAGTCGCTGCGCGAGAGGGCGGAGTCGAGCAGTCTTAGCGAATAGCGGCCGTCCTCACCTGCCTTCCACACGGCCTCTCCTTCAATCAATTGCACGGATTTGACGCCGGTCTCGCCGCCGAAGCGGCGCTCGATCATGCACTGCATGGCCTCTAGCGCGTGGTAATCCATGGGGTCGGAGCCGCCGACGCCGACCATCAGCGCCTCTTCGATCTGGCAGCCCAAAGGCAGTTCGACATCGGGCAGCCGCCAAGTGACCGGCAGCGACGAACCGGCGAGGATCGGGAAGTCGAGCCGGTGGCCGTCGTCAACCATCTCTTGCGCTTTGGCAAAGCTGTAGGAGAGGTGCTTGTCGTTGTAAACTGGTACGGAACGGCCGTCTTCTTCAAAGACTTGGACGCATTCTTTGAAGAATTCGTAGCGCGGGTATAGAACCTGTCCTTTGTCGTTTCTGGGGTACTCGCCGTGCTCGCCGATGATCAGCACTGCGTCGCAAGCCAGTTCGTCGCCGCCACAGCGCAGGGCCTCGGCGATGGTGGGGTACACTGAAAAGCCGAATTCGCGCGCTCGATCTTGGCTTTGGTCGCCTTCGGGCTGCTGATCGACATAGAGCGAGACGATTTTGCAGTCGGGACGGTGCCAGCGGCCGCCGTAGGGATAGCCGACTACGAAGCGGTCGGCAAAGTGCTGGGCGTGCGAGAGGTAGCGATAGATGGTAGCGATGACGGCGATGCGTTTGGTGGCCATGGGCGACTAGGTTCTCCAGAAAGTGGATTCTTCGGTGGCTTGGTATGCGGTGTTCAGATGGGGCGTCTCGATTTGGATTTGGTCTTGCTGAAGGCTATCGACGCCGGCGATGACCAAGCCCGAGGTGAGCAGGGTGCGTTCGACTGGATAGGTGGCCTCGCCGGTCAGGAACATCTGCTCGATGTTGTTGGTCAGCGGACTGAAGAAATTGGCCAGCGTGGTGCGAGCCGGGGGCATGGGCAAGTACATCTGGGTCGAGAGCGGCTCGTCCCGTCCCGTGAGCCGAGCGGCGAAGTTGAAATCTTGGACTAACCCGTTCATCAGCATCATGGTCGAGAGGAGGCCGTCGGCGTGCTCGTACTGGTAGGCGATGGGGCTCTCGACTAGGTGCTTGAGTTCGTCGATAGTGGGGAAGGGGTTGTTGAACCCGGGTCTTGCTGGAGTGAGTGTGTGGCTGCGGCAGAGGCAGGCTTCAAAAAGCTCGCGCGACCACGCGCCCTCGGCGTGCGCCTGCCAGAAGGAATCGTCGCGGTAGGCCCGGAGCCATTTTACGCCGGTCTCGCCGCCCTTTCTGCGCTCGACCATGCACTGCAAGGTCTCCAAGCCGTGGAAGTCGTAGCTATCGACGCCGCCATAGCAGACGCAGACCGCTTCTTCGACCTCGGCATTGAGGGGCATGTCGAGCGAGGGGGTGCGCCAGGTAACGGGCAGCGACGAGCCGGCCATAAAGGCGAAGTCGAGCTCTTGCGAGATATCGTACATCTCTTGGCACCAGTCCCAATTCCAAGAAAGATGCTTGTCGTTGAACACGGGCGCGCTTTTGCCGGTCGTGCGATAGACCGAGGCGATCTGTTTGAAAAGCTCGTAGCGCGGGTAGAGGTGCTGATCTTTTTCATTGCGCCCGTAGGTGCCGTGCTCGGCGATGAGCAGGACGCCGTCAACGGCTAAATCTGACCCGCCCAGCGTCAGGGCGTCGGCGACGGTGGGGTAGATCACCATGTGGGGAAAGCGGGTCGCTCGATCTTGGCTTAGATCACCTTCGGGGCGCTGATCCACGTACAGCGAGACCAAATCCATGGGCGGATGGTGGTGTCGGCTGTTCCAGCCGTAGCCTTCGAGGAAGCGGTCGCAGATGTGCTGGGCGTGGGAGTACTTGCGGTACTCGGTGACGATACCGGCGATTTTGGGGCGGTCGGCCATGATATTAGTCCCTCGGTAAGCTACGAGCGCGTCGCGTTTGTCTGTTGTGAAATAAATCTTCTGTTGAAGGACGACACAACCTATGTTATACCCTTCAAACTCGTTAGTATCTCCTCTTTGACCCGTTCGGCTAGGGCGACTGCACATTCCGCTCGTTTCTGCGAAACCACCTCAAACTCTTCAGGATAGCGCATGTCCACTCCGTATGGTGTCAAGACATCGGCCTTCTCCAAGCGTTCCGCCAATGCAGCATCTCGACGCGCTACTAATTGCCGCAATCGTCCAATATCGTGAGTTTTGGGAAATTCAATCTGATGGCGCACCAGAAATGCTTTAATATATTTTTCGGCCGCTTGTTGGGCGTGGAATCCACCCGTGAAATAGTCTTCCAATTCGCCCGTACAAAGGAGCTTTGCCGCTTGAAGATCCGAGTTGGCCTTTTTTAACCACTGTTGCACAAAATCTTCTACCACTTGCTCAGGCTGTCTCATGTAAAACCACCCCGTACTTATGCGCCGGAAAGGCCAAGCCTCCGATGACGTTTTTGGTTTCCTCGAACTCTACCTCTCCCATGACCCACACATCCACTGCATAGGGTACGCCCGCTAAGGACGCCCGCAGTCGCCGCCGCTCGTCGTGCTTAACTACCGGGTCGGCTTCCACTACCAGCACATCGAAATCACTATCGGGACGAGCAGTTCCCTGCGCCCGCGACCCATACAGGATGATCTTGCGTATGGATTGACCTGTTCCAGTGAGAATCCGGTTCTTCAAGAGCAAACCGACTTGGAGATCTTGTTCGGCAATCATCTCCTTCTCCTAAGTTCTTTCCTCAATTTTTCTTCACGACGCAAAAATAGCCCTTATTCGGCCCGTTCGAGTGCGGTCAGGTCAAACGGATTGGACCACGCCTTTTGGCCGCGTTCGTCGATGATCTCGAAGCGCACCCAGCGGGCGTTGGCCCTGAGCGCAAAGGTCGCGGTCTCGAAGATGGCACCGCGCTGATGGTACTCGGTGCCGAAAGAGTCGGACACCGCAGCAATGCGCTGCGCCGGCGAGCAGGACACCGTGGCTTCGACTTGGGTGCGCTCGTCGCCTTCGCGGTCGGTGCGGCGGAGCTGGATGTCGTGGATTGCGGGGCCAGTGCTGCCGTACGATGCGCCCGCGACTAGGGCGGCGACGACTGCGTCGGCGGTGCGCTCTTTGACGCGGACATAGGTCCAGCCTTGGTACGTGTCGCGCTGGTCGGCTTCGAGGGCGTGCGAATCGTCGTTGACCAGCGCGGGGTAGAGGCGATTCTCTAGATCCATCCAGTCGTCCCAATGCACGCTCGACTCGCCGCGTCCGGCGCAGCGGCAGGTGGTGTTGAAGACCTCAATGCCGGCGAATCCGGTAAGCGGCACTGCGTCGCGCAGGATGTTGATCGAACTCCAATGGGGGTGGGCCAGCCAGACCGCACCGCCTTGGCGGCGGACCTCGTCGATGACGTGCTGGGGCGGCATCGACGCCGCGTCCATGTCCTCGTGGAAATTGAGACAGACGAAGTGGTGCCGCTGGCCGCCGAAGGGATTGTCCGGGTGCAGTTCAGCCCCTTGGATGAGTACGAAATCGCTCGGGGCCTGCACGGTATCGACGAAGGTGATTTTGTGGTGGTCGGACAGGCAGAGAAAGTCGTAGCCTTGGCCGACATAGCCGTCGAGCCGCTCTTGCGGCGCGGCCTTGCCGTCGGAATTGGTCGTGTGCGAGTGGAGGTTGCCCTTGAGCCAGGTGTAGCCGTCGTCCGCGCTGAGGGAAAATGGGTTGGTCAGTGTGCCCTTGGGTGCGTTGTCCGACATTTTGGTCCTTTCTCTGGGTGGGGGTCGTGTGTCAGCGTTGAAGGCATAGTATAGAGCGGCCCTCTTAGGGGAGCAATGGGGCCTACGTTTTAGACCGCCGCCCCAATCCCACCTGCGAGATCAGCATTCCCGCGAACATCAGCCCACACCCGACCAGCCCGCGCAAGGGCATTTCCTCGCTTAGCAAAAGCCATCCCCCCAACGCGGCGAAAACCGTCTCCAAGCTGAGGATGATGGCCGCGTGGCCGGGAGCTGCTCGCCGCTGAGCTACCACCTGTAAGGTATAGGCCACGCCCACCGACAGCACGCCTCCGTAAAACACGGGTACGGCCGCATCGACGAGCGGTTGCAGGGCGATGTGCTCGGTGCCGAGAGCGACGGCCATACTGAGGAGCGCGCAGACGAAGAATTGCAAAAAAGCCAGCATCGCCCAATCGAGCTGACGCGAGAGGCTGCCGATGACCAGCACGTGCCCGGCCCAAAAGAACGCGCTCACGAGCACGAGCGCGTCGCCGTGGGCAATGGCCAGTGGCGGCTCCACGCTCAGCAAGTACAGGCCGCTGGTCGCCACCAGAGCGCCGATCCAAGTGCTGCGGCGACTGCGGTGCCGTAGCAGGAGGCCGAGGATTGGTACCAGGATTACGTATAGCCCGGTGATAAAACCGGCTTTGCCGGCTGTAGTATAGACGATGCCGACTTGTTGCAGGGAAGCGGCGGTGAAAAGGAAAAGCCCGGCGAGTAGGCCGCCTGGGAGGGCGTGGCGGAGGCGGGATGAGAGGGGTGTGGCGGTGGTTCGCAGGACAAACGGCAAAAGCGGCAAGCAGCCGAGGGCGAAGCGCACGCCATTGAAGAAAAAGGGACCGACGTGCTCCATGCCAGCGCGTTGGGCGACGAAGGCAAAGCCCCAGATCAGGGCCGTGAGCAGGAGCAGGAGGTCGCTGCGAACTTGGGCGGAGCGCGCCGCCGTAGCGTCCATCTCAGCGCCTGAAGGGCAGTGGCTGGCCGGCGTATTTTTGCGCCAGCGCACAGATCAAGAGGTTGGTGCCGAACTGCAAGCTGCGGTCGCGGCCTTCGGCGTCGCGGTTGGCCCAGAACCAGCTAATGTTGAGGTCGCTGAAGATAACGGCGAGTCGGCCCTTAAGCTCTATGGCTTCCAAGGCGAAGACGTTGCCCCGATTTGTGCCGCTTAAGGGCGGCCCATCGAGGAAGTCGAAATAGGCCGAGTAGAGCGGATCGTTCTTGGGCAGCTTGCGCCAGTGGCCTCCCCTACTGCCGAGGACTTGTGGGTCTTTGAGCAGGGTCTTGAACTGCTGGTCGAAGGGAGTGCCGGCTACGCCAGCTTCCCCGCGTAAGTTTGACTCTAAGGGCAAGATGTCCTCGGCAAAGAGCAAGCCGCCACTGCGCAGGTAGTGGGAGAGGCCCTTCTTTTCTTGCTCGTCTATGCGCATGACGCAGTCGAAGCCAGTCATGTAGAGCATCAGTGCTTCTGCGATACGGGGGTCGTCGAGGGTGAGGACTTGCGAGTGCAGCGGCACTTCGAGGTGGGTGGATGTGCGGGTGTACTTCACCAGTTCCTGAGCGGCCATCGAGAGATAGTCTCGCTCCTTGATCGCGTATTTGTAGCTCACTTGGACGATAGTCAAGGGGCTGTTTGGTGTCGGCGTCGAGCGCTGGCGCTCGGGCTGGGGGATTGATACAGAGGGGCGCTCGTCTTGGGCTAGGGCCGGAGTGGCGAGCAGGAGTGCAAGAAGGAGACGTGCTCTTTGTTGGGAAGCCATTGGTGAGTGTGGCGGTCTGATTTGATGAAAATGCCCTATGGATTATTGTTTATGCGCCAGATAGTTTCCAGCAAAATTAAACAGGCCACGAGAAAGGCGAAACCATGACGGATAAGAATCGCATCGAATGTCTCTTTCTTTCGCAGGAGGACCTCCTGCAAGCCGGATGCTTGGATATGCGCTTGGCCATGAGCGCGGCGGAAAACGCCATGCTCGCCTTCCGCCGAGATGAGATCCTCTTTCCAGAAAAAGTTGTCCAGATTTTCAACGACAGTACCCAAGAGCGCATCAACTGCCTACCGGCAACGCTGTTGCCCGAAAAGGTCTGCGGAGTCAAATGGGTATCTGTATTTCCCAACAATCCCGAGCAGTACGGTGTGCAGAATCTCTCTGCTGTGATCATACTATCCGAGATTGAGAGGGGATTCCCCATTGCTTTCATGGACGGCACCCTTTGCTCAAATGTGCGCGTGGGCGCGATGGGTGCCATTGCTGCAAAGCATTTCGCCAAGCCGGATTCCACCAGCATTGCTTTCATAGGCGCGGGCGAGCAGGCCAAGATGCACTTAATTGCCATGAAGACAGCGGTCCCAACCCTTGAGGAGTGCCGAATTTCCGCCAAGCATGCCCACGAAGAAAGGCAGTTCGTCGCAGAGATGAGGCCCCTCTTTGGCGACCTTCGCTTTGTTGCCTCTGATGAGAATGCACAGCGGGCCATGGAGGGTGCCGATATTCTCGTCACTGCCACTAGTGCGCAGGCACCTTTGCTCAAAGCGGCGTGGATGAAGCCCGGAGCCTTCTACAGCCATATCGGTGGCTGGGAGGACGAGTACGAGGTGGCGAAACAATGCGATAAAATTGTGTGCGACGATTGGGAAACCGTAAAGCATAGAACGCAAACGCTCAGCCGCATGTACAAGGATGGCGAGCTGTCCGACGAGGATGTTTACGCGAATCTGGTCGAGGTCGTTGCTGGCGAAAAGGGCGGCAGGGAAACAGCCGAGGAGCGGGTCTATTTCAATGCCGTGGGTCTAGCGTATGTCGATGTGGCCATTGCCCACGCCATGTACCAACGGGCCAAAGCAGCGGGAAAAGGACGGCTATCGAGTATCCAAGAGACCATGATTTTCCAGCATGAGAAACTAGCCGATTGGATGCGGATTTAAGTCGAGGTACGCATCACAACGCAACAGGTGCGCCGCGGCGACGGGTCACGCGCCGAGCTTGTTGACCACTTGGATGAGGGCCTGCATGAAGCCCACGCAATGGGCGCGTCCCCGGTGTCCCCAAGGCGAATCATCGACGATGTGGGGCACGTGATCGGTGATCATAAAGCCGTCGAAACCGACTGCCTTGAGCGTCTGTACTACCTCGAAGGTATCGACTTGGCCACAGTCGATGAAGGTTTCGTGGAAGTCCTCGACCGGCCCGATGACGTCGCGGAAGTGGATGTAGATGATTTTCTTTTGCCCGCCGAAGTGGCGGACGGCGCGGATGACGCTGTCGTGGCCGCCCATCTCCGACCAGCACCCCATGCAGAAATCGAGGCCGTGATGCGGGCTGTCGAAGGTGTCCATGTTGCGCTTGAAGTCGTCGAACGAACTGCATATCCGCGCGATGCCGCCGAGGGTTGTGCCGGTGGGTGGGTCGTCCGGGTGCAGGGCTAGGCGCACATCGGCTTCCTCAGCTATGGGCAGGATGCGCTCCAAGTACCAGCAGTAGTTTTCCCACATCTCCTCGTGGGTGAAGACGCGGCCGTGGGTCAGCTCTTCGGGGTCGTGCTCGGCGAGGGCAAAGCGGGTGGCGCGAGCACCGCCGCGCAAGGTGGCTGGCTCGGGCGTGCGCCAGACGCTGTTGGGGATCCAGTGGTAGCCGAGGATCGGGATGCCGGCTTTACCCATGTTGCGCACGGTGGTGATCATGTGCTGGAGCTGTTCTTCGCGGCCGCTTTGGCCGAGCATGATCTGGTCGTAAAACGATGTGGGCACGTTTTCCAGCGCCATCAGCCGCAGTTCGGCGTCGTCGGCCCGCTTCTTGATCGCGGCCAAGTCGGAGTATTCCCACTGCTTGTCGCCGGGGAGCTTGGGGGTATTCATCAAAAAGTCGTCGCAGCCCATTTGCTTGATAAAGGCGAGCTTTTCGTCGGTGAGTTCGTTGAACTGGCCCAGACCTACGCGCATTTGCAGGGACATAAGTGGTCTCCAGGTGTGAGGGGTTGCAGAGCGGGAAATTTGCCGAAGTCGCTGAAGCGGGTCAAGCGCGGTGGCCGACGCCGGCCCCGGTGGGGATGTGTACCTCTAGACCGGCCGCAGAGTCGGCGACTAAATCGCTGTCAAAGACAATCGCCCCCGGCTCGAAAAGCAGCACGACGGTTGAGCCGCCGAATTGGAAAAAGCCCTTTTCTTGGCCGCGCTCGCAAGGCCCTGGAGAGTGCGTCTGGACGATGCTGGCGACGTTGATAGCACCGACCTCGATGTAAGCAATCTTGCCGAAGGCGGGCGTCGTCAGTTCGCAGACGGAGCGCCGGTTGCGGTGGAAAACGTCGGGCACGCGGGCGAGGGCGATGGGGTTGACCGAGTGGTAGGTTCCGTCGATCCACTGCGTCGGACCTACTTGGCCGTCGGCTGGGAAGTGGAAGCGGTGATAGTCGTAGGGGGCGAGGCGGACGACGAGGGCGGAACCGCCGTGGTATGGGGTGGGATCGATTGTTTCGGCTAGGAGTTCGCGGGCCGAGAGTTGGTTGCTTTTGATCGGTAGCACGTCCTCGGCTGCGATTTGCGGATAGACGAGGACCTTACCGTCGGCGGGGCAACAGAGGCGTTTGGGGTCGGGGTCGCAGGGTCTGGCTCCGGGTTTGAGGCGGCGAATGAAGAAGTCGTTGAAGCTGGAATAGTGGCTGAGGGGGTGTTCGATTTCGTCGAGGTCAATGCGATAGCGCTCGACGAAAGGGCGGATTTGACTCCGCGTCCAAGTGCTTTGCTTCCACCAGCCGTAGAAGCGAGAGAAAAAGGGCCGGTTGAAGACGGCGCGAAAAACGAGATGCCCTGTGCTCGTGCCGTAGAACCAGTGGAGGAGGGACTGCCCTGGGACGTGTTCGACGACGATAGACCCGGTTTGGCGGTCGCGGTAGCGGGTTGGCATGGGGTCGTGTCCCGACGGGGCGTAACGTGAGATTATCTCAGTCCAGTTAAAACCAAGCACTGGCCTTGTGCCCTTTATTTATTTCTCCAAAATCCGAGAAGCGCAAGCCGTCCCGGTGATTGATCCTCTAGACAATGCCTGTGGCTTGAATGCCATGGCTAGCTTGGTTGGGAGTATCCAAGGATGCTGTTTGTCGTCTGCTCCGCGTGAGCGGACAGGTCAGCTATTAGCTGCATGATCACCTAGGACCGTATGGAATCCATACTCGGCCCTAGAGGGAGCCCGGTAAATCAAATAACAGGTCCAAAATGAAATCCATACTCTACACGATTGATAATCAATTTATTGATTGAATGGACCTTTAATTTTTCGTCTCTAAGCGGACGCCCAAAAATAGCTAAATTAGGAATACTTTTTTGCTGTTCTCGTGCGTGGAGTTGTTCAATCATACGATTGGAAATACCATATACTGTTTCAAAGGGGATAGTCCCAGTACGGAGAAGGCTAAAATATGAAGGGTAGATAATCCCATCATACCCTGCGGCTTGGGTTTCCAGAGCAATAGCACGAGTAATTTCATAAGAATGTTTACCAGCCAAAAAAAGCAAGTGCATTGCTATATCAAGACTCTCAAATTCCGAAGTTCTGCCCGGTCCTTCTTCTTTCAACACAACAGAAAGGTCGAGAAGACGTAATTTTAGATTAGGTGGTACATGTAGAGAAGCGATCCATAAATCGTCTTCAACAGTCACTCTGCATTCGTGTATACATACCTGTAGGTCGGGCGAAACATATAAGACCGGAAAATTCTTTGAATCAAATCGTCCCGTACCAAGATATGAATCGGGAGGACTATCAAATTGCAATTGGTCAAATGGATGGCAAGGAGACCTACGAACCCGATAAAGTCCTATTGGATCTTCAAGAGTCTTTTCAGGATATTCATGCAGAATACGTTTTATAATATCGTTACGTTTTTGTTTGTCTTGGAGTTCGTCTAGTGGAACAATATCTTCGCCAATCATCCAAAATCTTGGGCCATAATCAAAAAAACCTATGCCAAGTATTTGTTCAAACAGTTTGATATCGTCCGTAAGCCATGATGGTACATTCATAGATGTATGAATGGATGTATTATTTTTCTGATTGAATTGGATTCTTGGGGCTGCACCATAGGTATGTTTTTGCAAGGATCCCCATACAAAAAAACGATAGGCCAATCGATGAAGATGCACCTTGGTCAACTTTTTATGATTTATCTTTTTACAGTTTGGACAGGGCCCTTTTCTTTCTTCTCCCAATCCCAACTGTTCGGCATCTATATAAAGACCTTGATCCCGAAAACAAGCCGAACAAGCAACTATTTTATCCATATCTTCGTATTGGTCCTTAAAAGGCACAGGAGCCATACCTTCGTGAGATATTATACTTTCAAAAAAACCTTTAGATATTTCGTTCATTGCCAATAACGTTAGTGATGTTAATGAGAGGTAAGTTGGCAGCAGTGTAGCGGGCTATTTGTCCGAATATCTCTTCTTTTGCTTCGCCTCAACAGGCACATAGTTACCTTCGACGCCGCCATACACAATGTCAAGCTCTTGCTGAATTGCGAGCGTCTGCCCAATAGCCGTAATCATCCGACAGTAGGTTCTGATGTCGTCGAGATCGAGACGGCGGCCTTTGCGATCTTTCAACCACTTGTCGCAGACTTGGTAGCCTCCGATCTGATATTCATGGATTTCTAGGGCAATAGGACCGAAGTACTGCGTTTTGTTGACGTACATGCGTTGCTCATCGGCGTCATAGCGAAAGCCCTGTGCCTCCGTCCGTGTAACCACCGAGTCGCCTCGGCCTTCAAAACGGCAGGTCGGCGGGTCGAGTTCCTGCGACTTGAGAAGATGTAGGTCGGCCAATCGAGAGCCCAAAGCGGCGAGGTTGGTAAACAACGCTTTGTCCTTTGTGAAGGGAATACGCGGAAAGTCGGTCCGCAGAAATTCGGCGTATTTCTCGCGGTAGGATGGAGCATATAGAATGGCGTAGATGTAGTGAAAAACTTCCTCGGGTGAGGGTGCTCGGCCATGCGCCTCTGTTAGAGCTGCGATCAGCTTTGGGTTCAGATTCGGTTGTCGTTCGGACGCCTCGTGGTGAGCGAAGAGGTCGTCGCGGTCGGCAGCAGGATAGAGGTAGAGAGGGAAGTTCACGTTTCCGCCGCGATAGAACAGATTGAAGTCTTCTATTGTCTGTGAGCAGTAGATCAAATTCCATTCACCAGCACCGACAACATGCCCTTGGCGTCCAATACACAGCGCCAGATTCTCCCCGGCCAGCATATTCTGCATAACTTCGGAGCGGGGCATACAAATGAAACCGCGTGATCGGCCAGTGTAATAAGTATGGCGCATATCAAAGGGCCGGTACAAAATCGGGACCACTTTCTCTCTGGTAGGGCCGGAAGCCAGCAAATCCTCCTGAGCCATAGTCACTTTCCAATCTCGCGCATCGTTGCCGAGTTCGTATCCCTGCCGAGCCAGTTCTGGCTCCATCCCTGAAAAAGCGCGCACCGTATCCCACGCTTCTTGCTCTGACCAGTGAATCGTCAGGCGGTCGCGTGCGGTGACGATGCCGACGCTGTTGACCGGGAATACATTGGGAATGGAAGTGAAGTGGCGATATTTGGCTTCGAGCGCATCATCACGCGGCGCGAACAGATAGAACGGCGAGGTCGGATTTATCTGTTGCCATTTGGTATTGCCTCGGTCGTGATTGTCCAGCCAGTCATACTTGATCTCGCGGATTCCGTATAGTTCGGCGTGATGAACCCGAGCATCGCGCTCTTTTTCACTGTCGCGCTTGACGAAAAAAGCAATGGCCACGCCCTGCCGAATATCGAAGACGTTCTGGTCCAAACTCCCACCGGGGCCAGTTTCCTTTTTTAGGGAATTGCCGTGCAGGTCGAAAATGTAAATATCATCGAAGGTACGCATCAGGCTCTGGCGCATACCGCGGAAGGTGGGGTTGTCTAGGTAGCTGTGGTTGGTGATCATCCCCACGACGCCGCGTCCGGCTTGCTCAATTTTCCACTGGGCAAAACGGAGAAACTTGACGTAATCGTCTTGGAGCCATTTCGGGTTTTTCTCGTCCAGCGGCTTGCCATCCACCTGCTTGTAATCATCGATCAACCCCCGTATCCACTCACCCATATTGCTCGAATGGCCCGAATAAGGCGGATTGCCCAAGATGAGCAGGATCGGGGTTTGATTCTTGACCTCGCCGGCCAAGCGGGATTCCTCGGCCAAAGCGGAGAGACCGGGCAAACGGCTCTGTTCCAATTCCTCTGTGTCGAGCGTATCGGTCAGATAGAAGGGAACGCGCTCGTCGTCAGCGAGACGGTGGCCGAGCTCTTCGAGAAAAAAGCTCATCTTGAGGTGGCCGACCGCATAGGGTGCCATCATCAACTCAAGAGCGTAGAAGTTTCTGAGAATATGCCGACGGATAAAATCCTCTTTTCCGCCGCTACCATAATTGGCTGTGAACTCGGCGACAGCTTCTTGGGCGGCGCGAGCGACAAAGGTCATGGTGCCCGCCGCCGGATCGAGCAACGTCACACCGTCAGAGGCGAGACCGTCGCGCTTGTCGAATTCCGTCTTGAGCAGTCCGTGCAGGGAACGCACGATGTAGCCAACTACTGGTTCGGGCGTGTAGTACACCCCCCGCCGCTCGCGCTCATCGGGATCGTATTGCGCTAGGAAAGTCTCGTAGAAATGCACGATCGGGTCGCTGCCTTTGCCTTCGTGGTAGTAGCGATCTAGAATGCCGGGTGCGTCAGCCACAGCCAAGACTTCGGCGAGGTCATCTACACACCAAGCAAGCGAATCGGGCAATTCGTCGAGCGAGATGAAACGGAACAAATCGCGCAGGACGCCGATAGTATGCGGGATGTTGTCGAAAGCAGCGCGCCGGTTGAAGCCATTGCCGGCCCGGGTGCGGGCGGCGAACAGGCCGTAGGTAATGGTCTGGGCGAACAGATCGGCGAACTCCGTAGGCGTCAGCGATCCGATGAGATAGGTCTGAAATGCCTCAAAGAAGCCGGAGAGCGTACCGGGATTCTTCCGTTCTTGTTGGAACTGTTCGCCGATTACATCGCGGAGAAGGCGCGTGCGCTTGGCCAGTTCGATGGCGAGAGATTCGGCGGTAAACGTCTGGGGCAGCGCAAAGTCCAAGAAGCGGTCGAGCAAGGCGTAGAGTTCATCTTGGTTTTCGAGCGGGGGCGTGGTGCGCACTGCGTTGAGTATAAAGGGCCGACCTGCCTGTACCGTCTGGACGTGCTCGCCGTTCCTGTACAGGCGGAACTCAAGGAAGTTAGTGAGAATGAGATTCGGAAACGTAGCGCGGTAGCGTTTGAGTTGTTCGGAATCTTCGATACTATCCAGCCGCTCTTCGGTCGGCTTCTTCGCCTCGACATAGCCGATTATCCGGTCCGTCCCGTTCCAAAGACGGAAATCCGGGTTGCCGCCCTCGGTGGGTCGGGGAAGCGTGGTGACGTGTGCGTCCGTCTTCCCGGTAGCACGGGCCATTTCCTTCAGCATATCTGCCAGCGCTGGGTAGAAGCTCTCCTCACGTGCGTCGCCTTGGCGAGCTACGGCGGCGAGATCTTTCAAATAGGCCGAAAAGATGGGGTTGTGGTTCACGGATTATTCCCTGTCGTATGCTGAGTCAAGATCGTTCAAATCTAGGATGAGGAGGGAATCTTCATTCTGGCCGAGAAAAGTAGCGATCCGATTTTTGTTCCGCAGCAACAAGTCCGCAATCGGGTCGGTCCCAGCGTTTCCCACGGCAAGCCATACTACCTTTGGCGGATGGCCTCGGAAGAAACTGAGTTGACGGAGGTCTTCATCCTTTGACACAATTGCAAAGCCCCGTGCGGCTGCATAGTCCCAAATGGCTGTGTCAGGTTGGCTACTAAGTCCAACTTGATGGATACTGACGGTACCAGGAAAGGCTTCCTCAAGTCGCGCTACGAGCCGATGGCTAAGGTTTTCATCGAGGAGAAGTTTCACGCTGTGGAACCGGACGCAAGCCGGATATTATGGACAGCGTCAAACTCCCGTGCAGCGAGGATGTGCTGCGGCGTCAGCACCGGAAAATCGGCTAAAAGCTCAACCTCCGTCATCCCTCCTTCTAAGTATTCCAATACATCATAGACAGTGATTCGGGTACCTTTGAAGCAGGGCTTGCCACTGCGAACACCAGGTCGGATATCAATGTAGGCTTCAAAGTCCATCTTGCGATACCTTGCAGTCTCCTCCTTTACACAATTCCGGTCTTCAGCTAGCGCGGCTTCACTGAGTTCGTATCCTTGCTGGCGTATCCTCCGGGCGAACCCAGTGGCCTTCGCAATGTTGATCCATCTATTATCTTTAGTAGCCACGACGTGGTCATCGTCAATCGAGTAGAGAAAGAGATCAATATCTCCGCTATCATTCTGCTGCGGTAAGAACCCCTCAGTCATTAGGCGAATCAAGTATTGCGTGTATATACGGGAGTAGCACTCTATCTTGGGAATAGCCGCGGCTATTCCATGTGCTTTCTGCTTAGTGAATACACCGAGGTCATTTTTGTCCGCTTTGAAGAAGGCACGCATCTGACAAGCGGATATAATGCGGGCAGACCACTCTCTTGACTTCATTCCAGCGAGAAACTTCTTCTTCTGCTCGCCTCGAAGTTTAGGCACAGATGAGGACCGTTTTTCTGGATCCTTTGCGTACCACTCTTGAAACTTTGGGATATTCTCCGCCATCAGGGTGATGAGAGAATCCACCCATTCTTGCTCGACCTTCTCACGCCATGTAGCTGCAAACGGTACATTCAAGCGCCGTCGGACCCGAATTTCGTAGTCCGGTACGCCGCTCCGCACCTCCTTAAGGCTCTGACCTTCAGCCAAGGCCCGGACAGCGTCGGAGTATGAAGGGGCAGGTTCCGCCAACTCGTAGCCAAATGCCGTAGTGAGGTATGATTCGGGGTCCGGGAGTTCGTCTAGCCGGTGCTTGAGGATGACGCTAGCCGCTGCCTTGCGGTCTGCAAACGACCTGTCATTGAGTTTAGATACCAGCTCAATTATTGAGACAGGGGAGTAACAGAAATGCTCTTTAGGTCGCCCGATGTCCTCAATACGGACTCGATTCAATCCTATATCGTAGAGCACATTTGTATCAAGAATCACTGTCTTGGTCATGTCATGCTCCTGTTCGTTCAACGCCACGCCGCGGGCCAATCAGGAGAGCAGCGCGTTGGCCCTAATCGGCATGTAGTTATCTTCCATATCGGCATACATTATGTCAAGATGTCAAGCTCTTGCTGGATGGCAAGGGGTGCCCGATAGCATCGGGAAATGGGTAGTACCTCTTCGCGCCCAATAGGGTAACTTGACTATACTTTATCACCCTGACAACCATTAGAGACGAGGACAAGTGGGAACGATAGACAAAGAAGCCGTCAAAGCGTATTTGCTCGGGTTACAAGATGCGATTTGTGCGGCCTTGGAAGCAGAGGATGAGGGTGCTTTCCGCGAAGATAGCTGGGAGCGGCCAGAAGGGGGTGGTGGCCGCACGCGCGTGTTGGAGGGGGCGGTGATTGAGCGGGCCGGAGTGAACTTTTCGCACGTGCGGGGCAATGAGTTGCCGCCGACGGCTACGGCGCGTCGTTCCGAGCTGGCAGGGCGAGGCTTTGAGGCGATGGGCGTCTCGACAATCGTGCATCCGCACAACCCCTACGCGCCGACCTCGCACTTGAACGTGCGGTTCTTCACGGCGGAAAAAGCAGGGGAGGAACCTGTGTGGTGGTTTGGCGGTGGGTTCGACTTGACGCCGTACTACGGTTTTGAGGAGGATGCGGTGCATTGGCATCGGACGGCAAAAGCCGCGTGTGATCCTTATGGCGAGGGACTCTATTCGAGATTTAAGCAGTGGTGCGACGAGTACTTTTTCCTGCCGCACCGAGACGAACCTAGGGGGATCGGCGGCCTGTTCTTCGACGATTTCAACGAAGGGGGCTTTGAGCATTGCTTTGCCTTTGCCCGCAGCGTCGGTGACGGGTACATAGAAGCCTACTTGCCGATTTTGCAGCGGCGCAAGGGATGGGAGTACGGCCGTCGGCAGCGGCAGTTCCAGCTCTATCGCCGGGGCCGTTACGTGGAGTTCAACTTGGTTTGTGATCGAGGCACGCTCTTCGGCCTGCAATCCAAGGGACGCATTGAGTCGGTCTTGGTGTCGCTGCCGCCTTTGGTGCGCTGGGCGTACGATTGGCAGCCGGAGGAAGGATCGGAGGAAGCGCGGCTCTACGAGGTGTTTCTCAAGCCGCGAGATTGGGCCGGTTAGCTCTGCCAATCGGGATTGGGTTGGGGAATTTTGGCCTCCACCTTTGCGCGCCACTCGCGCAATAGACCGTGCAGCCGGTCGCGGATTTGCGGCATTTGCTCGGCTAGGTTGCGCTCTTCGCCGATGTCGTCGCGCAGGTTGTACAGTTCCAGCCGCCCATCTTCAAAAAACTCGATCAGCTTGTAGTCTCCGGAGCGCACGGATGAGCCGGGGGTGCCGCCCTGATTGCCGTAGTGTGGATAGTGCCAGAAGATGGCATCGCGCTCAATGGATTCGGCACCGCGCATAAGCGGGGCGATGCTGGTGCCGTCGCAGTGCTGCGCGGGCTTCGACGGTTCGGCTGAGCTCGCCGAACGCCTGAGCTCAGCCGAAGGGATGGGATCTAAGCCAGCCAGTTCGAGGATCGTCGGGTAGAAGTCGGGGCTGGTCACCGGGACTGGACAGGTGCTGCTGGCTGCGACCTGACCGGGCCAGCGCACTAGCAAGGGTTCGCGGGTGCCGCCTTCGTACATCCAGCCCTTGCCTTCGGCCAGCGGCGCGTTGCAGGTCGGCGAGCTTTCGGAGGTGGCGAGGCCGCCGTTGTCCGAGGTGAAAAACACGGCGGTATTTTCGGTTTCGCCAAGCGCGTCGAGCAGGTTGAAGAGGCGGCCCAAGTTTTCGTCGAGGCTCTCGATCATGGCCGCATAGACTGGGTCGGATTGGATGAGCCGCCGTTTGACGCGCTGGTCCTTCTTGTGTTCGCAGGGGAAGTACTCCCCCTCGGCAAAGGTCTCGACTTGGTCCAAGCCAAGGGCACGGGCTTTGGCTTCGTATTTGGCGATTTTTTCTGCTTTGGCTTGGATCGGCGTGTGGACGGTGTAGTACCAGAGATTCAAAAAGAAGGGCCGCTCGTCCTTGTGGCGGATTAATTCGAGTACTTGGTCGGTCAGGTAGTCGGTTAGGTACGTGCCTTCGGGAACATCGGCGTCGGCGAGCGGGGGGATGGTCCAAGGGCTGAAGTATCCGCCCTGCCCCGGCGAGCCTTGGTGCGCGCCGCCAATGTTGACCTCAAAGCCGTGATCTTCGGGCAGATGCCCGTCGCCGCCCAAGTGCCACTTGCCTACGTGCCACGTCTGATAGCCGCCTTCGCTGAGAGCGCGGGCCAGCGAGTGCTCTTGCGTCGGCAGTTGCTTGAGATACGGCACATCGACGAGCTGGCCACGCGCTGGATGGACGTGTCCGTGCACATCGATCCAGTCGGTGATGCCGACGGTGGCTGGGTACTTGCCGGTGAGGATGCTGGCGCGGGTCGGCGAGCAGACCGGGCAGGCCGCGTACGCGTCGGTGAAGCGCATGCCCTCGCGGGCGAGGCGGTCGATGTTGGGCGTTTCGTAGAAGGAGCTGCCGTAGCAGACGAGGTCCTTCCAGCCCATATCGTCGATGAGAATGAAGACGATGTTGGGCTGCGTCACGCGAGGGCCTCTTCGATGGCGGCGACCACTGCCGGATCGTTAGGGGTGGTCCGGGGCGCGAAACGGGCCAGCGGTTGGCCGTCCTTGTCGATGAGGAATTTCTCGAAGTTCCAGGAGATGTCGCCGGGGAAGGCCGCGCCCTCGCCGGCGAGATAGGCGTAGAGCGGATGGCGATTGGGGCCGTTGACCTCGATTTTGCTAAAGAGCGGGAAACTCACGTCGTAGCGGGTCTGGCAGAAGTCGAGGATCTGCTCCTCGTTGCCCGGCTCTTGCCCCTTGAATTGGTTGCAGGGAAAGCCGAGGACCGCTAGGCCTTGGTCGGCGTATTGGCGATGCAGTGCCTCTAGGTCGGCGTACTGCGGGGTCAGGCCGCACTCGCTGGCCACGTTGACGACGAGAAGCGCCTTACCGGCGTAGTCGGCTAGGTCGGCGGCTTGGCCGTGGATGGTTTGGGCTGTGAAGTCGTGGACGCTGCTCATGTTTTTCTCCTTGAATTGGACGGTGCGGTTGAAATCTAAACGACGGGCGACCACAAGAGTCGCCCCTACATACGTGACGTACTCAAAGTTTATGAGATAATTCTAATATTGCCACTCGCCTAGTTACGTTCAATGCCCGGTGCATATCCGGTTCATCTTGCCTATCTTTCTTACGCCCCTCCAACACAACAGCAGAGAAAGAGACCATGAGCGACCGACC
>JAJDYK010000057.1 GCA_022825185.1 Candidatus Latescibacterota bacterium | reverse complement strand
GATATAGCTGCGCAGGATCGCCCGCGCCGGCGGGCGGTAGCAGCACCCAAAGGTGAAATAGAACCCCGCACCGACCAAGGCGACATGGGTCAGGAAATAGCGAATCTCGGCGATGAGGCGGATCGACCCGGTCTCCGAGATTGCCGGGAAACACACCGCCAGCAAAGCACCGACCACCCCCGCGTAATACGCCAACTCGGACCACAGCCTCCCGCCGGTCGCCAGCCCGGCGAACAAAACAAATACCGACAGGTCGCACAGGTGTAGGGGCAGGTTATCGACGATGGGGATGCCAACGGCGAAGCGCCGATAGGCAAACCAGCCGAGTTCGTTGACCAGCACCAAGGCGAACAGCGCGCGCCGGAAGGCCGCATGGGCCCGCCCATCCAGCGGCCACCGCCTCATATTGGCGCAGCCCGCCGCGAAAAGCGCAGCCACCCCAATCCAGAACAGGTGGCGCACCGAAAATAGTTCCATGCCTCAGAAAGCCTGTGAAAAGGTAATGTAGAGCGCCCGGCGGCCGCCCGAGGTGCCGTAGTCGGCCCGCACGATCGTGCTCTGCCAGTGGCAACGCAGGCCCAAGCCTCTGCCGCCGCGCCACCCGTCGATCGTCGGCAGCGCATCGCGGGCGAAAATCTGCCCGATGTCGCCGAAGGCCACTAGCCCCAGATACAGGTGCTGCCGACGCCATACCGGCAGCCCGCGCCAGCGCAACTCGCCGTTGAGCACGATCCGCGCCTCGCCCCGGTCCCTAGCACTGGCTACGCCGCGGACCGTACCACTGCCCCCCATGTCCAGTTCCTCGTAGAAGGGCAAGTCACCGATGGTCCAGTTGACGCGCAGACGGTTGGCGGCCACTAGCCCGTGCCCCAAGGCGCGGAAGTGCCGGTGGTCAAAACTAAGCGTCGCTCCCCGGTAATCTCCACCGCCGCCGACCCCAAAGTCCACCAGCAACTCCTCCAGCACGCCCGAGGTCGCGTTGTTGTAGTTATCGCGCGTATCGTAGCGCAGCGAGCCGACTAACTGGGCGAACGCACCCCCGTCCGCGCCGAGAGGATCGAGCGCAGAGAGGACGCCATCGGCGGCGTTCGGCTCGATATCGTTGTGGCTCAAACGCCCCCCGATGCGCAGACGCCAAGGGAAGCGCAGAGTCCGGATCCACTTGACCTTGAACTCCGGGAAGGCTTGCCGGAACGTCCTCTGTTCCCGCGAATACCCGGCGATATCCTCGTCGCTGAGGCCGCCGTAGTAATTGGCAAAATCCTCCTTCTCGTAAACCAGTTCGACCTCGAGCCGCCGACCGGGCCGGAATTCGGGCGTATCGACGAGCACGCGGTGTACCCATTTGCCCTTGGTTGTGATAAATACTTGTGCGCTGTATTTGCGGCGATAGGGTACGCTCCGGCCGTCGTATTCGAAAAAATTGGCCCGCAGCCCGTATCCAGTGCCGTCGTCCGAACTGAAATTCAGCAGCGGCACCGCGGTCGGGCGCCAGCCGACTGTCTCGTGGACCTGCTGGGCACCGCTCGGACAAGCCCACGCGAACGCCGAAATCGCCGCAATACTAAGGACCCGATTCAGCATAGACCTACCCTCACTAAAGTGGTTTTATGCGCTATATAGCCGTCCGTATTGCCCGCATTAAGTATGTTCAATCCGCAAATGAAATGCTACCGGTCCGCGCAGCTTGTAGTGGACTTCGATAAAAGGAACGCGTTGCCCCCTTGCGATGTCTATACTATGCGGAAAATAGTTCAAAGTGCTTCTGTTTGTTATATTCCTAACTTACGACAACGGCGCAAGGCGTTAATGGCCGCGCGCCTAGGAAAAATCGCGCGTGAATTACTCTGTGAAAAACACCTTCTGCCTCGTGGCCTTTGGCTTGGGGGTGCTGTGTCTGCACGGCTGTCTAGAACTGGTGCGCAGGCCAGCGGCGGGCGAACCCATCGGCTACGAGTACGCCCCAGTCGCCGACACCACAGCCACGAGCGCAGCTACCGTCCAACCCGCGCCGATGCTAGTTGTCATAGATCGCCCCAAGCGCTCGCGCCAGCAGTTGCAAAACATCGAGCAGGTCAACAAATACGCGCTCTGGTGCATTGAAAACGCCATGTGGAACGAAGCCCAATCGCACATGGAACGCGCCCTAGCGCAAGACAGCTTGTCGGCCAGCTTGCACAACAACTTAGGGGTCATCTACGAGCGACTTGGCATGACCGACAAAGCCGCCCAATTCTACGACCGGGCGCGGGCCCTCAACCCCACCCGCGAAGCCTATGCCGTCAATTTGCGCCACCTGCAACAATACCAGCAAGCCGGCCTCGACTCTACAGACTCACTTGATATATTCAGGGCGGACGATGGTTCGCGGCCGCGGACCAGACGCCCGGACTATTCACCCACATCCACGGGAGAGTGAACGTGCAGGCTATAACGAGATTCCACGGCCTCGCCTGCGCCGCCCTGCTCGCTTGGGGCACCGCAGACCTCTGCGCCCAAGACATTCTCACCTTGCAGTTGCAGCAAGGGTTCGGGAAAAACAAGGTCCGCTACCGAGACTTCCAGTGGGAAATCCTCGAAAGCGAGCACATAGAGCTTCACTTCGAGCCTGAATTCCAGAATCTGGCCGTGCAGGCGATCGAGTACCTTGAAGAAGGCTACGATCACATCAGCCAAATTTTGCACCACGACCTTTCGCACCGGCCGCCGGTTGTCATCTATCAGTCGCACTACCAGTTCCAGCAGACCAATATCTTCCCCGACTTTTTGCCGCCCGGTGTCGCTGGCTTTGCCGAACCGCTGCGCTTCCGCATGGTGGTCCCCTTTGCGGGCGATCTCGACGAGTTCCGCAATGTCCTCGTCCACGAACTGGCCCATATCTTCCAGTACGACATCGTTCACAAAGGCCCCATTCGCCGCATCACCAGCCCGATCGCCCAGCCGCCCACTTGGCTGATGGAGGGCATGGCCGAATATACCACCCCGGGCCGCAACACGGTCGATGAAATGGTCCTCCGCGACGCCGTGCTCACCGATGGCCTCATCCCTCTCGAAACCATGAATCAGGCTTGGGGCCAAGGCAATGTATTCCTCGCATACAAGCAGAGCCACGCGCTCATGGAGTACATTGCCCAGCAGTACGGCCCCGAAAAAATCAGCCGCATCCTTCGCCTGTGGGACAGCCAGCACGACACCGACAAGCTCATGGATCGCCTGATCGGCATGGACTTGAAAACCCTCGACGAGCGCTGGTCGGCCCAGATGCGCAAAACCTACTGGCCCCTCTTGCAGACGCGTGACTACACCTCTGAATTCGCCGAGGAAATAGGCGACGACGAGAATATTCACAGCTTCTCTAGCCCCTGCTGGTCGCTCAGCGGTGACATGCTCGCCGTCCATTCCTCAGACGGGATCGAACAGCACGTGGACATCATCCGCCTGCGCGATGCCTCGCTCGTCGAGCGCGTCACCGGGAGCATGCGCGCCACCGACTACGATCACCTCAGCATCGGCAGCGGCACCGTGGCTTGGGCACAAGACGGCCAGACTATCGCCTTCGTCGCCAAAGAAGGTCCCCGCGACCGCATCATGCTGTGGGACCTCTACGACAAGAAGCTCGTGCAGACCCTGACCATGCCCGATCTGGATCTCGTCGAGAGCCTAACCTGGTCCCCCGACAGCCGCCACCTCGCCTTTATCGGCACGGGCCAGGGCCAGAGCGATCTCTACATCATTGATGTACAGACCGGCGAGCGGCGTCAGCTCACGGGCACGCCCGAGCGCGAAGATTATCCGAACTGGTCGCCCGACGGCCAGCGCATCGCCTTTAGCAGCAAGTACCGCAACCAGTTCGACATCAAAATTTACGATCTAGCCGAGGGCACAGCGCATGCGGCTATCTCCAGCTCCACCGACGATTTGTGGCCTCAGTGGCTGCCCGAAGGCAACAAGCTGCTCTTCGTCTCCACCCGCGACAAAATCAACGACCTCTTCGTCTATCACCTCGACGAAGGCCGCGAATTCCGCCTGACCCGCAGCCTCAGCGGCATTCTGAACCCTGCCCTCTCGCCCGATGGGCGACAGATCGTATTCAACACTTACTTCAAGGGCCGCAGCCACCTCTACCGGATGGCCATGCCCGAATGGCCCGAGGTCAAGCGCAAAGACGCCCAGCTACTGGCCCGCGTGGCCGAAGCCGTACCGCCAGCCAAAGCACTACCGCCAGTCGAAGCAGAGGCACCAACCGAAGCAGAACCACCAGCCACCGAGACCCTAGCCATAGAAGTGCCCTCGGTGCGGCCCGCGGTAGAGGGCGACGCTGTGCTCTCCGACCAAGGGGGCACCCCAAGCCTAGGGGAGGTCTCGGACCCGAAGGACCCAGATCTCCCAGACGACGCCGTGCTGCTAGCCGGAGCCAGCGGCTTGTTGTCGCCCACCGAATCTCAAGAACCGCAAGCCGCCGTCCAACTCGTCGACGACACCGACGACGAATTGGAACTGCGCCGTCGCCGCTATACCCCCAAGCTCGAATTCGACGGCATCTCCGTGCAGATGGGCTATTTCGATGGGTTTTTGTCGTCGATTGCCCAACTGAGCATGAGCGATCTTTTGGGCAATCACTCGCTGGTTTTGGCCACGGATTACGTAGCTGCACAGGATATCAGCAATGACTTCAACTTTGCCGCTAGCTACAGCTACTACGGCAAGCGGCCCACATACCACGTATCCATTTTCAATTGGAACCAGTACTTCATCAACGATCGCAACTTCCTGGTCCAAGGCCGCGCCCCGGCTCGGGGCATTAGCCGTCTCCAGCAACGCGGTGCGTTGGCCAACGCCAGCTATCCGCTCGACCTGTACCGCCGCCTCGACCTGAGCTATACCTATGTCGGCGAGCAAGAAGAACAGGTCAGTCCCTTCTACGAGCCAGATTCTACTGCTACCAGTACTCATCTATTCAAGACCGCCTACGTCCACGACTCCATTACCTACGGTCTTTTGGGTGCCACCGCTGGTAAGCGCTACTTTCTCTCAGTGGGGCGCACGCTCAGCCTTGGCTCAACCACGCGCTCTTTCTCGCACCTCGAATTCGACTATCGCCACTACTTGCGGCTGGGGCGTTGGTCGGTGCTGGGCTTGCGAGCCTATAGCGTGGGGTCTTTGGGCCGCGACGCCCTCGAATACAACCTAGGGGGGCCGACTTGGTTTCTGCCCTTCTATACAGGCTTCAACCTCAATACTGGCCCGCTGCGCGGCTACCAATTCTCGGCCTTCACCGGCAGTAGGGTCCTGCTGACCAACGTCGAGTTGCGCGTCCCCTTTGTGCGCGGCATCCTCTTTGGTTGGCCCGGCACCTTCCTGATTCCGGCGATTGATGGCAGTCTGTTTATGGATATGGGCATGGCCTGGAACAAGGGCGACGAAATCGACCTGTGGCCCTTCTACACTCCACCATACCCTCCCCAATCCGACGACCCCCAAGCCCTACTCACGTCTTCCCCACGACAGGTACACGCCAGCGTCGGCTTCGGCCTCTTAGTGTACTTCTTGCTGCCGATGAACTTTGAATTCGCTAGACAGATGGACCTACAAGGCAACTTCTCGGACTTCAGGTTTCACTTCAGCTTTGGACAGAGCTTTTGATTGCTACTCTCATATTGCTCATTGGCCTAGCGGGCTGCGGCGGCCGCAGCGCTTTTACGCGCGTCGAGTTTCGCGCCCCGTCGCAACCCGATCCAGTCTTGCGTCCCTACCTAGCGGAAGTCGATCACATCGGCGTCGTTTGCGCGACCAACATCGAACCCTTTCGGGAGCTAGACATTGAGAAGGTCATGGCGCGTCTGTCCAATGCCGTGGTCCGCAGCCTCGGCAACATGCCCAAGACCGAAGTGATGAACCAAGACGAGATCACCTACCAACTCAAGGGAATTCGCCTCGACTCGACGAGCGTCCACCAAGACTCAGTAAAGACCGTTCTCAAGGAAGAACTCGAGCTCGACGCCTTAGTCTTGGTTGAACTGAGGCACTTACAGGCGCGGATGATGCCCATGTCGCCCACGCCCTACGGCATGTCGCCCAACCCCGGCATAGACCTGACCATAGATCTCAAGGTCAGCCTGATGAATCTCAATACTAATCAAGTCTGGCAACAGGGGGGCACGCAGCGCAATTATCAACCGGTGCAACTACAGCTTTTCGGCGGCAATAAACAAGGCGAGCGCCAACTGCTCATGGCTCTCGCCCGCCCACTACAACGCTTCCTCTTCCGCATCGCCCCGCCACCCAAGCAGCAAAGCCGTCACTTCGACCTAAGCGGCGATTAGGTACAAAAAAGCGGAGGGCTACGAAGGGCCCTCCGCTTTTTTACCTCTCTAGCGAAAAATCAGCGCCGGCGCTTCTTGGGCTTGGCCGATTTCTTTGTCGCAGACGATTTAGAGGCTGGTGCCGATGTGGCTGCGGGCGCTTTCGTCGCCGACGTACTGGGCGGCGAACTGACCGAAGATCGCGATGTAGGCGCAGGCGCATTGCTGGCCGAGGATCGCGGCGTAGGTGCAGGAGTGCTGCGCACCCGAGGCTCTACCCGCCGCTGCCACACATTTTCTTCGCGGCGCTGTCTTTCGGTCGCCGCGGCCGGATCGGCAATCGCCGGCGTCGTGCTCAGCCGACTCGCCGCGCGCAAATCGTCGAGCTGGCGCGTGCTGACGAGTTCATAACCTGGCGGCACGTAGTAACCACTCGAACTCCGATAGTATGGATCATAGCCGTAACTATAGGGACCATAGCCGCCATAGTAGGAGGGGTAGCCGCCGTAGTAGTAGGGATAGTAGCCAGAGGTAGGATAATAGCCGCCATAGCCACCATAGCCACCGTAGTAGCCGCCATAGCCACCATAGCCGCCATAGCCACCATAGCCGCCACGCACACCCGGATAGCGGTAGAGATCGTCCATGTAGTCGCGGTCGTCGAACTGGCCAACCGTGGGAGCCTCGACATCGCGGCTCTTGGCGCGAGCTAGATCCTCGTCGTGCAGACTAGCCGCCTCATAGGGGCTACTGAGCACCGTGTAGCAGCCACTCGCCATCAGCGCGGTTAGCGGCAAGGCCGAAAATAAAATAAAAGCCTTCATTTTCATATAATTAACCTCCTCCTTAAGGAGCGTTAAACTCATCTTCAGCCTGAATATACACAAACCAGCAACCGAAGCAAAAAAGAATCCTAAAATTTGTAGCTCACGCCGACGACGAGGCGATTGATCGCGTAGTCCTCACTAAGGATATTGTCTGAGTATTTTTCTACTTGCTTAAACGCACCCCGCACCCAAGCCAGATCTATTTGCATGGCCTCGTCGATCAATATCCCAGCCCCGAGAGTAATAAAGCGCCGGTCTTCTTCAATGCGGATGGGCGGATCGTCGGAGCCTGGGGCGCGCGGGCCGATAAAGGGAACCGGATCCACGAAATAGCCTGCCCGCAGATCCAGCGCAACGACTGGCACCCGGTACTCGGCACCGAGGTGGTAGCGCAAGACATCTCTGTACTGCGTTTCAAACGAGGTATCAGCGCGCAAGCCGTAGTCATCGGCCCCCTTGTACTCGCTTTGCGACCACTCGGCTAAATGCAGGCTGCCCGCCAGCGTCAGGCCCGGCACAGCCTCGGCCGAAGCACCCACGCCGAACTCAAACGGCAGCGCGAGTTCGTACGTATTGCTCCACTCTTCGTCTGGGAATTCCTGGACGGTCCCGTCGTCGCACTCAACGGAGTTGTAATTATCTGCAAGGGGCGAGTCTGGAGTACCTTCTGGGAGTAAGTGTTGGCAAGGGTTTGGGCTGCCATAAGAAGCTGGACCGCGAAAGACATAGCGGATTTCGTGCGCCCCCCCAGTGGTAAACGTCGCGCCCAATCTGTAGCGCGGCTCGTCGCGCGGCGTGCGCAGCATCGCGCCCAAGACAGCATACGGAGTCCACTTATATTCGTCTGTAAAGGTGTCGCGCACGAAAAAGCGCTGCTCAAAGAATTCGTCCTGCAAATCCGCCCAGTCAAATTCACTGACGGCCTCGTCTTCGCCGCTGACTAAACCAAAAGTCGCGCCCAGTGAAACAGCCGGCGACACGTCAATGGCAGCAGACACGCCCGCCAGCGCCATTTCGCCCTCGTGTTGGAAGGTGTGGTCCGCAGCAAGGCCCTCGGCGGCACCCTGTTGATTGAGGCTCCAGTCGAAGTCCTTGATACGGGTAAAGCCAGCCGCCAAGACCAAACTGCCGCGATAGACTGGATAGGGATAGACAAAGCCCAGCGAGCCAAAGCGCGTATTGGTCAGCTCGCTCCTCCCTGGAGTACCGTTGAAAATCGAATCGTTGGCGCGGCTGTTGCGCAGTAAAGACACCTGTATCTCGCGCTGCTGCATCTGGGCCAAGCCCGCCGGATTCCAGTACATGGCCGTGAAATCGTCGGCCACCCCAACAAAGGCCCCGCCCATGCCCATGGCCCGCACCCCAACTCCAGCAAAATTGTCGATGGCCCGTTCCTCTTGGGCCACCGCACCGCGGACCCACACGCAAAACAAAGCAATAGCCAGTATCTTCATCGGAATTTCCTCCTGTAAGTGACTGACAACTCCCGAATGGATTGGGAGCCGAAGTGATCGCTTTCCAGCGCGTTTTTAAGATAATACGCGACCCTTAGCCGTGGCGATACGGTCCATGCCCCCCCGACGTTCAAATAGCCTTCTCCCACGCCCTGCTCTCGCAGGCCGTTGTTGCGGCCCCAGTCGTACTCGGCCAACAGGACCATGAACCGCAAGCTCTTGTCGATACCCAACCACGCAGACCAGTCGCCGTCGTCGGCATCTTCGCGTGACACATTGACGCCTGCGTGGACGCCGAGTTCCCCTAGCATTGAGTTGTAATTCTTGCTTAGTGCCAGATAGATGCCTTTGGATTTGACTTGGTAGCGCTGATCTTGATACGGCCCGATGCCTTGAGAATCGAAGCCCAACAGCAGCGCCGGCCACGTGTACCCCTCTTCGATGATCCGGCATCGAGCAGCCACTGCCACGCGCGGGTACCAATCGACCGCACCCGTGCCAATGAGTTGCTCGCCGCCAAAAGACGCGCCCACGCTCAGCCGCTTGAGCACTCCCACATGCAAGCGACCGACAGCTCCCCCATCGACAAACAGGCGAACATTCACCGCATAGTGCCCCTTATTGACCAATCCGGCCGTCGGGCTATCGACCAAGCTCGTCAACTCGGCCCTGTCAGCCGCTGCCGGACCAACGGCAATGCAAAGACACAGTATTAGCCGCTGCAAAGTCCCCTCCCTGTAGCCAATCTCTCAGAAATCTATTTCTTCTACCCCATCCCCTTGCAAGGTAATGCGTCGCTCGCAAGCCTCCCCGTGCTCTAGCCACACATGGCAGCACCTATCGGGCAGCGAGCCATCGGCACGCTCGGCCCACTCGACCAAGCAGACGCCGTGGCCGTAAAAGTACTCTTCTGCTCCTAATTCCTCAAGCTCTTCAACTCCCCCCAGCCTATAGAGGTCAAAGTGATAGATGGGCAGATCGCGGCCCCTACATTGCCCGACGTACTCGTTAATTAAGATAAAGGTCGGACTGGTGACGTAATCGGCCACTTGCAAAGCCTCGCACACACCTTGAATCATACAGGTCTTGCCGCTGCCTAAGTCGCCGCGGAAGGCGACCACATCGCCCGGTGCCAAGCGACGGCCTAGCGCAACGCCCAGCGCGTGGGTCTGGGCCGCCGAGTGGGTGGTGAAAACCTTTTTCACGTTCCCTACTTAGGCTCCATAATCGCCACGGGCAAAATCATTTCTTCCAACGAGATACCGCCGTGCTGGAAGCTGCCCTTGTAGCGGCGCTGGTACTTGTTGAACTGGGTCGGATAGACGAAGTAGAAGTCCTCGCGGGCGATGACGAAGCTATGACCGAGGCCCGCCGCAGGTAGCCCGTAGGCCTGTGGATCGGCGATCAGCAGCGCGTCCTTTTCCTCGCAGCGGAGATTCTGACCGTACTTGTAGCGCAGACTCGAAGACGTGCTGCGGTCTCCATGCACCACCGAAGCGCGCGTGCCGCGCATGGATCCGTGGTCGGTCGTCAGTACTACCACCGCGTCGGTGCGGGCAATGCCCTTGAGGGTCTCAAAAAGCGACGCATTGCCAAACCACGTCTGCACCAAGGCGCGAAAGGCCGCTTCGTTAGGTGCCATTTCCTTGAGCAGATCCGACTGCGCTTGGCTGTGTACCAGCATGTCGAGAAAATTGTACACCACCGACACAAGCGGCCACTTGCCCAGCGACGGTATCTTGCGGGTCAATTTCCGGGCCTCGCTGGTGTCTAGCACTTTGACGTAGTGCGAACCCGGTTTGAGTGCGACGCCCATGTCGCGGACCAAATCGTCGATGAATTGGTGCTCGTGCCGGTTGAGGCTGTATTCGTTGTCTTGGACCTCGTGCCATAGGGTGCGGTACTTG
>JAJDYK010000109.1 GCA_022825185.1 Candidatus Latescibacterota bacterium | reverse complement strand
GTACATGACGGCTAGGGTGCAGGAAGCCAGCTTGGAGGACATGCCGAATAAGGCGGTCAGGAGCATCCAGAAGACCGCACCCGGCCCGCCCAAGCTGACGGCAATGGCGACGCCGGCGATGTTACCGAGGCCGATGGTAGCCGACAGGGCGCTGGTGAGGGCTTGGAAATGGGAAATCTCGCCTGGGTCGTTGGGATCGTCGTAGCGACCGCGGATGACGTCGATGGAGTGGCGGAAGCCGCGCAGGGAGATCCAGCCGAAATAAAAGGAATAGTAAATGCCGCCTAGGACGAGCACCCAGATGATGAGGGGAATTTTCGTCCCTAGGTCGGCGAAGAGAACACCAGCCATCGCCGAGACGATGGAGCCAAACGCGGCGTCCAAGTTGGAGATGGCCGCCTGAATCCAGTTTTGGTCGGCTTCTTGGGCTAGGGCAGGAGCGGTCGTCCACAAAATCAGGGTGGCAATGTAAAGTAAGCGCATGGGCAGTTTTCCTCTCAAAGGATTAGCGATTCTTACCGTTATCGTTGAGCAGTTGGTATAGTTGGGCGCGTTTTGCAGGGGCCATGTGGGCTGCGTTTTCAGCCGTGGGGAAGCTGCCTTCGGCGACTTCTCGGCAGTACGTTTTGAACATTTCGAGCCAATCTTGGCGCGTTTGGCCGTAGGCCTTGGTCAGGATTAGGTCTTCTTCGTTGAGGCCGACGAGGTCGTGGACGATCAGCACTTGGCCGTCGCAATAGCGGCCAGCACCGATGCCGATGACCGGAATTTTGAGCCGCTCGGTGACGGCTTGAGCGGCCTCTTCAGTGACCATCTCCAAGACCAGGGAGAACACGCCGGCGTCCTCCAAGCGCAGGGCTTGCTCGACGAGGGCCTTGGCCCCTTTTGGCCCCTTGCCGTGAAACTTGGGCACGGTGCCGCGTCGGTCGCTGAACAGGTAGAATTCGCGGGCTTGGGACTGCGGAGTGAACCCGAGGTGGCCGACGACCGGAATGCCGGCTTCAACGATGGCTTTTAGCTGCGGCAAGACCGGCAGGCCGCCCTCCAATTTGACGCCTTCGGCCCCGCCTTCCTGCACCAAGCGCCCGGCGTTTTTGACCGCGGTCTCGACCGACGGCTGAAAGGACATGAAGGGCAGGTCGGCGAGGAGAAAGGCCCGGCGCACGGCCCGGCGCACGGCCCGGAGGTGGTGGAGGATGTCGTCCATGGTCACCTGCTGCGGGCCGCGATAGCCCAAAACGTTGGTGCCCACGGAGTCGCCGACCAAGATCACGTCGAGGCCAGCTTCGTCTTGCAGCGCAGCCGTGGGGTAGTCGTAGGCCGTCAACATGCAGATCTTCTGGCCGCGCTCCTTTTTGGACTGAAGCGAAGAAACGGTGATTTTATTCGTCGTTGTCGCCATGGCAGCGGAGGGCAAGTTTACAGGCGATAGTATAGAGCGGCGCACCTTGCGCGGCAAGTCTGTAGGCGGCTCGCCTTGCTTGGGCGAATCATTTGGCACAGCTTCACCTTTATGCAGGGAAAATTCGATTTTATTCACGCTGAATTGGCGCGGCGGCAGCAGGCCGGGCAGATGCGGTCGTTGCGAACTTGGGAGCCGTGCGGCGGTGCGCGCGTGCGCGCCCATGGCCGCGAGTTGGTCAATTTTAGCTCCAACGACTATCTCGGCTTGGCGTCGCACCCGCTGTTGCAGGCGCGGGCCATTGAGTTCGTCGAGCGCTACGGGACCGGGGCCACGGCCGCGCGCTTGATCTGTGGTTCGCAGCCGGGCTTTGCCGAGGTGGAGCAGGCCTTGGCTAGGCTCAAGCAGACCGAGCGGGCGCTGGTGCTCAATTCCGGCTATCAGGCCAATGTTTCGCTGCTGCCGACGCTGGTCGATCGACGCGCGCTCATCTTGCTCGACCGACTCTGCCACAACAGCTTGGTGCAAGGGGCGGTCTTGGGGCGCTGTCGAATGCGGCGCTACCGCCACGGCGATTTGGATCATCTGCGCGCTCTGCTGGCGGAAAGCGCGGGGGCGGAACATTCGCGCCGGGTGATTGTCACCGAGTCAGTGTTTAGCATGGATGGCGACGTCAGTGACATCGACGCGCTCGTCGAGTTGGCCAGGGAATTCGACGCGCTGCTGGTCATCGACGAAGCGCACGCCACGGGCGTTTTGGGCGAGCGGGGGATGGGGCTGACGTGCGGCAAGGACATGGACGTATGCATCGGCACGTTCGGCAAAGCGCTTGGGTCTTTTGGGGCGTACGTGGCTTGTGGCGAGAAGTTGTGGGAGTACTTGGTCAACTGTTGCCCAGGGTTTATCTATACGACCGCGCTGCCACCCGCCGTCTTGGGCGCGGTGGATGCGGCGCTAGAGCTGGTGCCGCAAATGGATGCCCAGCGCCGAACATTGCTCGGCCATGCCGACTATTTGCGCGGTGCGCTCAGGGCGCAAGGCTGGGACACAGGCGCGGCGACCGCGCAGATCGTGCCGCTGATGGTGGGTGCGGAGGACGAAGCGCTGGCTCTGAATGCTTATCTAGAAGAAAACGGCGTTCTCGCGGTGGCCATACGCCCTCCTACGGTCGAGCCGGGCCGGGCGCGGATTCGCTTGGCGCTCAGTGCCCTGCACCGGCAGAGCGACCTCGATAGGCTAATTGAATTGCTGCAGCGGTGGCGCGATGGCCGTCGTTGACGTGGTCGCCCAACACGGGTGGGGCTTTGGCGCTTGGTGCTGGGATCGCTGGCGAGATGTCTTGCCCGCTGGCTTTGCGCTACACTGCCCAGATCGAGGGTATTTTGGTCCAGCTATGGCGGTCGCGGCCCGGCCGCGCATCGTCTTGGCGCATTCCCTCGGCTTGCACTTGTTGTCGCCGCAGCTATGGGCGGCAGCGGAGTTGATCGTAGTTATCAGTGGTTTTCGCAGCTTTCACTCTGCATGCGCCCGTCAGGCCCGGCGCTCGCGCCGCACGGTAGAGCAGATGCTGATGCGCTTGGAGCGCGAGCCAGCGTCCTTATTGGCCGATTTTTACGCCCGTTGTGGTGCGCCGTCGGACAGCTATCGGTCCGGGACTGTTGACGCCGACGGTTTGCGCCGAGATTTGCAACTGTTGCAGGAGAACGTGCTTGAACTAGCCACGATACCAACCGCAGCACAGGTGCTCATTTTGCACGGCAGCCGCGATCGCGTGGTGCCCGTGGAGCGGGCCGAGGAGTTGCGCGAGATGCTGCCCAATAGCGTGCTTGCCATCGTCGCGGAGGCCGGTCACGCGCTACCCCTGACGCATGTTCGCGCGTGTTGGGAACAAGTTGAACGGGCTTGGCGCGGGATGCGACCTGTATGACGGAAGCGAGTTTCAAAGCGCGCGTCGTGGAGAATTTCTCCCGCAGTGCCTCGACGTACGACTGCCACGCCGAGGAGCAGCGCGCTGGGGCTGCTACTTTGGCTAAGTGCGCTGCCGAGTGCGCCGAAGACCTAGTAGAAGGCCCAGTGCTCGAAATCGGTTGCGGCACGGGCTTTTTGAGCGCATCCTTGGCCGCGCTCTTCCCCGAGCGTCGCTTGGAACTGACCGACCTTGCGCCGGCCATGGTCGCGCATTGTCGGCAGAAAATGGCCACCGAGGCCGCCCATCCAGACCTCTGCTACCGGGTCTTGGACGGGGAACAGTTAGGAAGCGAGGGACGCTACGCCTTGATCTGCGCCAGCTTTGTGGTTCACTGGTTCGCCGATTTGCGCGCCGGACTACAGCAGCTACTGGCCGCGCTCAAGCCCGGCGGGCGATTGCTGTGCTCCTATCCGGGGGCGGGGTCGTACGCCGAATGGCACCACCAATGTGCGCGCCAAGGCATCCCCTGTAGCGCCAACGCCTTGCCCGACTTAGCGTCTGTCGCCCGTGTATTCGCCAACGAGCCGTTTGTCGTGCGCCAATGGGAGCAAGTGGTTGCACTGCGCTTTCCGACTGCGCGCGCCTTTTTGCGCCACTTCAAGGGCACGGGAGCCCACACGTCGGCGCGGCTGAGCACCCTTGGACCTGCGCAATTGCGCCAATTCTTGCACGGCTGGGATCGCGACTGCCCCAATGGCGTGGAGATTACATGCGCTATTCACTATTTAATTATCGAGAAAGCGAGGGATTGTGGCGGCTGAACTTCCCCCGCGCTTGTTCGTCACCGGTACGGATACGGGCGTCGGTAAGTCCTATGTGGCGGCACTGCTGACTGTGGGGTTGGAGGCCGCCTATTGGAAGCCCGTGCAAAGCGGGGCCGATGCGGACGCCGATTGGGTGCGGCGCGTCACTGGTCTGCCAGCCGAGCGCGTCCTGCCGGAGACCTATCGCCTGCGCGAACCCCTGTCGCCGCACGAGGCGGCTCGGCGCGAGGGCGTGCAGATCGAGATGAGCCGCTTTGCGCTGCCCGTGCAAAAGCGCTTGATCGTCGAAGGGGCTGGTGGAGTTATGGTGCCGCTCGACGACCGGCACCTGATGGTCGATCTGATGGTCGATCTGGGGCTGCCGGTGCTGGTGGTGGCGCGCAGCGAATTGGGCACCATTAATCACACGCTATTGACGCTGGACCAGTTGCGCCGCCGAGGTTGTCTGCTCTTGGGCGTGGTGGTCAATGGTCCCTCCAACCCAGCCAACTGCCAAGCTATCGCGCACTACGGAGAGGTGCCTGTGCTGGCTGTAATCGACCGCCGGGTAGAGCTGTCGCCCGCTAAGGTCCGGGGGCTTTTTGCCCGCTATTTTGGTTGCCATGACTGAGCATACTTCCCACGTGTGGTCGCCTTTTACTCAGATGAAGGCGGCGTTGCCGGTGCAGCAGGTGCGCGCTGGTCGCGGGGTCGTGCTAGAGTTGGAGGATGGTCGGCAGATCCTCGACTGCATTTCGAGTTGGTGGGTGACCTTGCACGGCCACGGCCAGTCCGAGATCGCCGCCGCGGTGGCCGGGCAGGCCAAAGAGTTAGAACAGGTAATAGCGGCCGGATTTACCCATCGCCCCGCCGAAGAGCTGGCCCGGCGGCTGGTGGATGCCCTGCCCGCGCCACTGAAGTGGGTTTTCTACTCGGACGACGGCTCGACGGCCGTGGAAGTCGCGCTCAAGCTGGCCTATCAGTTTTGGCGCAATCAGGGCGAGCGAGATCGCACGCGCTTTCTGCGTTTTGAGGGGGCCTATCACGGCGACACGCTCGGGGCGATGTCAGTGGGGGAACGCTCGCTTTTTACGCGCCCTTTTGCCGACTTGCTCTTGCCGACGGACGCCGTGCCCTTTCCGGCTACTTGGGAAGGCGATAGGGAGGTTGAGGCCAAAGAGGCGCGGGCACTTGCGCGGCTGGAGGAGCTGTTGGAACGCCGACCTGACCAGTACGCGGCCATGATACTCGAGCCGCTGGTGCAGGGCGCTGGGGGTATGCGGATGTGCCGCCCGCACTTTCTCGCGGCCGTGCAGGCACTTTTGCGCCAATGCGACGTGTTGGCCATCTACGACGAAGTGCTGACCGGATTTGGGCGCACCGGGGCGCTCTTCGCCTGTGAGAAGGCCGTGACCCAACCGGATATCATCTGCTTGGCCAAGGGGCTGACCGGCGGCTTTTTGCCTATGGCGGCCACCGTTTGCAGCGAGCGGATTTTCTCGGCCTTCTATCACGATGACCCGGCTAAAGCCTTCTATCACGGGCACTCCTATACGGCCAATCCCTTGGGATGTGCGGCTGCGTTGGCCTCGCTGGATTTGCTGGCTGGCGAGCCTTTTCGTCGGCTAGCGACCTGGCAGCGCGAGGAAGTGGTGCGGCTGCGCAGCCACCCACGGCTCAAGCGGGTGCGGGTGTGCGGTACGATTGTGGCGGCGGATGTGATTGTCGAAGGCGAGGAAGGATACCTGCACGAGGTGGGGCCGCTGCTGAGGGAGCAATTTTTGGCGCGGGGATTCCTGCTGCGGCCGCTGGGCAATAGCGTGTACGTGCTGCCGCCTTACTGCATTGAGCGGTCTCAGCTAGCCTCGATCTACGACTGCTTCTGCGAGCTGATCGACGCGCTCTGAAGCGCCTTGCGGCGGCCGCGCTTCTAGGTCGAGCAGGTCGAAGAGGGCTTGATCGGCGTCGGTGCCAGGGTGAGGAGTTGTCAACAGGCGGTCGCCCGAGAAGATGGAATTGGCTCCGGCCAAAAAGCACAGGGCTTGTTCGGCTGTCGAGAGCTGGTCGCGGCCAGCCGAGAGGCGCACCATAGCCGTGGGAAAGAGGATGCGAGCGCAGGCGATCATGCGGACGAGCTCCCACGCGGTCACTTTTTCGCGGTCGCCGAGCGGCGTGCCGGCGATGGGTACTAGGGAGTTGACCGGTATGGATTCCGGCGGCGTTGGTAGTTGCAAGAGCGCGCAGAGCAGGTCGATGCGGTCTTCCTCGCTTTCGCCCATGCCCAAGATGCCACCGCAGCAGACCGATATCCCGGCGCGACCGACGTGGCCTAGGGTGTCGAGGCGGTCGCGATAGGTGCGAGTGGAGACGATTTCGGGGTAGTAGTTTTCCCCGGTGTCCAAGTTGTGGTTGTACGCGTGGAGGCCGGCTTCCCGCAACTGGCGGGCTTGGTCGGCGGTGAGCATGCCCAACGTGCAGCAGACTTCCATGCCGGTAGCGGCAACCGTGCGCACCATGTCCAACACGCGGTCGAATTCCGCGCC
>JAJDYK010000085.1 GCA_022825185.1 Candidatus Latescibacterota bacterium | reverse complement strand
ATCGGCTAGCTGTTCCCCGGTGACCCGCTCTCGGCGAGCCTGTGCAAGCTCATAGCTCGCCTGCATCCGCATCCAGTGCTCGGCGGTGCCCCAGCCGATGTGCTCCAATGCCAGCGCCATGTTTGCGGACATGCCGGCTTTGCCGTTCAGGAGGCGCGAAAGTGTCCCGCGTTCGCAGCCTAGGCGGCCCGCCGTCTCGGTGACATTCCAGCCGACCTCTTCCATGCTCTCACGGATCAGTTCTCCTAGGTGCGGTGGGTTCAGCATGGGTCCCACCCGTTCGCCATCGTTGTTGCTCATAGTCGCTGTTCCTTTCCAATCAGTGATAGTCGATTAGGTCCACATCTACGGCCTCGCCGTCCTCAAAGCGGAACACCACGCGCCAGTTACCGGATACGCGCACACTCCACTTGCCCACCTGATCCCCCTTCAACGGATGCAGCCGGAAGCCTGGCGCGTCTGCGCTGCCGGGATGTGTTGCCTCTTGCAGCCGAAACAGGATGCGCCGAAGACGTGGTACCAAGCCCGCTGGCAGCCGTGCTGGGTCGTCCCGCTCGTGCAGTGCCCGCAGTCCCTTGTGCCTGATCTTCATGGACCCTGAATGTAGCGCGAAGCGTTACACGCCGCAAGCAGGCGACTTGGAGCGCTGCGGTCCTATCGCCACTGAAAGCAGGCGACAGCATCTAGTGGCGTCTCATCGCTGACCTTCACTGCGGTCGCCGCCGCCCAAGCTCCTGACGGTATGCCGCTGGAGGACTCTGTCGCGGTGTACGCTCGCTCACCGGAAGACCTGCCCAGCGACGACGAGCTGGGCGCGCAGATCAATGACATGGGCGATCGTCTGAAGCAGTTGCGCTAGGCACCGCTGGTCGAGCGCTATACCGGCCCCGTGATCTTCTCGGGTCAGGCGGCCACGGAACTGTTCAATCAGGGGTTTGTGCCGTACATGCTAGCGACGCGCCGAGCGCTGTCGGATAATCCGCGCTACGAGCGCTACTATCCCCAGAAAGAAAACCCTTTCTTAGACAAGATCGGCGTGCGCGTTTTGCCCGAATTCCTCAGCGTGCGCGCTGAGCCGCTCATGGACGCCTATAAAAAGCAGCCCTTGTTCGGCGGCCACCGGGTTGACGACGAAGGCGTGCCGGCTCGTCCGGTACGCCTAGGGCAGAAGGGCGTGTTGGAGACCCTGTTGACCTCGCGCACGCCCGTGCGCGGCATCGACCAGAGCACGGGTAGTCGCCGAGGTCCAGGCGTGGCCCCCAGCAATATCTTGTGAGAAGCTGTTTTACAGTGGTTAGTGCCAGCCCAACCTTGGTGCGGGCACTAACCGCTAATCAGACGCCGGTGAAGGCTTTGGCCTTGTCGTCGGTCTTGGGTGGGCGCGTCGGGCGGTCGGTGCGCAGTTCGCCCCACAGGGCGATGGCGATGCCCACGAGGATGATGCCGCCGCCGATGAGCTGGGCGGGCATGGGTACCTCGCCTAGGATGAGACCGGCGAAGAGCACACCGGCCACCGGCGAAAAAGACGACGCTGTGGCAATGTCGGCGGGGCGCACGCGCTTGATGCCGGCAAACCACGCCAACTGACCGCAAGCTACCACGATCCCTCCATACAGCAGCATCCAGCCCCAGAGCAGCGGGGAGAAGATGTCGGCGAAGTGTGCAAGGCCGAAAACGTATAGGCCGATTCCGAGGAAGAAGAGCGCGCCGACGAGGTTGCGGAAGACGCTGAAGATGCCCAAGGGGATGGTCTGGAGTTGTTTGCGGCCGATTTCGGCACCGCAGACGAGAAGCACAGTAGCGGCGGCGGCAAAGAATTCACCGTAGCCCACGCCGCCCTGCATCCGCGCTGCGGCCATGCTCTCTGGCGACGCGTCCATTTGCAAGAGGAGGGTCGTGGCCACGCCGCCGAGGGCGCACAAGGCTCCCAGCACGGCAGTCCAGTTCGACTTTTCTCGATAGAGCAACCAAGCCAACAATAGGCCGAGGGGAATTTCTATGGTCTCGATCAGGACGATATTGGTGACGGAGGTGTGGGCGATGGCCGTGAACATCATGGCCGGGGCTATCGCGCCGGAGGTAAGGGCCAAAACTGTCTGGATCAGCCATTGCCGACGCGAGAGGGCGCGCAGGTGGGAGGGACTCCATTCCCGGTGATTGAGGGCGAACAGGGTTAGCGCCGCTACGAGATTGCCAGCGAAAAGCAGGTTGCAAAAGGAGATGGGATTGCGGCCGTCTATCAGGTTTGCTTCGCCGATTTCGACGAGGCGGGCCACCACCGAAGCGGCGGCGGCGAAGATCAGTATGGCGATCCACAGGTATGTGCGTCCCCAGGTCATTAGTAGTGGTTTAACGCACTTCTGACGCTGTCAGCACCATCTGTCCAACCTCGTCCACGCGCACTTGGTACTGGGGATGGACGACGGTGGTTGAATCGATCTCCTCGACGATGGCTGGGCCTTGCACCACCGCACCAGCCCCCAGGGCATAACGATCGTATACCGGGCAATCGACGAATCCTTCGCTCTCGGCGAAATACACCGGGCGGTGCCCTTTGGCCGTCGCCTCTCCGGTTGCCTTTGCCAGCGGTGCCAGCGCGGGTTTGGCGATCTGGCCGATGGCTGAGAGCCGTATGCTGACGAGTTCGACGTCCTCGCCCGGCGCGCTAAAGCCATAGGCGCGATCGTGCGTGCGGTGGAACTGTTCCAATAGCTGCGCTAGCTGCGCTGGACCCAAGGCTTCGGTTGTCAACGGCAGTGTCAGTTCGTGGCTCTGCCCAACGTAGCGCAGATCTACTTGGCGTCTGAAATCCATTGCCATTTCTGCCATCCCCTCGCGTCCAAGCGTTTCCCGCCCCTGCGCCTCTAACTCCCGGAAGGTCTGCTCCAAGGCTTGGGGAGCTACTTGGTCCAATCGCTGGATGAGGGTCGTCGCGTAATCGTGTTTTAAGTCCGTCACCAACAGGCCCAGGGCCGAAGCTGTACCTGGACTTTGGGGAATGATCGCCACGGGAATCTCGGTCAGGGAGGCGAGGCGGTTGGCGTGGGCCGGGCCCGCGCCGCCAAAGGCTACCAGCGCGAAGTCGCGGGGGTCGTAGCCGCGCTGGACGGAGACCAGCCGCAGCGCGTTGACCATGGCGGTGTTGGCGATCTCGACGATGCCGTGGGCCGCCTCGACCAAGTCCATGCCTAGGGGCCGGGCGCAGTGTTGTTCGATGGCGCGTTGCGCGGCTGTCGGGTCGAGGGCGATTTCGCCGCCGAGGAAATAGTTAGGGTTGAGCCGTCCCAATACGAGGTTGGCGTCGGTGACCGTGGGTTGCGTCCCGCCTTGGCCATAGCAGACTGGCCCAGGATCGGCCCCGGCGCTTTGGGGGCCGACTCGGAGGATGCCGCCGGGGTCCACCCAGGCGATGGACCCGCCGCCTGCGCCGATTTCTACGAGGTCGATTACTGGCGTGCGAATCGGATAGCCCGCGCCGCGAGTTGCCCCGACGCCCGATTGCGCTGTCGTCCCGACCTCGTAGTCCTTGGTCACGCTGGGCGCGCCGCCTTGAATCAGCCCGGCTTTGGCGGTCGTCCCGCCCATGTCGAAGGAAATCACTTGATCGTAGCCCCGCGCCTGTCCTAGATGCGCTGCCGCAATTACCCCGGCGGCTGGGCCGGACTCGACCATGTACACCGGCTTTTGTCTCGCTGCCGCAAAGGTGTACACCCCGCCGCTGCTTTGCATTACGAGCAACTCAGCGGCGATACCGGCGTGTGCCAACCGATCTTCGATCCGCTGCAAATAGCGCGCGACCACTGGGCGGATGCAGCTATTGATCACGGTCGTGCTGGCCCGCAAATACTCGCGGAACTCAGGTGCAACTTCTGCGGACAGCGAGACGACGGCCTCGGGAAAGACCTCGGCGATAATCTCCCCGGCTCGCCGCTCGTGGACGGGATTGGCGTAGGCGTGTAGAAAGCAGACGGCGATGGATTCGACGCCCTCGTCGCGCAGCTTGTCGGCTACTTGGCGCAGGGCGTCTTCGTCGAGCGGTGTCAGCTCTGCGCCGCTGGCATCGAGGCGCTCGGGTACGCCGAAACAGCGGTGGCGCGGCACGAGCGGGCGCGGCTTTTCAAATTGCAAATCGTAGAGGGTGGGGCGAATCTGGCGGGCGATCTCCAGCATGTCGCGGAAGCCCTCGGTGGTGATAAAGCCGGTCGGTGCGACCTTGCCTTCGATGATGGCGTTGGTGGCGACTGTGGTGCCGTGGACGATGTAGGCCACGTCTTGGACGGCGATCTGCTGCTTGGCGAGCAGCCGCTGCACGGCTTCCATAAATCCGCCGGATGGGTCTTGGGGAGTTGAAGAGACCTTGCCGGTATAGATTTGCCCGGTCGCTTCGTCGATGAGTGTGATGTCGGTAAAGGTGCCGCCGATATCGACGCCGAGTCTATAGGCCATTGTCTGTCATCTCCCGCCGCCGCGCCTCGGTCGCCGCCTGATCGACTTGCCCAGTGACGCTGTCGATGACCACGCCGTACTCGTCTCGCGCCCGCTCTGCGCTCACCTTGCCCTCGCGCACATCCTCGGCCACCGTTTGGGGATCGCGCTGATGGGGCGGACCGTAGCCGCCGCCGCCGCAAGTGCGATAGCTGAAGACTGTGTCGGCCGCGAGTGCAATCGTCGTTTTGGAGCCCAACTCGACGTGCTGGCCTTCAGGGTCGAGGATGTAACGCGCTTTGCCTCCCGCTTTGCCTCCAGCCAGCCCTTCCGGCCCCCAACGGTCTCGGTCCGACAGGACGGTGAAGGACACTTCGTGATCGGTAAATCGGTAGTCGCGCCGCAGTCCCAAGCCGCCGCGATACTGCCCGGCTCCCTCTGAATCCTCTATCAGCTCATAGCGGTCAATCCGCAGCGGGTAGTTGATTTCGATTTCCTCAATCGGCGCGTTCTCAGTGTTTTGACCGTGGCACTGCACGGCGTCTGGCCCGTCCTTGGTGCTGCGCCCCCCATAGCCGCCGGCCATGGTCTCGTAGTAGGAATAAAGCTGCCCTGTGCGCGGGTCCGTGCCGCCGAAGCCCACTTGGCACATCGTCCCCTTGGTCGCGGCCGGGATCTTATCGGGCAGCGCCGGATGCAGTGCCCTGAGAATGATATCGGAAAGCCGCACCTGGGTCTCCCAGCCCCCAACTACCGGCGAGGGTGCCGTGCAGTTGACGACTGTTCCCTCGGGAGCTACGAGCCGCACTTGTTCGTAAAACCCGGCGTTGACCGGCACGTCTTGGTCGATTAGGCACTTGAGTACGTACGCGCAGGCCGCAAAGGTCTGGGAGTACGTGGAATTGACCGGTGCCCGGCGCTGCGGATCGCATCCCGTCAGGTCGAAGAGCACTCCCTCGTCGTCGATGGCGACGCGGACTTGGAGATGAACAGGCTCGTCGGTGAAGCCGTCGTTATCGACGACGCCTGTGGCCGTGAACTCCCCCTTGGGCAACTTGGCTAGCTCGGATAGCGTCCGCTCTCGGGTGTAGTCAATCAGCCGATCCATGTAGAAGGACGCTTCCGCCAATCCCACCTGCTCGGCGAGCCCGTTGAGGCGGCGAATCCCCGAATTATTGGCCGCTACTTGGGCGCGAAAGTCGCCGCGCGTCTCTCGCTTGGAGCGGATCTGGGCGATGACTAGCTCGAAGACGTCGGCTGCGATTTCTCCGCCGCGCACCAGCTTCACCGGCGGGATGATGATGCCCTCCTGATACACCTGCTGGAAGGCTCCAATGCTGGCCGGCGCACCGCCGCCGACATCGACGTGATGGGCGAGGTTGGCTACGTAGCCAAAGAGTTCCGCGCCGCAATAGACGGGCGAAATCAGCGTGATGTCGTTGAGGTGGACTCCGCCGCGATAGGGGTCGTTGACGAGGATCGCGTCTCCGGCCTGTAAGTTCTCAGGCCCGTATTCGGCGACCGCGCGGGGCGTGAGGATCGTCAGCGAGCCGAGGTGTACTGGCTGGGTAAAGGCTTGGGCGACGGGCCGCAACTGGCGGTCGAAAAAGGCGCAGGAGAAATCGGCGCGGGTTTTGATGTTGGTCGAATACGCGCTGCGCCGGAGGGCAATGGCCATCTCCTCGGTGGCTTCGAGCAGGGCGTTGCGAATGACCTCGAATTGGATGGGGTCGGTCTGGTCGGGCATGGCTTCTCGCGGTTAATGGGTTGGGTAATATACGACAGATGTCGCTCGGGGTCAGCGGCGGCCTAGACGGCGATTCGCGCCAGATAAATACTGGTTTTTCCTTCGTGCGACGAGTAGTAGCTTATCCACAGCAGGCCCTCGTGTTCGACCATGCCGGGGTAGCTACAGTCGCCGCCGCTGGGTAGCCATAGCACTGGCTCGTAACTGGTGGGCGTCATCCGCGCCAAGACCGTGGCCGCACCGCCGTCGGGGTGCCGGCTGCGAGCGCTGGCCCACAGCGCACCATCGGACCAGCGGATAAAATTAGGTCCTCCCATTGGGTAGTCGATTTGGGTCCACTGCCAGTCCGTGTATGGAGCTTGGCTGGTGCCGATCCAGTCGGGCCGCACTAGGGCAATCATGGTGCCGTCGGGCATAAAGCGCAGCGTGGTCTCGCTGGCCGTCCAAGTGTCGTTGGGCAGAAAAAACTCGGTGATCCACTGCCAGTCGAGGCCGTCGGTGCTGGAGTAGAGGAATCCCCGGCGCGGATGGGAGCCCTCGCCCAGCTTTGATACGCTATAGGCGATCCCCTCGTGCCAGGTGACGCGCCACAGCCAGTGGTCTTCGGCCAGCACTTTCTGCGGCGTAGTCCAGGTATAGCCGTCGTCTGAAAAGGCAATGCGCGGTGAGCGGGTGCCGTACTCGGTATCCGCGTACAGGCTGCCGCCGGCGACCAGCATCAGGCGTCCGTCGCTGGCAATCGACAGCTTGGGGTCGCGCAGGTCTATCTCCTGTTCTGCTAGGACTGCTGCCGACTCATAGGAGTGGCCATCGTCTGAGCAAATGACGCGTATGGTACCGATGCTCGGCCCGTGGTCTTGGGCCTCGCGGAAGGTACACCACCACCGATCGGCGAAGCGCACCAGATCGGTAAAGGCGTTGTGGGGGCCGCGGTTCCAGATCTTCTCGACCGAGAGGATTTGCGGGGTTGTAGGATGCGTATTCATCGTTCGTGTCCTCGTTAGACTTGGTGCGAAAGCTGTTTCACGTCCTATTCTACGTCAAGTGTTACTCTACTGTCGATGCGGCAACTTGATCCTTTGATCCTTTTTATTATGTTCCTTAAACATAATGTTTGAGAAGCATAATAAAGAAGCTATGCCATGCGCCTCGAGTTTTTGGACAGAACGAGGGAAGTTGATCGACTGACAAAGGCTCTCGCTGCCCAAGAGCCCGGTTTTATCGTGGTCTTTGGCCGGCGTCGATGCGGCAAGTCAACTCTTTTGCAGCAGGTGATTCGTCCGGGCGATATCTACTACGCGGCCGACCAGCGCGAGGCCCCTCTGCAACGCCGCACGCTAGCCGGGGAAGTGGCCCGGCGCATTCGAGGTTTTGACGAGGTCGAATACCCGTCTTGGCTGGTCCTGCTCCAGACTTTGGACGCCCGCGCCGAGCGAGGCACTTGCTTGGTCTTGGACGAGTTTCCCTATCTAGCGCAGAGCTCACCCGAATTACCCAGCTTGGTGCAAAAATTCCTCGACGACCCCGCCCGCCGCATCCACTTGGCCATCTGCGGTTCGTCCCAGCGGATGATGCAGGGCCTAATCCTCAACGCTGCTGAGCCGTTGTCTGGACGGGCGAGTCAAGTGCTGGCGATCCGTCCGCTAGCCCCCTTTTGGATACAGCAAGCCCTTGAGGTCCACGGCATTGAAGCTATTGAACAGTATGCGGTTTGGGGCGGCGTCCCGCGCTACTGGGAACTGGCCCGGGATTGCACCGGCCTGCAAGCTGCCATCGAGGAACTGGTGCTCGACAAATACGGCGTCCTGCACAGCGAACCCGAGCGCTTGTTGCTCGACGATATGCGCAGCACGGTGCAGGCTAATTCCCTGCTGTCGCTTATCGCCAATGGTTGCCATCGACTCAGCGAAATCGGTGCGCGGCTGGGCAAACCCGCAGGTCATTTGACCCGCCCCCTCGCTCAGTTGATCGAACTGGGCTATATCCGGCGGGAAGTGCCCTTTGGCGAGACCACCAAATCGACTAGGCGCTCTCTATACAAACTAAACGACCCATTTCTGATCTTCTGGTATCGCTATGTCCAGCCCAATCGGTCGCTGTTGGAACGCGATTTAATCGACGATGTAGCCCGCGCTATCAGGACCACTTTTGCCCAGCATGTCGCCGATATATGGGAAGATCTAGCCCGCCTCTCCACGGCCGCCCTGCCCGTTGGCAACATCCGGTGGAAACCAGCCCAGCGGTGGTGGGGGCGCGGCTTGGACGGGCAGCCAATGGAGATCGACTTGGTCGCTGAGTCCCTCGATGGCGAGGCCCTGTTGCTAGCCGAGGTCAAATGGCGGGAGCGGCCGAATCTGGGCGCTGTTTTCGACCGTTTGCGCTACTGCGCGGCAAACTTTCCCCAAGCCCGAGGAAGGGAGACGATCCTGGGGGCTTGGCTCAAGCAGGGGAGTGCTAAAACCCAACCAAGAGAATTCGTCGTCCATCCAGCGGGAACGCTGGCGGTTCTGCGCTGAGCCAGCAGATTTATCCGGTCTTTAACAGCCGGATTCGCGCCCCGCCTTGATGCTGGCTGTTAAAGAGGTCAGTGGGGTATTGCAGCTCGCAACGCCTGAGTTACTCTCCGCTGGTCATCCTCGGTCAAGTGCCCCACCTTACTGAGGAGGAGTCGGTTGTCCAACGTGAATAGCTTCATCCGGGCAAGACAGGGTTTTCGCAAGCCCGCTTGGCTCCACTGCGCGAGAGATACATCGAGATGCCAAGCGCTGCGGGCAGCACTGGTGATCATCATGAGCAGACTAGAGGCGTTTTTTTGGTTGAAAACAGAGTCGGACAGGACCAGTGCCTTGCGGCGTTTGGAACGGGGCAGATCGCTAAACGGAAAGGGCACTTCGACGATGTCAAAACGGCTACAGATCATCGTCCTCCTCGTCCTGCCACTCCGTCAGGGTCTGTTCGAGGGCCTTGGCCCACTCCAAGTCGATTTTCGCGGCTTTGTGGATGCTGACCTTATCGCCCTCTACTTC
>JAJDYK010000312.1 GCA_022825185.1 Candidatus Latescibacterota bacterium | reverse complement strand
GGCCACGGCATCCAGTTTCGCCAGATAAAGGCCCTCGTGGAGGCGCAGCAGGCGGTTGTGGTGCGGGCCAACGCCTATATGGCCGTTGACCGCGAGCGCGAAAGCATGGACCCAGAGTACCGCCAAAAGAGGGAAACGTATCGCAATCGAGCGCGGCGGGAAGGCTACCACCTCATTCTCAAAGAAGTACGGCGCTATCTCACTTCAGAAGGCGAGACCGTCGTCAAAGCCGACGCCGATCTAGAGCTGGCGATCGATGCTCTGTTGCAGTCGGAGAATTTGGATTACGTGCTGTTGGGCACTGGCGATGGCGATTTTGTGCGCTTGGTGCGCGCCCTGCAAAATCGAGGTAAGCGGGTCGATTTGCTGTCTTTTATGAACACCAGCACCCAACTGCGCCAAGAGGTAGATTACCATTTTTCCGGGTACTTGGTGCCCGGCATTCTGTTCCCTGAGCGCGGTCCAAGTCAGCGCCTGCGCGGCATCCTCCACGCGGTCAACGAGGAGAAGGGCTACGGGTTCTTGACCGCACAGATCGACTTGGGGTTGGACACCGTACGCGAGGATATTTTTCTGCACATTACCGATCTGCGCACGGCCAGAGGCGGGATTGTGTCCAACGCGGACTTTGCCCAGTTGAGGATGCGGAGCGCGGTGATCGAGTTTGAGATGGAGGACGATGGCGACCGGAAAAAGGCCGTCAACGCCGTGGAGTTCCGGCCGGAACTGCTGTGAGAATGTCGCCCGGCTGGGTCTCCACCACTTGGCACGGCACTTGGTTGGGCTCCACGCCCCACGCTGATTCGCTGTCGGGCAGGGCTTCTTGCAGGCCGTCGGCATAGGCATCGACGCAGTGGTGACTACCCGGAATAATGCGCACCGCACCCGTGTCCCGGGTCAGCGGATCTAGGTAAAAAGCGATCTTGATGCTGGGAATGCGCTCGCCGCTGTACCCATCCGAATGCCAACGCGTATCGCCGACGTAGAAATTGCCGTCGCCGCTGGTGTAGTTGAAATCGTCGCCCAAAATGCTGGCGGCAATGTCGTGGATGCGCGGGTCGTCGAGCAAGCTGCTCAGGTATTCGCTCTGGTCGGGGAAGGGCACAATGCACGAGCGCGCTCGGCCTTCGTGTTCTTTGCCGTGGTGCCCGCCACCGTGCGTGGCCCACACGACCTCGAATTCCTCGATGATGCGGTCGATGCAATCGGCTATGAGGCCGGGGAAGTACAGGTAGCCGAAGGTATTGAAATAATTGAGCTGTTGTTGGCTAAGGCTCGTCGCGGACATGTTCCCTCCTCCAGATTATTCCTATAAGCTACGTTCTAGGCCAGCCTCCAGTGCGGCCTCAATCCGCGCCTTGGTCTCTTCGAGATGGGCGCGGCTATACGCGTCTAGACCGCTGCCTGCTAGCCTCGTCTCGATCTGGGCGGCGATGGTCTGCAAATCCGCTCGGGCCAAGGTGCGGGCGTCCTCGGGCGTGCCATAGGCGGGTCGGAGCACCAGGCCGATTAGTTTTTGTAGCTGTGCTCGCTGCAAGTTGCGGCGAAAGCTGTCGATGGAGCCGCCCGTCTCTAGCTCCGCCCAGATAGCCTGCCGCAGTCCGGTAAACAGATCGACCATCCCAAAGGTCTCGTCGCCTTCGTAGCGCAGTTTCAGATCTTGCAACCGGCTCAATAGGGTTGGATCGTAGAACCGGTCGAGCGGTCGCCGTTGGATGCGCAGCACGATATCGTGGATGGGATAGTCGATCCGCGACACGTCAAACACCGACCAAGTGAAATCGACCCAGCGCTCTGGTGCCAGCTTGTTGAGCAGCTCCGGTGACCAGCGGAAAGCGTCTGGCCCAAATACGTGCTCCACCAGAAAGTCGAGCGCCTCTTGCTGCCGAGCGGGCGGCACTGGCTGTAGCGGGAGCCGTCCATCGCCCACGTGGTCGCGATAGTGATAGATGCCGCCGATGTAGCGGCTGACATTGCCCGCGCCCGACGAGTAGGGCCTAAAACCCCAGCCGAACACTCGCCGCAGGGTTTGGTAGCGCTCGCCCTTTTGCTCGAATTTGTCCTCCACTTTGGCCCACAGTTCTTTCGACAGGGCGACTTGGTCGCGGTAGTGGGCAATCGGATCGTCGCGCAAATCCCAGTGCGCTGCGCTCGGGTCGATTCCCCGAGTCCAATACAGAGCGTCTTCGTCCGTGCCGTAGGCTAGATCTTTCTCCGCGACTTGGCCGGCGATCTTGGCTAGTTGGGCTCGCTCGCTTTCAGGACTGTCCGCTTCTACAGGCCGGTAGGCGTATTCAATGGCCCAGTAGTCGTACGGCCCCAGCGTCGTCTGATAGTACTCGCCCTGCTCGTGACCCTCTGGGGCGATGTTGACCGGATTGTAGTCCATTACCGAGCTGGAGATGCCCTCTTTGTCGGTGACGCTGCGGTCGTGTAGTTCGTCGAGCGCATGGATGGTGCTGCCTTTGAAATTGTGCCGCAGGCCGAGGGTGTGGCCCACTTCGTGCGCGATCAACTCGACGATTAGCTGGCGGATGAATTCCTTTTCATCGATCTCGCCCCCGCCGGCCGCGGCCCGCGCTGCCAGCAGGTGCCATCCGAAAGCGGCTTCCTGCCTCAGCCCGTCGGCCATATCGCAGAATCCTCTGCTGTGCCCCATAGCCTCGGCGGGCGACGGCGCGGTGAAGTCCCCGCTGGCCCAAGGACCCCGGCCTACCGGATCGACGAGTTCGGTGAATTCCAAGTGGGCGTAGCGCACAAAATCCGCGCTGATGCGGATATCGGCGTCGAAAATTTCGCCGGTAAAGGGATTGGTGCGCGATGGTCCCACTGCGTAGCCTTGGCCGGGCTGGACCATCCAGCGCACCACGTTGTAGCGCACATCGGCCGCGTCCCATTCGGCGTCGTCCGGCTGCTGTTTGGCCTCAATCGCTCCCTCAAAGCCGAGCGGCTCAAATGCCTTGTTCCACACTAGGATTCCCTCCCGCACTGCGTCTCGGTACTCCGGTGGAATTGTGTTTTCCAGCCAGAACACAATCGGCTTTTTGGGCGGCGACTCGTCGAATTTGGGCTCGGCTTTCTCTAGGTGCCAGCGATTCACATAGCGCACGTACGGGTCGTCCTTGAGCACTGAGGTGTAGTCTTGGTGCAAGGTGGTGAAGTGCCCCACTCGGTCGTCGGCCAAGCGCGGGCGGAAATCTGACTCGGGCAGACTGGACAAACTGTAGTGATAGATGTGCTGAAAACTGCGCGTATCCGCTAGGGTGGGGATGTCCATTTTGGGTGCGTCGTTGGTAAAGTGCAGCACCACGTCGATCTCGGTATTGTGCGGGAAATTCTTCAACGCACCGAAGTAGCTGTTGTCGTTGTCGAAGTTGTACGAACCTGTTCTGGGGTACTTGCTGAAAAAGGAACTCACCGAGGCGATGTCCTGAACGAAGAAATCGCTCGGGTCAACGAGTACTGCGCCGGTCTCGGGATGGGGCTGTCCCTCAATGCTGCCGACGCCGAGGATCGAGTCGGACAGGCCCCGGTCCACGGCTCGGTGGATGGCGGCGTCTGGCTCGGCCCGGTAGTACACATTTTTGTGGGCGAAGAATACTTTTTTGCCGACTCGCTGAAAGACAAAGGGAAACGTGCCCCAGCCTCGACCGATGGAGACTAGCGAGGCCGAGTCAAAGAAGTAGCCGTCACCCTGCGTGCGCGTGATGCTGCACAGGTAGATCTGGTCGAACTGGTCGGGACGAATGGCCAAGAACACTTTGTTCTCCTCTGGATCCCGGTACAGCTCAAACAGGCCCTCGATCTTGTCGAAGTCCTTGATTACTTTCGCAAATTTGGGGCCTTTGTCTTTCTCGTCCTCTTCGTCTTCCTCGTCTTCTTTGTCCTCTTCATCCTTTTCCTTGTCGTCGGCCTCTTCCTCGATGGCCTCCTCTTTTGCCTCCTCCGCCCAGACGGGGCCCGTCCCCCATAAGCCGAGGATGGCGACCAGCAATATCCATTTGAATGCGCGCATAGTATTACTCAGCTCCAATCTCAGGTTGCCTCGTGGTTGGGATTATTCGCAGTAAACTCGGACCTTGTCGTCCCCGTCGTGGATGTTGACCTCGATCTCGCTCAGTGCGTCTATGAGCTGATCTAAATCCTCAGCTTGTAGGTTGTCAATGTCAATGTCGATGCCGTTGTTCTTCATCGTCTTCTTGATTCCTTTCTCCGCCTTCTCCGGAAGCAGGGTGTGCAGCCTGATTCCGGCCTTGATCAGCGCCAGCGGCACCCGGACATCGACATGCTCATCCTCGTCCGAGTCAACAGTGACTCTCAGATACCGAGTCACTCCCGGGCGCGGAGGCGCTAGCGTCTGCACCGTTGTGGCGGCCTCAGGCCCTTCGTCAACGAGGGAGAGCAGGCGCTCGGCCTCATCGACGGACACCTTGCCTTCCGCTAGCATCTCCAGTACGCGTCTGCTGTTTTCGTTCATGGCTGTTCTCCTGTTCGTGGTTGGCTACTGAACTACAATGGAGCCGTTTTGGGTCTCGGCGATTAGCTCGGCCTCGCTTGCGCCCATCGTTCCCTTGAGCTTGTGGCGCTTCTCGACCGACGCGACGAAGCCCGGCACCTCGCAACGGACTCGCCCGTTGGTCGTCGCAGCCGTCAGCGCGAGGCTCGGCTCGGCGTCCAGAGCTACCTTGATATTGCCATTCAGGGTGGATAGCCTGTTGTGGCTTTTAGGTTCCATGCTCCCCTGAAACTTTATCGGCCCGTTGATCGTCCGCACCTCAAACCGGCCGTGGGCGTCCTCGATGGACACGCGGCTGTTCATGGTAGAAAGCTCTGCTGAGCCTGAGAGCGTCTTGATCGTGATCGAGCCGTTCTTGGTCGCCGCGTTCAGGTCGCCCTTGAATTGTTCGACCCTTATAGGCGCGTTCTTGGTCTGTACCTCCCCACTGCCTTCTGTTCCCCGGAGTTCCACCGGCCCGTTGCTAGTTGCTAAATCAACGCTGGTTGTGACGGGCACAGTCACCTCAATGTTTGCTCCAGAGGACTGACGGGAGAATCCGTGCAGGAATCCCGCGGATTGCCGGTCCGGCTTGGCCTCGACTGTGATGAGGTCGCCTTCCTGCACGGCGCTGTACTTGATCCCGCGAGGCCTTTTCAGCCTCGCCCGTACGCGAATTGAGCCGGGTTCGCCGGCGCGGACCCGGATGCGGCCGTTGAAGCCGCGCACCACGAGGCGCGGGTTGTCGCCCACGGCGAACGCGTCGTCGCGCATGGAGGTTTTGCCGCCCCCATCGCGGGCGTCGTTATCGCCATCTGACAGGGACTCTTCGAGGCCTTCGAGGGAGTCTTGTAACGCCTCAACGCCAGGTATCGGAGATAGCGGAGCATCAATTCTGCGCTTCTTGCGGGTCTCGACGCGGTGGGTGCCTTGCAGCGCCTCTAGGAGCCGCTCGGCGTCTTCTACGGTGACCTTTCCCTCCGAAAGCATGTCGAGAATTCTGCGTCGCTCTTCAGTCATTACAGCCTCCTAGTCGATTGAAATGAAAATGCGGTCCTCGCCAGAGGCCACGTTGCAGCGCAGGCCGCGCAGCGAGGCGAGCACGTATAGAAGTAAGGGGCCAGCCAGCAGGACGGAACGGCTCCGAGTGCGGTGCCCTGAGCGCGCTGCTACTAGTAAGGCAACAGGCGTCCCTAGCAGTACGACGACGAAAACGACAGGCCATAGTAGTATGACCGGGATCCACAGCCGAATGCGCCGCTTGTCGCCCTGGACTCGCAATCTCAGGAACATGGGTGGCAGCATCAGGAGAGCCTTCGCAGCGCCTCTTCGACGTCGATCTCGCCGCGTTCCAGGCTGTCGAGTACTACCGCCGATTGGGGATTTGAGCGCGGGGTGCTAGCGGAGTCCTTTCGCACGGTCTCGATCAACGGTAGCTGCTCGGCAATGGCATCCAGTCGGTTTTTGACCGTCGGGTAGCTGATGCCAAAGATGCGCTCCATTTCCTTGATCGAGCCGTGGACTTGGACGAAGGCCATTACAAATACCTGGTCCTCGGCGGAAAGACGCGCTAGGACAGGCGGCTCGAATTGCCCTTCGATTGCGATGTCGCTGTCCGGCAGGGAAACCCGCTCTACCACGATACGCGCCCCCTTCGTCAGATCGGTTAGCTCTTTCCAGTCTTTGATGGCAAAACCTCCAAATGGTTAAATTTAGACGTAATTATAGCTATATAATTGAAAAAATCAATTAAAAAATTAAAAAATTTAATTTTTAGATGAAATAAAATCGGAAGGGTTTGGACCCTATTCCTCCACGGCCGCAGATACCGCGTTGGAAACCCGTCGCAACAGACTTCCGTTGGCGACCATTTGGTTGGTCAGTACCACGCAGCTTAGCTGGCGCTCTGCGTCCGCCCACGCCACTGTGCCAGTCGCCCCGGTGTGGCCGAAAGTGTGAGGCGACACCAGATCGCCCCAAAAGGCCCACACCCGCGCCCCGCACACGCCCCACCCAAGGCCCCACGGCGCGTTGAGCGTGCCGTTTTGGTCCCGCGTCATCGCCGCGACCGCAGCGCGGCTGAAGATGCGCTGGTTGCCGTACGCGCCGCGGTTGAGCATGGTTTGCAAGAGGATCGCCAGATCGCGTCCGGTACTGTGCATGCCGCCCCACGGTGCCCCAAAATCGCGCCAGTACGGGGAATTCCAGCCCCAACTCCGCAATTCGTCGTCCTCTTCGGTGTCCGTCCCACACCACACGGTATCTTCAATCGCCCAATCGCCCATGCCCAATGCGCTGCGCTTCATGCCCAGCGGAGCAAAAATTTCCGCGCGTTCAAAGTCGCGCAGCCGCTGGCCGCTGACGCGCTCGACGATCGCGGCCGCCAGCAGGATGCCCTTGCTCTGGTAGCGGAAATCGGTCGCTGGTTTGTAGAGCAGGGGCGTCTTGAGCGACCGCTCGACAAAGACTTCTACCGGCTCGTGCGCCCGCCGCAGGCTGGTATTCTCCGGCAGCATGTCGGGCATTCCCGATATGTGCGACAGCAGGTGGCGGACCTTGATGTCGGGCCGGTCGCCGCCTGTGAACTCGGGCAGGTAGTCGCTGGCTGGGTCTTCAAGCGAGATCAGTCCGCGATCGACGAGGATCATCAGTGCGCAAGCGGTGACTGGCTTGGTGATCGATGCGAGGAGAAAGATCGAGTCCGCATCGACTGGCTGGCCTGTGTTGGGTTTTTGCTGGCCGGCCCCGCGTGCGAAGACCTCCTTGCCGTGCCGCGTTACTGTCAGCGAGGCCGCACTGATCTGGCCCGTTTCAACAGCAGCCGTGAGCAGGCCGAAGGCCCGTTCGAGTTGTGCTGCCGACATGCCGACAGCCGCTGGGTCGCCCGTTTGCAAAACCGTTCTGTCCGTTGTCATCGCGTTCCCTTTCTTTAGGATATAAGGCGCAACATTAACCAACTAATCCAACCACTTCCCTCAACCCCGTCACCACTCGCACCCCGTCGTCCGTCCATTCTGGCTCTGCTGGATCAAGCGACCGCTGAATCAACACCGGCCTAAGCCCCGCTGCCCTAGCCCCTGCTACGTCGTCTTCTGGTGAATCGCCGACGAAAATCGCCTCGTCAGCTACCAACCCGGTCTGCTCCAATGCCGGAACAAAAATCGCCGGATCGGGCTTTTTGACGCCGACATCGCCGGAGACGACCACTGCGTCGAAAAAGGGACGCAGCGCCAGCTCGTCTAGCAACTGATGGACGTGTGGCGGATGGTCGAAGTTGGAAATCAGCGCCAGCTTGTAGCGACCCTGCAACTCGCCTAACACGCTTTTAGCCTCTGGGTCGAGCGGCGTATGTGCGTGCCACGCCGCTATGCTCTCTTCGCTGATCCGCCGCAATTCCTCCAACGCTAACGCCAAGCTCAACTCCCCGACTAACTCGCGGATGCGACGCTCATAGACTGTCAACCCGTCGTCCTGCACCGGTGGCTCGGGTTGGAGCAGGAATTCCTCGCAGAGTCGGATTAACGTTTCTTCATCAAACGCATGACCACTATCGATCAGTTCGCGGCGGATGGCATGGTACCAACTCTCTCCCGCAGCTTCCATATTGCCGTAGCACAATAGCGTACCGTATAGATCGAAGAATACACCTCGTATTTCAGTCATTGATTGTCTTTCTAATTTGGCTGCGGAGGATAGCGTCTGCGCGGCGCAATCACAACCGTTTCCCCACCCACAGGGCACCTCGGCGCACCACTTCTTGGAAGGAGGGATTTTCCAGCACTGCGTTGTCGTGGCCTAGGGCAAAGAAGAACACCCGGCCCTGACCATAGGTGTGATGATAGGCCATGACGTGGGTCTCGTCGCGGCCGGGGTCGTAGGCGTGCATGAGGTGATGCGAGCGGTTGGGGTCGTGCTTGAGGTAGTGCAACTCGTCGGTCACGGCAAAGTCTTTGAGGCCGGTGGCAATGGGATGGTCGGAGTCGGAGATGGTGACGGTGAAATCCATGTACGGGCTATGGCCGTCGAAAAAGCCGTTGAGCATTTGGTGATAGCCGGTGTTGTCGCGGAAGGAAGCGTCTGCGGTGTGCAGGCCGAAGAACCCGCCGCCGCGTTCGATAAAGTGCAAAAGCCCCTGTTCCTGCGCTTGGGTGAAGTGGCCGACATCCGTGAAGAAGAGGGTGGCGTCGTACGCGGCGAGGCCGCTGGCCATAATCTCGTAGTCGCGTGAGAAATCGGCCTCGATCTGGTCGTCTTGGTTCAGCAGGTCGGTCAGAAATCGGCCCTGGCCTGCGTGGTCGTGATAGATGCCTTCGGTGCCGACGAATACTAAAAGTTTAACGGGAGCCATGGCGGGTTTCTCCTTTTGTTATTGGGTTAATTGGGAGACGGTAGAGGCGGAACAGCGTCCACGCAACTGACCAGACTGAGCTCAAGCCCAGCGGATTGGCACCTCTAAATCGCTGGCTAGTTCTTCTACTTGCTCGGCCAAGGTGGCTTCGAGGGCGATGCCGTGTTTTAGGTAGTCGGCGCACCGCTGGTAGCTGCCTTCGCCCGGCCACTGCACGGGGCCCTGTTCGGGTGCTGGTGCCACCGATTTTATATGGGCCTTCAGATCGGCACTGCGGTCGTGCAGCCAGTCTCCAAAGGGTTTGAGGGCGATAAAGCACTTGGTGGAGCCGCCGGCCGAATCCGTCGGCCGCTCCTCGGTGCCCTGCTCAAAAGCGAGGAGGCCGCCGGCCAATCCAGCCGTGAGCAGATCGACCATAAAAGCCAATCCCGAGCCTTTGTGCTGACCCATGGGCAAAAAACGCCACGATTGCAACAGAGCGCTTGGATCCGTAGTGGGCCTGCCGCGCTCGTCGAGGCCCCAACCTTCGGGGACGCTGCGTCCGGCGGCCTCGGCTTGGCGCACGCGGCTTATGGAGGATTGGGTCATGGCCAAGTCGAGAACCACAGGCTCGCCATCGGCGGTGGGAATGCCAATGGCGAGGGGATTGTTGCCGAGGGAAGGGACGCGCGTGCCCCAAGCGGGAAAGTTGGCGAACGCGTTGGTGAAGGCTAGGCCGACTAGCCCCGCGCGAGCGGCTCGCAACGCGTAGCTGTGCCCGCGCCCCCAGTGCCCGACGTTGCGGACAACGCAGGCCCCGACGCCGTATTGCTGTGCCCGTTCGAGCGTCCAATCCATGCCCTGCGCCGAAGAGAATCGGCCAATGCCACCGCTGGCGTCGATCAGCCGGGAGGCTGGGTACTCGACGATGGTTTCAAAGCGGGGATCGGGTGATAGAATTCCCTGGCGGATATAATTGATTGTCGAGGGCAACAGGGCGACGCCGTGGGTGTGGCCGCCGTGCAGGTCCACTTCAGCGCCGATTTGGGCTTCGACCGCAGCTACGTGTGGCGGTACCCCTGCGGCTGTGAGGGCGTCGAGAAAGAATTGTTCCAGATCGGCGTGGGCGATGCGCTTGGGCTGGCTCATGGTCATCTTCCCAGCCGCGTACCAAGATGGTCCCGCTCGGTTTCTGGGACGAGGTCAGGTCGGACTTGCAATGGCTTTTCCTCCTATCGACGGCGTGGCACGCTGGGGAAGAAAGGTAAATATCTGCCGGACCGCATCAAGATAAATGAGGTGCCGAAGCCAACCCGACCATTGGGCCCAATTGTTCGGCGGCGCTACATCGCTAAAGTCAGCTCCCCGTAGAGCGGTAGTGCCGCACGCCCACTTGCCAGACGCGCAGACAGACCGCGAAGAAGAGCACGCCCACGACCGGGGCCAGCCATTGGAACAACGGGCCTGAACCCAAGGGGTCGGGGCGTTCCAAGATTCCCAAAGCTGGGTAATAGCCGACGCAGGCGAGGGGGATGACGTAGGTGAAAAAGCGGCGGAACCACTGGCGGTAAATCGCCAGCGGATACTGGGCTGTCTCCACGCCGCCGTAGGTTACGGTGTTGACGATTTCCAAGCTCTCGGTGGTCCAAAAAGCCAGCGTCGCTTGCAGGACGATGAGGCCGTAGAACAGGCAAGCGCCGCCGAGGACGGTGAGCAAGACGAGGAGCAGCTTGTCCGGCGTCCAGGCTAGCTCTAAGGCATGTGAGGCCCACAGCAGGACGACCAAGCCTTGGGTGAGGCGACCGATGCGCTTGAGGGTGAGCTCTTGTCCGGCCAATTGCAAGGCTGTGCTGCGGGGGCGCAGCAGCAAGCGGTCGAAGTCGCCGCTTTTGACCGTGGAGGCGAACAAGTCAAAGCCGCGCGAGAAGGCGTCGCACAGGGCAAAGGCGATATTGATGAGGCCGTAAAAGAAGGCCACTTCGGGCAGGCTCCAAGTGTCGAGGGCGGTGAAGCGGTCGAAGAGCGCCCAGATGCCCAAAAATTCCAAGCCGGTCATCACGCCGTGGCCCACGGACAGCATGATGAAAGAGGCCCGGTACTGCATTTGGCTGCGGAAGGAAATGTCGATATAGCGGCCGTACAGGCGCAGTCCATCGAGCACGGTTAGCCTCCTTGGACGACTAGGCGGCGGGTGCCTAGGTAGAGGAAGAAGCGGCCTAGGCTCACTAGTGCTAGCGTCCACGCGAGTTGATGCCCCACTACCGACCAGACTTGAGACGCGGGAATGTGCCCCATGTAGAGGCGGAAAGGAGTGTCGGCCAAGCCGCGAAAAGGCAGGAAGTCGAGTATGGGTTGGATCTCATCGGGAAACAGCGGCAAGGGGATCACCATACCCGAGAAGACGAAGATGCATATCGACAGCATTTGCATGGAGCCCTCGCCGGCGATGGTCCACATCAAGGAGATGTTGACCAAGTTGGACAAAGCTCCGCCTAGCAAGATAGCGCCCACCGTGGCCAAGGCCCAAGCCGCCGCCGCACCTGGGGACGCGGGAGCTTGCAGGCCGAAGAAGAGGAAGGCCACGCAGAACAGCGGCACGGAGCGCAGCAGGGCGGGGGCAATGCGGTTGGCGAGGGAGCGGCTGTACCAAAAAGTGTATAGATCGACGGGACGCACCAACTCATAGGCCACCGTGCCTGTGCGCACCATGGTGCGCACGTCGTCGTCGGGTTGCCAAGGCAAGAGGGCGAACAGGGCCTGACCGAGCCAGACGTAATTGACCACTTCGGCGTAGGTCATGGGCTGCGCTTGGGTTGCCGTGCGGTAGAACGCTTCGAAGATCATCACCCGAACGAGGCCCCAAAATAACTGCGTGCTCAGGCCGGCTAGGGCTGCGGCCCGGTACTGCAGCAACATGCGGATGCGGGCGCTGAGGACGGACAGGTAGGGCCGCATCAAGGGCGATCCCGGTAGAGTTGGGCGATGACTTCCTCAATGGGCGGGTTTTCCACAAAGAGGTCGCGCACCTCGTGGC
>JAJDYK010000263.1 GCA_022825185.1 Candidatus Latescibacterota bacterium | reverse complement strand
CCATCTCGAAGTGGCTTGGGATGACGTTTATGGCGGGCTTTTCCGTGCGATGCACGTACACGGCACCTATACCTTCGACAAGGTGCTCTGGTTGCAGGAAGAGGCCCTGATCGGCTGTCTGATTCTGTTGGAACACGCAGGACTGGAGTGGGCCGGGGAGTGGTTTGGACGAGTTTTCGATTGCGTAGAAGAGCGTTTTTCGCTCAAGCAGTACGGACATCCATTGTATCTGTATGGCGGGGACCGCAAGGTGAATTATACTGACCACGTCTCCCGCAAAGAGCACTACCACCATCCGCGGTGCGTGATGCGGAACTTACTGGCGTTGGAGCGGATGGTCGCGCGGGATGGTGCTGTATCGGATTTCTGGAGCGCGGAGGCGGGCTAAAGAAGCGCTCACAACTCGTCGTACCGCGGCACTTGGCCGATGAAACCGCGATCCGAGACATAGCAGTAATGGACCAAGCCATTGGTGACCAAAAGACAACGCGCCTGAACCACGCGGTTGTACGCGGCAATTTGGTCGAAGGTCTCCTGACTGATGGAGACCTCCGGCTCTTTGCACTCGGCCATTAGCACAGCACGGCCCGCGCGGTCGTGGACGATCACATCGGCGCGAAATCGCTTGCCGTGGAGGTCAATGCCTTTCTCAATGGCGATCAACCCGCGCGGGTAGCCCAAGTCCGATATTAGGTACTGCACCAAGTGCTGCCGCACCCATTCCTCGGGCGTCAACCGCACGTACTTGCGGCGCAACGGGTCGAGGATCTCGCGCTTGCCTTCGACTTGGCGGATGTCAAAAGCTGCGGCCGGGAGGTTGAGGCGCTGCATGGCTATTTGAGCAACAGCATCTTGTGGACTAATGAGACGGTGCCCTTCTGGAGACGCGCCAAATAAACGCCGGTGGCCACAGGTTTTCCGCTGGCGTCCGTCCCATCCCATTCAACTTGGTAAACGCCCGGTCCTACATCGCCGGCGGCGAGCGTCTTCACTCTCTGACCTTGGATGTCGAAAATTTCCAAGCGCACCCGGCCCGGCTCTGCGATGCGGTAGCGGAGGGTTGTGGAGCTATTGAACGGGTTGGGATAGTTCGGATCTAGGGCAAATTCTCGCGGCGCAGCGATTCGGTCGCCCTCTTCCCGCACCGCCGTAACACTCCCAGAGTACGGAGCGGCGACCAAGCGGATTTCGTCGAGGTAGAAAGTTCCGCGCAGGCTGCCGATTAAGCGCAGCGATTCAATAGGGCCATCGAGGGCCAGTTCGTCCAAGGCGACCTCGACGGCCTGCCACTGGTCCAAGTCCAGATCAATTTGGTCAATGAGACTCAGCGGGCGGGCGGTCTTGCCGTTGACGACAAGGCCCAAGGAGGGCCGGAAGCCGCCGGTGGCCGTGCCGGGATGCAAGGCCATGCGCAGTCCGACGTAGCCGACTTGGGCGACCGGCACGCGGGGTAGGAATTCAATGGTAAAACCTCGGGCATTCACCCGCAGCGCTCGCTGGCCGGCGAACACGGTATCGGCATGGGTCGGGTCGAGTTGTGCGCTGTAGAGTGCGCCTTGCTCCCATGCAAGCTCGTCGGCAAACAGGACTTGATCCGCTCTGGGTAGCACGACGACGGAATGCACTAGTTTGGTCGCCTCGTCGCCTTGCGCGAGATGCACCACCAGCTTTTTGCGGCCATTGTGCTCACCAGCCGAGAGGTCGGCTTCCAAGCGATAGGTCCGGTCGTCTATCGCTTGCAGGGGCAGGGCCTCGGAACCTCCCAACGCACTCAGATCAGCCGTGAGCTGCGCTGGTTCTGCGCCCTCTACCTGCCGCCGGAGGCGAATCGTCGAACGCAAAGGCAGCGCTGCCCCGGCGAGCAACGTGTCGGGGGGCGGATTTTCCCACATGCCCTGGAGAGGACTAGCTTCGATGTGGAAGATCGCCTGCGTGAAGCGGTCGCTCGTCAGGTAGAGAACGCCCTGTTCGTCGGTGGTCAGCCCGACCGGCGTTCCCCAGAAGGAATCGCTGTTGAGGTCGGGCCGGAAGCCGGTGAGAAAATCGGCGACGCGAGCGTTGGACCCATCCGGCTCGGCAAAGAGCACCATGACCTTGTAGCCGGGATCGTTGCCCAAGACCCCCGCGCGGAAGGCGACAAACGCGGCGTGTTTGTACTGGGGAGGGAACAGGTCGTGCTCGTAGAAGTGCAGACCCATCGGTGCCAAGTGGGCGGGGACGAGAGCCGCCGGACGCTCCATGCTGGCAACCAACAGCGAGTCAGCAGCGGTCAGCGGGAAGATCGCCCGCCGGTAGGTTCCAATAGAGAAATCGGTCCAGACCTGATAGGCGTACGCTAACGGCCAGCCATAGAAGCCGCCGTCGCGGAGGGGGGTGATCCACTCCGGCGGCAGGTCTCGACCCTCGCGGTCATGTCCGTTGCCAGCCCCCCACAGCTCGCCGGTGACCGGGTGCAAGTCGAGGCCGATGGCATTGCGCAGTCCTGAAGCATAAATCCGCCGACCCGTGCCGTCGGTGTTCATCTGGATGACAGTGGCCCGTTCCGGGTCGTCTTCGCGGCACAGGTCGCAACCTGAGCCAATGTGGAAGTAGAGCTTGTCGTTGGCTTCGTCGAAGACCAGCGTATGCGTCACGTGCTCAGAGGAGCGGCCCATAAAGCCGGGCACCTCGGCGAAGACGGTGCGCTCCTCGTAGAAGCCATCCGCGTCCCGGTCTTCGAGGCGGTAGATCGCATCGTCATCGGCGACGAAGAGCGCCCCCTTGTAGAAGGCGATGCTGTGCGGCCAGTGAAAGTCGTCAGCGGCCTTGTACACGGTGTCGGCGCGGCCATCGCCGTCTCTGTCGGGCAAGGCCAACACCGTGCTCTGGCGACCGGAGGCCGGACTCCATTGGTTGCTTCCCCGAGTCTTCATGTTGGCCACGTGTAGGACGCCGTAGTCGTCCCATGCCATAAAGCGGGCTTTATCTACTTGGTCGGAGAAGAGCTTGACCTTAAAGCCG
>JAJDYK010000168.1 GCA_022825185.1 Candidatus Latescibacterota bacterium | reverse complement strand
GCTCAAAAACCGCGAGTTGGACGCTCAGAAGCGCCGGTTTCGCGCCACTGGCAAAGCGCAGACTAGGGACTGGTGAAGGCGCGGCTGACCATACCGTTAGTGCTGTGGGCGCTGGTGGCGTCCAGCGCTGTAGAGGCGACGATTCAGTTCGAGGCATCTGTCGATCGCACGCGCGCCAGTCAGAGCGAGCCGATTCGCTTGACGCTCCGCATCACCTCCGACAAGCAGTTGAGCCAAGTGACGCCAGCGTTTGAGCTAAAGGATTTCCATGTCGAAGGGCCAGCGACTAGCACGCGGATGGAGATGAGAAACACCGACATCACCTTTTCCCGCGATCTAACGTACATCCTCTATGCCAAGCGAGTCGGTACTTTGACCATCGGCCCGATGCAACTGGAAATGGACGGCGAGCGCTATGAGACCAAGCCCATCACTGTCGAGATCGTCCGTGGCACCAGCAGCACGCAAGCCGGCCAGGGAGAGCCCCCCATCTTCGTATTGGCGCGCGCCGACCACGAGCGGGCTTACGTGGGGCAGCAAGTCACCGTGTCCTACGACCTGTTCTACCGCATCCAACCTCGCAACGTCAGCTTCAACAAGCTGCCGACCTTTGTCGGGTTTTGGACCGAAGATCTCTTTGTCGCCCAACAGCTAGAGTCACATCAGGAGATGCGCGGCGGCGTGTCCTACAACGTCGCGCCGCTGCGGCGCGTGGCCCTTTTTCCCACCGGCGCGGGAACCCATGCCGTCGGCACATTGGCCGTTTCCTGCGACATTCCTCAACAGCGCTCACGCCGCGGTAGTGCGCTCGACGACTTTTTCGGTGGCGATCCGTTTTTTGGCCGCTCGCGCTCAGTGCTCCTGCAAAGTGAAGAATTGCAAATCGAGGTGCTGCCGCTGCCCGAGCAGGGCCGCCCCGAGGAATTTACCGGTGCAGTGGGGCGCTTCCAGCTCAGCGTCGAAGCCCAGCCGACCCAAGTCGCGGTCGGAGATCCGGTAACGCTGCGCGTACTGATCGAGGGCGAGGGCAACATGGCCTCGGTGCAGCCTCTGCAAGTCGATGCGGCCACTGGCGTCAAGCTCTACGACCCCAAGGTCGAGGAAGAAGAGCGGATTACCAACGGCGTGTACGGGGGCCGCCGCCTCTTCGAGTACATCTTGATTCCCGAGCAGGGCGGTACCTTGAACATCCCGCCGTTGCGCTTTGCGTACTTCGATCCACACCAAGCGCGCTACGAGGTACTCAAATCCGCTCCGATTACCATTCACAGCGAGGGAAGTGCCGAAGATGAAGGGGTGAACTACGGGCTGAGCCGGCGCGACATCGAGGCCGTCGGGGAAGACATTCGCTATATCAAACCCGACGCCGAAATCCTCGGCGCGGGATCCATGCTGTACAACAGCTATTGGTTTTGGACCTTGCAGGGGGCGCTGCCCCTCGCCTTTTTTGCCCTGCTTGTGTGGCAACGCCACCAGCGGCGCTTGCAGGGCGATGTGGCGTACGCGCGTCAGCGTCGGGCCAAAGGCGAAGCTGGCCGCCGCTTGGCTCGCGCCGATGCCTTACTTGAGGGCGGCACTGAGGCCGAGTTCTACGGCGAGGTCCGCGCTGCGCTGCTGGAATTCGTGGCCGACCGTCTCAACCTTGCTGCGGCTGGTTTGACCGTTGAGGTCTGCGCTGAGGTCTTGGCGACGCGCCAAGTCGAGGACGAGACGATTGCCGCGTTGCGCGATTTACTGACGCGCTGCGATTTTGCGCGTTTTGCTCCCGCGGGCGGCCCGCCGACGGATCGGGCGGCAGCGCGGCGCTTGGCCGAGGCGGTAATCGCGAGTTTGGAGAAGCGGATATGATGCGCGTGCTAGCACTGTTGTTCCTGTTGGGCACCCAACTCCACGCCGGGGCTGCGGCCGGGCAGTACAACGAGGCCAATGCGCTCTATCGGGATGGGGATTTTGCCGCGGCGAGGCGCAGCTACTTGGCGGTAGTAGAAGCTGGGGTGCAAGACGCTCGGCTTTACTACAATCTGGGCAATGCCTGCTTCAAGTCCGGGAAGCTGGGCGAAGCGATTCTCTGGTATGAGCGGGCGCGGCGCTTGCTGCCGCACGACGAGGACATTGAGGCCAATCTGCGCTTTGCCAACCTAGTGAAGAAGGATCGCGATCCGCAAACTGAGGACGGCCTCGGTGCGCTGGTGGTCGCGCTGGTGGGTGCCTACTTCTGGCCTACATTTAACCAACTCAGCCTGCTGTTCGCCGCGGCGTTTTTCGCGGTCTTTGTCTTGGGGGTGCGGTGGTTGTTTGTCCAGACGCGCCCCGGTGCGCTGTGGCTAGTCGGGATGTTGCTCTGTGCGGGGCTGAGTGTTGGGTCCGCGCTGTGGCTAGGGACGCGTCTCCACCATCAGGAGCAGACGAGCGAAGCCATCGTCACGGTTGCCGAGGCGTACGCGCGCTCCGGCCCCGATCTCGGTCAGACAGAAGTCTTTGTCGCACACGAGGGGACGAAGGTGCGCTTGGTGCGGCAGGAAGGCAGGTGGATGCTGGTGCGGCTGGCCAATGGCCTCGGCGGGTGGATGCCGGCGGAAGCCCTGACGCGGATCTGAACCAGTCTAAACAACGGGCGACCACAAGGGTCGCCCCTACATTTCGCGTAGATCAAACTACAACCAAAAACAAGGATAAGCCATGAGCACGCTCAAAGTAGGTATCGTCGGCGTCGGCGGGATCGCCCGCACGCATCTCCCTGGCTGGGAGGCTTCTAGCGAAGCTGAGTTGATCGCTGGCAGCGACATTAGCGAGGATGCGCTAAAGCGCTTTGGCGCTGAAAACGGAGTCACCAAGCTGCACACCGACCCGGAGGCGCTGTTCAGCGACCCCGACATCGACATTATCGACATTTGCACGCCCAACATGTATCACGCTCCGTTGGCCATTGCCGCGCTGTCGGCTGGCAAGCACGTGATCTGCGAAAAGCCTTTGGCTCCCACGCCCGAGGATGTTCTTCAGATGATCGCGGCGCGCGATGCCTCGGGCAAGGAACTGATGACGGCGCAGCACTTTCGCTTTCAGGGATCGTCCCGCGCGCTAAAGGACGAGATAGATGCGGGAGCGCTCGGCGACATCTACCACGCCCGTAGCTGGATGCTGCGCCGGGCTGGAGCACCGGTTGGCGGCGGGTTTATTCTCAAGGAGCACAGCGGCGGTGGCCCCTGCATCGACATTGGGGTTCACATCCTCGACCTGACCTTGTGGTTTATGGGGCATCCCAAGCCGGTGGCTATTTCGGGCGTGGCTCGCGCTGAATTGGCGCACCAAGAAGGGGCTTTCAGCCAATGGGGCCGCCAGACGATCCCATCCCACTACGATGTCGAGGATTTTGCCGCGGCCTTTGTGCGCTTTGACAACGGCGCAATACTGATCTTAGAGGTGAGCTGGCTTTTACATCACCCGACCCAAGGCGAGGACATGCAGATGTGGCTCTACGGCACCCGAGGCGGTGCCCATTGGCCCCAGTGCTCGATTTGCGAGAGCAACAACCAGACCCGCCAGCAGTACGACCGCAAGCTGATGCTGATGTACGACGGCCTCGAAGCCCACGCGCAGGAATGCGTGGAGTTCGCCGCGGCGATTGCTCAGGGGCGGCCCTCGCCGGTGCCGCCGGAACAATCCCTACAGGTGATGAAAATTCTCGATGGGATCTACCGGAGCCAGGAGGCGGGGGAGGAGATTCGGTTGGATTGAGGGGAAGCTGATTCACTCTCCAGAAGTGCCTCGTCTTGGATAACTATCCCTAGCTGAGGAATGTCATCTATGCGTGGTACCGCGATGGAACTAGGTAATAAAATTGAATCTCCTCCGCCTATCTTCTATCTTCGAGAGAGCACCGGAGATTGCGAAAGGTAGGATATGCTCATTCGTCGTATCACACAGACCAACCTGCTCTCATTCGGCCCCGACTCCGAAGAAATCGAACTCAAGCGGCTAAATGTATTGATCGGCCCCAATGGTTCGGGGAAGTCTAATTTTCTAGAAGGAATCGATATTCTCCGGTCAGCTCCACGAGATTTGGTTTCGCCTATTCGAAAGGGAGGGGGCATCCATGATTGGATATGGCGGGGCAAACCGGGGAGTATTGCCGTTATCGGAGCCATTGTGGAGAACCCGCAGGGGTCGCAGCCGCTGCGATACCAACTGACCTTTGCCGAGCGCGGCCAGCGATTTGAACTGGGCTCAGAGGCGATAGAGGACGAACGCATAGCGGACGGACAGATCTACTACGGACAGTTAGGTAGGGAGGTGTTCATCTACAAAGATGGGATCCGACGCAACTTGCGTCCCGAGGAGGTCAAACCGGAACAGTCCATTCTAGCGCAGCGCAAAGACCCCGACCACTACCCTGAGCTGACGTATCTCGGCGAGGCATTGAGCCGCATTCAAATTTATCGCGAGTGGTCGCTTGGGCGCGACTCCCCACTGCGGTTGCCACAGAAGGCTGACCTTCCCAACGATTTCCTGCAAGAAGACGGGAAAAACTTAGCCTTGGTGTTGAACAGGTTCCAAGGTGAACCAGCGGTAAAGCGGCGTCTGCTGAACGCTTTAAACAAATTCTACGAAGGCATAACCGATTTCCACGTCAAGATTGAGGGCAGTACGGTCCAACTGTTCTTAGAGGAAGGCGACGTGGTCATACCAGCGACCCGTCTTTCGGACGGTACGCTGCGTTACCTGTGCTTGCTGGCTATTCTCTGCCACCCGCAGCCTCCGCCTCTCATCTGTATCGAGGAACCCGAACTGGGCCTGCACCCGGACATACTGCCGACGGTGAGCAAGTTGTTGCTCGAAGCGTCCGAACGCAGCCAGTTAATTGTAACGACCCATTCGGATATGCTCGTCGATGCCCTGACTAATGACTGGTGGAGTATCGTGGTTTGTGAAAAGCACGACGGACAGACTGTGATGCGCCGTCTCGATGAAGAGAAAATGGCCGCTTGGTTGGAGGACTATCGGCTCGGTGAACTCTGGAGTAGTGGTGAGATTGGGGGAAATCCTTGGTGAGCATCAAGGTGTATGTCGAGGGTGGTGGAGACTCTAATCAATTAAGAAGACAATGTCGCGCTGGTTTTAGGGAGTTTTTTGAAAAGGCCAAGCTTAAGGGCCGCATGCCAAAGGTTATTCCTTGCGGTTCCCGGGAAAAAACGTATGACCGATTTTGTACCGCCATTAATGACACCAAAGACGACAGTTTTATCGTTCTCTTGGTGGACAGTGAGGCAGCAGCCGTATCCGGCGATAGCCCTTGGGAACATCTGAGGAAATGCGATAACTGGACTCAGCCGTCAGCCGCTGCGGATGACAGCGCGCAACTCATGGTGCAGTGCATGGAAGCATGGTTCGTCGCGGATCGGCAATCCCTGAGTGACTATTTTGGCAAGGAATTCAAAGCCGCCGCGTTACCTGCGCGAGATGTGGAAACCATCGCAAAAGACGACTTTGAACCAATGCTGAAACAGGCGACAAAGTCGTGCTCTAAGGGATCATATAATAAGGGCCGGCATTCGTTCGAGCTGCTTGGATGCTTAGAGCCAAATAAAGTGATGGAATCTTCTCCTCATGCGCGGCGGCTCATTGACGCGCTGCGCCGGTCTTAAAAATCCTCGTGTTGTCCCGATTGGTTTCGACGCTGCGATTCGCACCCGAACAGGTAGCTGTTCGTCGCGGTTACTGAATCTTCCCTAAGTTTATCACGGCCCCGCCAGCCAATCGACGAAAGCCGCTGGAGATTCGACCACCACGCGGCCGTTGAGCGATTCGTGTTCAAAGCCGCACATTTGGTCGCCGACAAAGGCGAATACGCCGGTAGTTTGTGGGGTAAAGACCAGCGCAAAGGTCAAATCGGGCACAGCCACCTGATGTAGGTCGAGATGGGGCAGGGCAAAGGTGTAGATGTAATCCCGACTCGTCAATTCGAGTTCAATTTCTATACCAAGTGGAAGGTGTAACTCCTTCCCTGGCTTGACGATATCGTCGGCAGTCTGCAATGCGCCATCGGGGCCTGGATAGCGGAATTGCCAAATGTACTCTTCCCCGGTGATTTGGATGCGCAGCGGTCCTGGGGGCAGAACGGGAGTGCAACCGGCCGCCCCCAATAGGACTAGGCTCCAGAGCAAGAACCGGATATAGCTGCGCATGGCGTATCCTTCTCAAATAGCCGTTTTAGTCCACGCCTTAAAGCGAAGTACTCCCAAGCAAGCGCAAATAAACCGGCCCGTCCTCGCCTGTCAAGCAGCTTTACACACGCTCTTGATCTCCCTAAAATCACCCTCACAGTCCTCTATCAAACTTCTCAGGAGTACGGACATGCCCGCCATAACCGCCAATATCCCGCTCAACTCTCCGGCCCATTGGGCCGTATGGCAGCGCCGCCTCTTCGACGCTTTGGACCAATCAGTGCAGCCCTTTCTCGACCACTTCACCCGCGAGGACGGCGAATTCATCTGGCAGGACGAGTGGGGCGGCGGCAGTCCCGACGATTTCTACGAGCCTTTTTTCAACTGGCCGCTCGTGTATCTGATGGGCGGCGGCGAGCACCTGTTGCACTTGGCCGACCGGCAGTGGGAAGCCGTCACTCGCCAACTGACCCGCTTGGGCACGGTCAGCAAGGAATACGGCATCCGC
>JAJDYK010000280.1 GCA_022825185.1 Candidatus Latescibacterota bacterium | reverse complement strand
AGGAGCCAAATCTCGCGTGAGGTCGTCAATTTGCTGCTCTAGGAAAAGCACTTGCTGCGGCTGCACGCGCAGGCGCTCTTCTGCGCCAGCCGCTTGCGGGACACACAAATCCGCCCCCAAGTCGAAGAGATCGTTTTGCACCCGGGCGAGCACATCGCCGTGCTCAGCGCCGCTGGCCCGAGCCAGCCCGATCACCGAGTTCAGCTCATCCACACACCCATAAGCGGCGATGCGGGCGCTCGTCTTGGGCACTTGCGACATATCGCCCAGCCGCGTCATCCCACCGTCGCCCGTCTTGGTGTAGAGTTTAGATAGAGTGACCATGTCTGTTGCCTTTCTCTTGCTTATCGGCCTATCCAAATGAAGGGCAACCCTTGTGGGTGCCCTAAAACCCCTGTGGTTGCCCCTACTTAATCAACATCACCTTGCCTACCACCCGTTGACTGCCAGCGCGCAACTGCACCAGATACGCGCCGTTGCCCACCGGCTCACCGGCGGCATTGCGACCGTCCCAGTGGAGCACGTGTCGCCCGGCGTCCATCGTACCGGCGATCAGCGTGCGGACAGTGCGGCCCAACACGTCGTGGACGGTCAATTCGACCGGAGTGTTGGCCTGCCAGACCGCAAAGGGAATCTGCACTGAGGCGTTAAAGGGATTTGGATAGGCCGCCTCCAAGGCGAATTCCTGCGGCAAGCCGGTGTCGGCGGTCTCCTCCACAGCCGTGGGAATAGTCACATCGCTCAGGACCACGATATCCTGCGGCGGCAGGCCAGTGTCGATGGGGCCGCTCAGGAACGCGCCGGTGCCCGCGTCGTAGAATTTGAGTCCCGCACTAGCCGGATCGGCGAAACTCCCGCGATCAGCGACGATCAAACGATCGCCATCTACCGCCAAGCTGGGTATAAAACCGCCGCTGATATTTTCCAAAGGCGCGCCCACCGCACCGCTGGACAACTCAAAGGGCCGGACGCTGTTGGCGAAGTTTTCGTCCGTGACCACGGCATAGCCCCGGTTTTGGTCAGCGAGTACCATGGATGTAATATCGCCGCCCAAGTCATCTTCACTAACGGCCAATCCAAGGCTGCGGTAAGTAGCCGTATCGACGATTTCCACTCCACCGGCCCGGTCGCCAAAATTGGCCACGACCCCCACGGCAATCTGCTCGCCGACCACGGCCATGCTGTTGGGATTGGCGATACTCAGCGCAATGCCCTGCACCCCCTCGGCATCCGAGTCCACGTCCACGAGCGTGTCCGTCGCTATATCAACGACGATCAGGTAGCTAACATCAACCGGTCCCCACCCACCGTCGCGGTCGAGGCGCTGACAACTCAAGTAGAGTCGATCGCCCACGCGGACGATCTGCGACACTTCGGGCAGGCCATCCGCGTCGGCAAACGCGCTCAGATCAATCTCGCCCAATTCCGCGCCGTCTTGGGGATTGACGATCAGCAAAGATGTCGTCTCGTAGCGCGTCACATACGCCTTGTCGGGTGCGACGATCTCAATATCGTGCGGGTTGGCACCATTGCCCACCGAAAACTGCGTCAGCGGAGTGCGCAAATCCATCGCGTCTAGCACCAAGATATTATCCTGTCCCCAGCGGTTGACAATATAGACGCGGCCGTCGTGGTAGTGCCCCACTGCGTCGGAGTGGACGCCCAACAGATTCACCTCGGCCTCAGCCGCATTCGCGGCCAAAAAAGCCGTGCTGCCGGTGGAAAAGTCCGTGGTGATTACGAAGAGATCGCTCTGCGCCGATGACGAGTTCGCCAGCAGCAAGACAGAGACGGCTAAAACGGAAATGCGATACACGTAAATCCTCCTTGGTTAGTGACGTTACGCACGGGGTAGGACCTACCCCCTAGCCCCCTTCCTGTGAGGAAGGGGGAACCAAAGCTCCCCTCCCCGGGTCGGGGAGGGGCCGGGGGAGGGGTCCAAAACGCAGCGCGAAGCACTTCACCGTGCCTTAGGCGTGACAGCATCCCATACCCCATACCCCATACCCGTGCGTAACATCAGTTAGTAAAGGTGTCCCACGAAGGTTGCCCCTACTCGTACGCAGCATAATGCACGGACACCCCATACGAGCGCCCCGGCAGCGGGTAGCCCCACAGATCGGCTACTTGATTGTCAGTCAGGTTGCGCAGCTCCCAAGACAAGGCGATCCCCTCGACCAGCGGCACAGTGCCGCCGAGATTGTAGAGAGCGCGAACGGGCACGGTCCGCAGATTAGCGCGATCGAGGAAATGCCGACTTTCACGGCTGAATTCTCCGTATATCTCCGAGCGTCCTAAGTCGAAGGAAATGCGCGTATTGATCCGATGGCGCGGCGCATTGGGCAGGTCGTTGCCCCGTTCAAAAGAGAACGGAGTGCGGTTTTCGGTGCGCTGGTACGCGTAATTGCCACGGAGCGCCAGCCTTGGCAGCAACCGCGCCTCGACCCGCGTCTCCACACCGCGCAGCAAAGCGCGTCCCATATTGTAGGGCCGCGACACCCGCTGTGAATTTTGCATAAAGCGAATGAGGTCTTCGACGCGATTGTGGTAGTACACAACCTCGGCCAGCCCCAGCCCCACTCCATTGGCAGGACCGCGAAAAACCAAACCCAAATCCCAGTTGCGCCCTTCTTCACTGACGAGGTTGGTATTGCCAATCACTGCGCCTCGGTCGCCAAACAGTTCAAAAAAATTGGGCGCGCGCTGATAGCGGCCATTGTGGGCTTTGAGCGCCAAGCCAGCGCCTAAGTCCAAGGCCGCACCCATGCGGTAGCCCCACAGGATTTCGCCATTGTCCCGGCTCGGCAACACCGCGCTAGGCGCGAAGTACTTCCGGTCGAAAAAGCGGTCGTCAATTCCTTCTGCCTGCGTACCCGCATTGAGCGTCAATCGCTGCCCCACCTCCACCTCCACCTCGGTGCCGACAGCCAATGCCCGGCGGCGACTGCGCAAGAGCCGACTTTGGTCATGCAGCAAATCCTCGGGCGCAAAGCTCTCATGTCGAGCCGCGACAAAAGCGGTCAGCAACGACTCGCCGGGCAACAGGGCATTCACCTCGCCGCGCAATCCCAAACTCTGAGTGATATTGCGGTCGTGCTGGCGGCCTAAGCCCACTTCGCCGTGCCGATCTTGGTACTCGTCTCTTTCGCGCGAGTGATGGGCTTTGAGCCGGTACCCGGCGCGGCCATCGCCCAGCGGACCGAAAAGCGCAGCTTCGGCGATATGACGCCACGTGTCGTAGCGGGTGTGCAGGGACTGGTTGTTGCCAAGGCCGGGGATGCCCTTGTAGCTCAGGTCAAAGGTGTTGTGAATCTGCAAGCGGCTAGCACCCAAGCTGCGCCCGATTTTGGCCAAGCCTCGTACGCCGCGAAAATCGCTATTGAGCCGTCGCGCCCAGCCGTCGTCCTGAGAGTTGTACTCAGTGCCGTTGTCGTCCCAAAAGCGAAAGTCGTTGCGGCTGGCTCGGTAGTTGACCAACCCCAAGTACTCCCAGCCCTTATAGGGGCCGCTGAGCGAAGCGCCCAATCGGCGGGTGCCGTACGAACCGGAGGCCGTG
>JAJDYK010000355.1 GCA_022825185.1 Candidatus Latescibacterota bacterium | reverse complement strand
CCCACGATGAACTCTATGGTCTGACGGGTATTGATCCGTGGTTTCTCGACCAGCTCTACCAGCTTTTTGAACTCGAACAACAGCTAATGCGGGAAGATGTGTTCGCCGATGTCGCCTTGTTGCGCCGCGCCAAGGAGTGGGGATTTAGCGACCGCCAGCTAGCGCATCTCAATGGCGGCGACGAGGTCAGCGTCCGTCGGCGTCGCCGCGAGTTGGATATTCGTCCGGTGTACAAAACAGTCGATACCTGCGCCGCTGAGTTCGAGGCCCACACGCCGTACCACTATTCGACGTACGACCGCGAGGACGAGGTGCAGCGCTCGACGCGCAAGAAAATCGCTATCCTCGGCGGCGGGCCGAATCGCATCGGCCAGGGAATCGAGTTCGATTACTGCTGCGTCCACGCGTGTTTTGCGCTGCGCGAGATCGGCTATGAGACCATCATGGTCAACTCCAATCCCGAGACGGTCAGCACGGATTACGACACGGCCGACAAGCTCTATTTTGAGCCGCTGACGGTCGAAGACGTGCTGCACATCGTCGAGCGCGAAGCCCCAGACGGCGTCATCGTGCAGTTCGGTGGGCAGACTCCGCTGAACTTGGCGGCCGAACTAGCGCGCGAAGGCGTGCCCATCATCGGCACCTCGCCGAGCAGCATTGACTTGGCCGAGGATCGCCAGCGCTTTGGTCAACTGTTGAATGAACTGGGCATTCGCCAGCCGGCAAATGGCATGGCCGCCAGTTGTGACGAGGCGTGCGCGATTGCCGAGCAGATTGGCTTCCCGGTCTTGGTGCGACCTTCTTACGTGCTTGGCGGGCGGGCCATGGTCGTCGCCTACGATGTCAAGGGCCTTGAAACTTACATCAACGAAGCCATTGAGGTCGCGCCCGAGCGGCCTGTGCTCATCGACCGCTACCTGCAAGGCGCGGAAGAATTCGACGTGGATGCGGTGGCCGACGGGACGGACGTGGTAGTAGGCGGGATCATGCAGCACATTGAGCACGCAGGCGTGCATTCGGGCGACAGTGCCTGCGCCTTGCCGCCCTACGACACGCCAGCCAAGCACATTGAGGCCATGCGCGAGTACACTCACGCGCTGGCGCGCTCGCTCGGCGTGGTTGGCTTGATGAACGTGCAATACGCCGTCTATCAAGGCGAGGTCTATGCGATTGAAGTAAATCCTCGGGCTTCGCGCACCGTGCCGTTTGTCAGCAAGGCCATTGGCCGTCCGCTGGCCAAGGTCGCCGCGCTGGCCATGGTGGGGGTGAGCTTGCGCGAGCAGGGTTTCACCGAGGAGATCGTGCCCACGCACATATCCGTTAAGGAAGCCGTGCTGCCCTTTATAAAATTCCCCGGGGCCGATAGCCTGCTGGGGCCGGAGATGAAGTCCACGGGCGAAGTTATGGGCATTGGCCGCGACTTTGGCACGGCCTTCCTCAAGGCGCAGATGGGGGCGGGTTCGCTGCTGCCGTCGCGCGGTCGGGTCTTTATCAGCGTGGCCGACTGCGATAAAGAGGATGTCTTGCCGGTGGCGCGTCGGCTGCGCGCGGCCGGGTTCGAACTGGTGGCCACGCAGGGCACGCGCGACTTCCTCGGCAAGCACGGCATTGCCGCGGAGCGGGTACACAAAATTCACGAGGGCAGCCCGCACGTCGAAGACGCAATTCGCAGTCGCCAGATCGATCTGATTATCAACACCCCGCTCGACGAACCTTCTTATTACGATGACTTTGCGGTGCGTCGAGCCGCAGTTGTAACCGGCGTGCCCTATACGACGACGATGGCCGGTGCTCGGGCTGCGGCTGCGGGCATCGAAGCGCTGCAACGCGCCGAATTAGGCGTGCAATCCCTGCAGGATTACCATCGGGGATAGGAGACGGCTCGTGCGGACCGCGCCCTTGGTGCTGTTGCTGACTGGTTGTCTGGCGATTTCGGCCTGCGTCTATTTCAATACGTTTTACAACGCCAAAAAATCCTTCCGCGAGGCCGAGAAAGAGCGGCGCAAACACGAAGAAACCTACGCCGACTGGGCCTTTGACCAGGCTGGTCCCGAATTGCAGCGGCAGCGCTCGATGCAGGCCGACCAACTCTACGACAAAGCAGTGCGCAAGGCGTCCAAAGTGCTCGACGAATACAAGGAGAGCGACTTGGTCGATGACGCCATGTTCCTGATCGGCCGGGCGTATTACTGGCGCGGCGAATACCTCAATGCTCAAGAGTCGTTCCGCGACTTGGAGACCTTTTTCTCAGCTAGTCCGTACTTCGATCAGTCCCGCTACTGGCGCGCCCGCTGCCTAGAGGAGCAGCGGATTGACGACCAAGCGCAGTCGCTCTACCGAGCGCTGTTTGACGAAGCCGAGGAAAAGATCGCCGTCCAAGCGGGCCTGCACTTGGCCGAGATGGCGCACGACCGCGAAGACTATGTCGCGGCCATGCGGGAATATCGGGCGACACTGGAGGCTTTTCCCAAGAGCGAGGTGCGCGCTCAGTTGTGGTTGCGCTTGGGCGAGGCGCTGATGGCTTTGGAGGATCCGGCCCGCTTGGATGAGGCGCTAGCGGTTTTTGACGAAGTGCTAAAGGCCGATCCCAGTGAGGATCAAAAATACCGCGCTCGGCTCAACAGCGGCCGCGCTCTCTACGCTATGGGCGCGGAGGACGAGGCCCTAGCCACATACGTCAGCTTGCTCGACGAGGGCAGCTTTCGCCGCTTTGAGGGGCGCACCCGGCTTCTAATCGGCGAGTGGTACCAGGGCCGCCGCTTGCTCGACAAGGCACTGACCGAGTACGAGCGGGTGCGCAACGATTTTCCCCAGACGCCCTCGGCGGCCATGGCCTTGTATCGCATTGGTTTGCTGCATCTGCAGGAATACGGGGACACCGAACTGGGGCGCGATTACCTTGAGGAGAGCAGCCGCGAGAGTCCGGGAGCGCAGGGCGTGCTTTTGGCGCAGGAGATGATGGGACACATGCGCCGGCTGGAGCAGATCCAGCGCCAGATCCACCGCGCCGATTCGCTCTACGCCGACTCGCTGGGTGCGGTGCAGGGGCCACTGTTGTGGCAGGCAGCAGAGGCTCCGGCCGACACGGTGGTGGTAGCGCGGAGTTTGGATGTGCTGGACGACCTGTTCAGCGCGTGTGAACTCTATCGCGACGACATCGGCCAGGCCGATTCGGCCCGCGCGTATTACGAGGAAGTAATCCGCCGCTTCCCAGACAGCGATCAATTGCCCCGCGCCGTGTACAGCCTCGCTTGGATCGAGTTGGAAATGCGCGGCGACCAAGAGATCGCTAAGCCTCATTTGCTGCGGCTGATTGAGGAGTTTCCCACCTCGGCGCACGCCAACGAAGCCCGCCGCTTGCTGGGGCAAAAGCTCGAGGCCACAGCCGAAGAGCTAGCGGCTCGCGAGTTTGCGCGGATCGAAACATTGCGCCTAGCACAGTCCGAAGCTACCGAGGCGTACCTTCCCTTGCTGGATAGTTTGAGCCATGCCTTCGCAGGTACGCCGAGTGGCGGCCAAGCGGCGTTCTTGGCGGCCAATACCTACGAGAATGTCGTTGGCGATACGGTCGCAGCCGAGCAGCGCTATCAATTGTTGCGCGAAGAGTTTGCCGAGACGCGGTTTGGCAAGCTGGCCCAGCAGCGGTGGGAAGCCCGCGAGGAAAAGCTCATCGACAAGCTGGAGCGCAGCCTGAAGGCGGTTGGCGGCCAGCTCGGCCCAGGGGAGCGGATTGAATTGCTCGCCTTGGAGCCGGACACGCTCGACTCTGTGTCCTTAGCGCGCAAATACATCGGCTTTGCCGAGCGCGCACAGCGGCGCGGGGATGTTGCGCTGGCCCGCGATTTTTACGAGCAGAGCATCAACCAGCAGGTTGCCAACCCACGCGCGCTGTATCAACTCGGCAACATTAGCTGGGAGGAAGGCTATTTCAACGACGCCATTGAGTTCTATCGCCAAGCCCTATCCTTTGATAAGAGGAATCTCAACCTCTACTACCGGCTCTGGCGCGCCTTTACCGAGCAGAGCGTAGAAGACTCGGCCAACTACTACCTGCGGGAGGTGGCACGGCGCGATCGCAACAGTGCGCAGATTCGCTTTTTGTTGGAGAAGTACCCGGATTTTCAGGGGGGCCAAGACCGCGAGGACTTGGACGTAAGAGCGATGATCGAGCTCGACTTGTCGATCCCTCCCGATGAGCTAGGGTGGAAAGAGGGCGACTTGGCGCTGAGCGATTGGCCGCTGGTGCGGCAGGTGGTACGGCCCGTTTATCCGGCGGCTGCCGAGGATTCGGTCGAGGTGTTGCTCGATGTGCTAATCGACCGCGAGGGACGGCCCGAGCAAGTGGAAGTCTTTCGCGGGGAGCCTCCTTTTGTCGAGAGCGCGGTGGATGCGGCGTATGGCTATCGCTTCTATCCCGCAGTGCGCCGCAACGGCGAGGAGATCAAGTCGTGGGTCGAGTTGGCCGTGCCGTTTGGCTCGCCGCAAGAAGAGGGGCTTCGACCTGAGACTTCGGCGAGTTCAGTCGAGTCGCTCAGCCGAAGGGAAAAGCCGTGATTGACGAGCAAGCGCGTCTGTTGAGCAACCGCGAAGTTGCCGCAGACTTCTATTTGGCGCGTCTTAATGCACCCTACATTGCCGCGCGGATAGAGCCGGGTCAGTTCGTCAACATTCAGGTCGGCGCGGGAATTGCTCCCTTGTTGCGCATTCCGCTGAGCGTGAGCGGCGTCGAGCGCGAGGCTGGTATTATCGAGGTATTATACGAGGCGGTAGGGCCTAAGACGCGAGCGCTGAGCCAAGGCGGGCCGGATGCAGTCTTGCCGACCCTAGGGCCGTTGGGCAAGGGGTTCGTGCTGCCGCCTGAGGACACGCATGTCGTACTGGTCGGCGGCGGCATTGGCGTGCCACCGTTACTATACTGGGGATTGACGCTGAGGCAGCGAGCGCATCAGACTGCGCTGTTGGTCGGGGCGCGGACGGCAGACAAGCACCTGCCCAGCGAGTTGTTGGCACCGGCTGCGGACGCAGTGCGTCTCGCCACTGACGACGGCAGCTTCGGACACGCGGGCTTGGTCACCGATCTGTTGCAGCACGAGCTCGCTGAGAAAGGGCCGTGCGCGGTCTATTGCTGTGGTCCGCATGCGATGATGGAGGCCGTGGCCGCTATATGCCTAGAGGCCCAAGTCCCGTGTCAGGTTTCTCTCGAAGAGTACATGGCTTGCGGCATTGGCATCTGCGTGGGCTGCGCCGTCGAGTTGGCGACGGCAAAAGGCGATACGGACTACGGTCGCTACGCCCGCGTCTGCGTGGATGGGCCGGCGTTCGACGCGCGGCAGATAAAATGGGGCAGCGCATGGCCGACCTGAGCATAGACTTTGCCGGTGTGCAACTGCGCAACCCAGTGCTGCTGGCCTCGGGCACCTGCAACTACGGTCAGGAGCTTTTGCCGCTGACCGATTTTGCGCGCTTGGGTGGGCTGGTTACCAAAACCATTACCCCACAGCCTCGGGGCGGCAACCCACCCCAGCGCATTGTCGAGACACCGGCCGGAATGCTCAATTCCATTGGCCTGCAAAACCCCGGATTGGAGGCTTTTGTCGAGAAGCAATGGCCTTTGTTGGCCGGTTTGGACGCGCAGGTCGTGGTGAATATCGCCGGATTCTCAGTCGAGGAATTCGGGCAGATGGCGGCGAGCCTCGAAGCATTGGCAGGTATTGCCGCGCTCGAAGTCAATATATCCTGCCCCAATGTCGAGGCCGGCGGCGACAATTTCGCCACTCGGCCCCAGACTGCGGCCGCAGCCATTGCCGCGGTGCGCAGCCGCACTCAGCGGCCGGTTATTGCCAAGCTGACGCCTAATGTCACGGATATCGCCGAGATCGCTCGCGCCGTAGTGGATGCGGGTGCGGATGCAGTCTCGCTGATCAATACGCTCGTTGGCATGGCCATTGACGTGGAGCGGCGGCGGCCCGTCTTGGGGGGTGTTACCGGCGGCTTGTCCGGCCCGGCGATCAAGCCCGTGGCCCTCGCCATGGTGTGGAAGGTAGCCCAAGCTGTTGATGTGCCTGTCATGGGCATTGGTGGTATCGCCACTGCGAGTGATGTCCTAGAGTTCATGGTTGCCGGCGCTTCCGCCGTCCAGGTCGGCACGGCCAGTTTTGCCAACCCCAACGCTGGCGTCGAAATCGTTGAGGAGCTCCACACCTACTGCGACGAGCGCGGCATTGGCCGTATTGACTCGCTGGTGGGGAGCTTGCGTTGTTAGCTGAGGGTGGGTCGAGGTTGGAGCACCAGTGTACTTGAATTCGCAGCCGATTCGGCACCTGCTAGCCAGTCCACTTCGAATACTCTGAACCCACATACATCCTTGTTTTTTTAAAGTGTCGCTTTAAATTTGCAAGGCTCGAATTTTCTTTTTAAAACCTGTCCATTCCCTCATCTCTTTCTCGGAGATGCGCCATGCTTTATTTCTTCCTCCTCACTGCTTGGCTGCTCATAGCTTGTTCTCAGGATACGTCTGCACCCACCAGACCATCCATAGAACCACCAAAACCATCCGCTAAAACCACTGCCAACAACGATAATCCTGAATCCCCCGACTGGTTTAAAGACCTATTAGCAGCACTCGAAGATAGCTCTACTAGTAGTATCTCTACACCTGATACATCCTTTACTATTGAGTTAGTCTATCCATCAGACCTTCCAGACAGCCTTATCCATTCAGTACATAAAGCCAAAGAACGCTTAGAAGCAGTCATCACGGCTGACCTACCCGATATAGAGCATATAGACGACTTACTAATTCATGTCACGGTAGTGGACTCTATCGAGGGCGGTTTCGTAGGATGGGGCGAACCTACAGCCATACGTCCTATAAGTGGCTTACCCTACGAAGGAGAAATACATATTGCCGCTTCTTTTATTGACAACGCTTTACTCGACAAGCTGGTCTTACATGAGCTAGTGCATGTGATGGGCTTCGGTACTGTCAGTGCGTGGAAAACATATCGTAAATTTAACTTCTGGCATGGATGGTACTATACAGGCAGACAAACCTTAGACGTACTAGAGCAACTAAATCCTTCTTTTGGGTCATTACGTGGATTTCTTCTATCTAGCGATGGGGGTCACTGGCGCAGAACAGGCTTAGGCGATGAACTTATGATAGACGGTTGGTGGTATCCCTATCGCGCACCACTAACCGCTATAACACTAGCATCGTTAGAAGATATAGGATACCAAATAGACTACACACAAGCCGAAACGTATGAATCTGTATGGGGAGCACCTAAACCAACAAAAGAAGAAACACCGCTTTTCCTATGCAAACACTCACAAAACACACACCCATATAAATAGGACTCCGCTGCTAGTCATCGCTTGACGGGCATACTAGCAACGGAATCCCTTCACCGGAAACCCCAGAAAGGACTATTCCGATGAATAATCAACCCGTATATATACGACTCAAAGATAGACCCATCTGGCACGATGGAAGCAAGCACTGCTCCTACCTAACCAGAAGCGGAAAACGCTCATACGAAGTAAGCAACACACTACCTTCCAACGAAGAGCGTTGTCAACGATGCTTTAAGAAAAACAACTATGCCATCTAACTCAAACGAAGAAAATCAAGACCACTACCAATACCTACTTAGTCGGCACGTTTTTCTTTTTCGCGTTGTCGTTTTCTTGATTCAATATATTCACGATCAAGATTCCGATACCATTCCACAGCTTCTTGAAAAGTTGGACGCCTTCGTTTTAAACGCACAGACGAATCTCGATCCGGCTTCAGAAACGTACCTTGTACACCTTCAGGAAGAATTGGACAATTTCCGCGAAATAATAACATCATAATACCTCCCTATCGCGCAATAGACAGTTAGCGTATAAGTCCCCGCGCTATACCTAGACCTTGAATCGAGTGTCGATCGGGCGAAACTCGCCGATGCGAGGTTTTTTCTCGCCGAGTACGAAGATCGTTTAGTCGTTTTCGACGAGATCCATCGTGCGCCCGGGCTGTTTCCCGAGCTCCGCGGCATGATCGACCAAGGCCGGAGACGTGGCAAGCGAACGGGACGGTTCCTAATTCTCGGATCGGCGTCCGTAGATCTGCTCAGACAGTCGGGGGAGAGTTTGGCTGGACGGATCGAGTACGTGTCGCTCAACCCGTTCGACGTGCTGGTTATCCGCGTCTAAATTGGCCCGCCAAGTTGAGCGAGAATCCCGTCAACGTCGGCGAAGCCAAGGTTTGTCCCTCCCCATAAGTGCCGACAGTCTCAAAGCGGTGTTCGCCCAATAATAGCACCATCGCGGTTTTTGCATTGGGGTCCACGAGCCAGTATTCCTTCACGCCGTGCCGGGCATACAGATCGAGCTTGAGCGTTCTATCGCGCTCGGCTGTGGATGGCGACAGGATTTCGACAATTAGGTCGGGTGCGCCTTGAATGTTTTCGCGGGTGACGATGTGCGCTCGCTCACGGGAAACGAACAGCAGGTCTGGCTGCACCACATCCGTGTCTGAAAGCACCACATCGGTGGGGGAAATGTACACCTCTCCCAAGTTGCGCTCATCCGAGAATATCCTCATTGCAAGGTGGAGATTACCCAAGACGTATTGATGAGCCGTAAGCGGCGCTGGCTCCATAACCAACAGCTCCCCGTCCAACAGCTCGTAGCGCTCGTCGTCGGGCGTCTTCAGATAGCTCTCGTATGTAAGTTTGGTTTCTGTGCTGGTCATAGTTGCATTCCTCCATTGGCGTTTTGATTTATCTATACTGCGAATGTCGTGCAATGGCAACCCCTCCGTGGCCTGCTACTGCATCGGCACGAAGCGCACGGGTAAGAGTTTGCGCTGGCTGAGGCCGGTGGTGCTGCGCTCTAGCAAGACCAAATGCTGTCGTTGGGTGCCTAACGGGAGGATGAAACGACCGTTAGGAGCTAATTGTTCGGTCAGAGCGGGCGGAATGGTCGCGGGTGCGGCCGAGCAGACGATGGCGTCAAAAGGGGCGGCCTCGGGCCAGCCCATGCGGCCGTCGCCGATGCGGAGGGCGACATGATCATAGCCTGTGTCGGCGAGCACGCGACGAGCCTGTGCGGCGAGCTCGGAAAAGAATTCAATGCTATATACTTGGCCGGCTAGCTCGGCGAGTAGGGCGGTCTGGTATCCAGAGCCGGTGCCAATTTCCAAGACTCGTTCCTCGCTCCGTAGGCCGAGAGCCGAGAGCATGTAGGCCACTACGTACGGCTGTGATATGGTTTGCTCTGCGCCGATGGCCAGCGGGTGGTCGGCATACGCGTGGGCGCGTAGGGCCTCCGGGACGTAACAATGCCTTGGGACGCGGTCGAATGCCGCGAGTACGCGCGGGTCGCGAATGCCGCGTTGGCTGAGTTGCTCGCGCACCATAGTGCGGCGTTGATCGGCGTAGGAAGTCATCGCGCACTCTGGAGGAGGGCTAACGCAGCGTCTATTGCGGTCTCAGTGGGGATTGCAGCGATGTCTGCGGTTGGTGCTTGCAGGATATGGCTGCGCTTGCCGCGCGGTGCCCACAGCCGAGGATCGGTGGGGCCGAACAGCGTCAGAGTCGGGGTGCCAATAGCTGCGGCTATGTGCCCGGGGCCGGAGTCGTTGCCGATGAAGAGCGCGGCTTTGGCGAGTAGGCCAGCGAGAGAACGCAGATCTGGGGGATGGAGCGCGGGCAGGCTATCGACGGTGATCTGACGTTCGCGTTCGACTGGGCCGCACAGGAGCGCGGTATGCCAGCCTTTTTTTCGCAACGTGCTGGCGAGGGCGTGGAAATTCGCCACGGGCCAGCACTTGGCAGGCGAGCCGCTGCCTAGGTGGATGACGATTTCGGGCGCGGAGGGGAGCGCTTCTACATAGCCGTAGTCGGCGGACTGTAGCTCAATGTGCGGGGTGCGGTCGCAGACGGGTAGGCCCCATTGCCGCAAGGGGCTTAGCAGGTGATCGATGATGTGGCCGCGGAAATTGGCTGGGGGTCGCGGGTCCCACAGCAGCAAGGGGCCGGTTACGGCGCGGCGCAGTTGCGGGCCGAAGTGTTGTTGGGGATCCACCGTATAGGCTAGCACGCGCTGCGTCGCGGCGAAAAGCTGGCGAGTAGCCGGGGGAAGTGGCCCATCGCGATGTAGGGCAATCAGGCGTGGGTCTTCGCCGTCGAGGATGGAAGCCGATGGGCCGAGTGCTAGGGTCGCCGGGCGGCCGATGAGGCGCAACGCGGCGGTGGGAAAGGCCCGGCGCACGGCATGGATGGCGGGTAGGGTGAGGACGAAGTCACCGATCGCCCCGCCGCGAAATATGGTTATCGCGCTCAATTTTGCCACCTCACTGCGGGAGTCTCTTGCTCACTATGACATTTTTGCGTAATTTTTACAATTCTGTTTGCTAGACAACTATTTGAAGGAGTTGGCCTTATGGGGGCCTTGATTGGCAAGAAATTGGGAATGACGCAGGTGTACAACGACCGCGAGGATCTCACGCCGGTGACGATCGTCGCGGCTGGGCCCTGCCCAGTGGTACAAGTGCGGACCGAAGAGGACAATGGATACTCGGCTTTGCAGCTTGCATTCGACGAAGTGCCAGAGCGCAAGCTGACCAAGCCGCAAAAGGGCCATCTGGACAAGGCCGGCGTGAGCGGACATCGCATCCTGCGCGAATTTCGCGGCGAAGAGGGCGAGTTCGAGGTCGGCCAAGTCTTGGACGTGAGCCAGTTCGAGGTCGGCCACCGGGTCAAAGTGACGGGCAAATCCAAGGGCAAGGGGTTTGCCGGGGTGGTCAAGCGCCATGGTTTCCGCGGCAAGAACGCGAGCCACGGCACGCCCGATACTATTCGCCACGGCGGCTCCATCGGCCAGGGCACGACGCCGGGTAAAGTGTGGAAGGGCAAGAAAATGTCCGGCCAGATGGGCAACAAGCGCGTCTCCACCAAGGGGTTGACCGTCGAGCGGATCGACGTGGATCGCAATTTGTTGTTCCTCAAGGGAGCGGTGCCGGGGGGAGCCAACGGCTACGTCCTGATACAGACCATTTAAGTTAAGCCCCCTGGTTTTAAGAGTGCTTGCGAGGCGGTGCCCGGTGTGGCATCGCCTCTTTTTTTATCCGGGCGGCCACTGCATGGGGCGGCCGCCGAGCAGGTGGACGTGGAGGTGGGCGACCGTTTGCCCCCCGTCGTCGCCGGCATTGATGACCAAGCGGTAGCCCGCTGCGGCTAGGCCCTGCTCTGCGGCGATCTGGCTGGCCTTGAGCAGCAGGTGGCCGAGCAGGGGGCCGTGCTCGGGCGCGGTGTGTTGCACGCCAGCGACGACTTCCTTGGGTATGACGAGGATGTGCGTCGGGGCTTGGGGCTGGATGTCGCGGAAAGCCAGACAGTCGGAGTCCTCATAGACGATGTCGGCGGGAATTTCGCGGCGGATGATTTTGCTAAAAATGGTCTCTTCGCTCATCGGCCTTGCTCGCATGGCTTAGGGATTTGGTTGCGGCGGATTATAGGCGCGGCGGCTGGAGACGTCAAGCGGACGTAGCTATGGATTTGAGCATCGTCATACCCGCGTACAACGAAGAGAAGCGGATTCTCATCGCCTTGGAGCAGACGCTCGCGTTGCTGCAGCAGCGGCCGTGGTCCTGTGAATTGCTGGTCGTGGATGACGGCAGCACGGACCGCACGGTCGCCTGCATTGCGGAGTACGCTCGCGCGCATCCGCAAGTCCGCTGCGTGCAAAACGACCGCAACCGAGGCAAGGGCTATTCCGTACAGCACGGTGTGGCCGAGGCCAAGGGCCTGTACATCGGCTTTATGGACGGCGACTACAAGACCGACATTGCCGCGCTCGATCAGGTGATGCCTCTATTGGAAGCAGGGTGGGACGGAGTGATCGGCGACCGGACGCTGAGCGCGACGGAATTCGTCGTCGCACGTCGTCGCTACCGGCAGTGGGGGACCGAGGCGTTTGGCTGGCTCTTGCGGGCGCTGATGGGCTTGGGCGAGTTTGGCGATACGCAGTGTGGATTTAAGTTTTTTCGGGCCGAGGTAGTGCGGGACCTTTGCGCGCGGCAGCAGATCGCCGGGTTTATGTTCGACGTGGAGTTGCTACTGCTGGCGCACCAATCCGGCTACCGCATCGCAAAGATTCCCGTAAAATGGCGTTTTGACCCAGACAGCCGCTTTAATCCGGTGACCGGGACGCTGGCCAATCTCGTGGATTTGGCGCGGATCCGTTGGGTGCACCGCCGTCGGTCTTGAGCGGTCAATCCCTGTCGTCAATCTCGCGGATCAAGGCGGCTAAGCGCCCTAGGCATACGGTGAGAAAAATCTCTTGGGCAACGGGCGATTCTTGCCGCACCGGACTGTTGATGAAGCGGCCGATGGCGATGAGGACTACGTACACTGAGAGCACATCGTAGGCTTGGTCACTGGTGGCAGAGAGTCCGTCGCGCACGGTGTGCACGACCTGCCGCATGGCCTCGACGAGTGCCTCGGCCTGTTCCTCTTCATAAGCGGCGACCACCTCCCGGCACAGAGTTTTTAACTGCGTGCGGTCTTCAGTGTCGATACAGTGGGCCTTGCCCAAGGAGTCCGTTGCTCGGCGCAACAAGCGGGTGATGGCGGCGACGCGGTCGGTGTCCTCGCGCGAGAGCAAGCGGTAGAACTGGTCGCCAGCGCCTAGGGCGCGGCAGACCCCGTTGAGTAGCTGCAAGCGCACGGCTGGGGAGGGAAAATCGGGCAGGCGGCCTAGCGCGGGCCGGACGATACGGCGGTCTTGGCGCTCGCCGAGGACGTCGACCAGCGTCGGGAACGTCAGAGGGTCGAAATCGCTGCCAAATTGCCAGAATAGTAGCTCGTGGACTTCGTCCCCCCGGATGCTGGCTAGGCCGCGAATGGCGCTGATGCGCACCCGGGGATCGGCGTCGTCCAGCGCCTCGACTAGCGGATCAATGCTCGTGGAGGAGCCGAGGCGACCTAGGGCTTCGGCGGCTTCGCTGCGGATGTCCGAGGCCCCGTCGAGCAGTTCGCGCACCAAGGGTTCGGTAGCGCTTTCCGACCGGCTCTCGCCCAAGGCGCGGGCCGCGGCGCGGCGCACCCGAGGGCTGGCGTCGGCTAGGGCTTGGACCAATTGCTCGATGGCGAGAGGATTGCCCGAACGGCCCAGGGCCTCGGCGGCGCGCGCTCTGGTTCCCTCGGCAGTGGCTAGACTGAAGATGGTGGCGTTGTAGGCGTAGCTGAGGACATTGCCGCGCAGCATCCGCGAGAGCAGGCTGCGCGAAGTCGCGCTCCGCGCGTCCTTGACCGTGCGGAGGATGAACAAAGGCGCTAGCCGGATCAAGGCGCTGAGGGCAAAGATGACTTGCAAATCGCCCATGGGCACGCCGAACACAGAAAAGCGCAAGCCCTCTAATTGGGCGACGAGTAGGCCGCCCAACAAGGGGCCGAGCGCACCCATTAAGTTGACCGTTACCGACCAAGTGGCTAGGTACATCGTGCGTTTTTCGCCTTGGGGCAGCAGACCATAGAGCAGGGGGTTGATGCCCACTCCGATGCCGGAGAATAGAATGCCGCTCAGGACCAAGGCCACGGGTACTAGATGGTAAGCCCCTGGCTGATTAAAGGTCCAAATGAGAGGCAAGAACGCGGCTGGTGTCATCAGAATTTGCAGGACGGGTCTGGCACCGAAGCGGTCGATGAGGCCAGCCCAGAGCCGGTAGCCGACGATGCTGGTCAGCATGAACAGGGCATTGAAAATCGAGACCTCGGTATAGGAGATTTGCAGGCGGTCGAGCATGAAGACGCTGTAGAGCGGTCCAGCTAGCCCAATGCCAAAGGTCCACAGGCCAAAAAAGAGCGCGGCGCGGCGGAAGTTGGCGTCGTAGAAGGGCTGCACAAGGTCGCGCAAGCGCGTGCTTTGTTCGTCGGTGGCGGCCGTTTGTTGGGGAAAGGGGGCGCGGAAGAGGTTTAAGTAGCCCAAGAATCCAAAGAGCGACCCGGCGGCAAAGACCCAGACAAAGCCGCCTCCGTCGGGAAAAAGATCGAGAAATTGGCCGATCGCAAAACCGGCAATCATAGCTACTATGGTGCTGACGATGGTCTGGCGGCTGGCAAAGCGTGCGCGGATATTCTCCGGCACGGCGTTGGCGATCCAAGTGCTGTAAAAGGGCGAAATCGCATAGCCGCTGAACATGCTGAGGCAGACCATGGCCACCAAGGCCAGAAGACGATACTGCTCTGGGACGAAGAGGGGGATGATCAGCGGCAGCCCGCGGAAGAAGATTTCTACGTAGCCGCCAACGACGACAAAGCGCTTCTTGTCGCGAACGCGGGCACTCAACAGGGGCGCGAGCAATTGCGTCAGGGCCAAGAAATACGCGGCGGAAGTGAAGAGGGCGATAAAGGCACCGTCGGCCCCTAAGTACAGCGCGAAGCCAGTAAAGGCCGCCGTCCCCAACCCGCAGGCTTGTCCCCAAGCGCCCCACAAGCCGCCGGCGACGACGAAGGACCGAAGGGCGCGATGCACTTGGCCGCGCGAGAGAGCAGGTGCATTTGCCATGTAAAAAAATATCGTTGCGATGTCATTAAAGGGCAACGAACTTTGCCCGTAGGATTTTATTAAAACCACAATAAAGGAGGCGGATTATGGCACTCAAGATGGGATACGCGACCCTGCGCTGGCGGCAGCCGGATTTGGCAAAGGCCCTGCCCGAGCTCAAAAAGGCTGGTTGGGACGGTTGGGAGGGGCGGTTGCCGCTCGATTGGCTAGGACCGCCGCAGCGGCTGAAGCAAGTGTGCGAGGACGCGGACATGCCGCTGTGCGTATTTACCGCTAGTGGCTCGCCCGAAGACCGCGACTGGGAGCACACCGAGCGCAACAAGCGGCGAATGGATTTTGCCGCGGAGATGGGCGTGGATTGCTTCATGTTTATGAGCGGTCGCAAGCCGGAAGGACGGCCAGCGGAACGAGCCGATATTGAGCGGGCGGCCGAGGGGGCCGAGCTGTGGGCCGAGTACGCGGCTCAGTACGGGCTGGAACTAAGTTACCACATTCACACCAACTTGCTGGTGGATTCGGCCGAGGACTGGCGACTGTACATGAGTTTGCTGGATAAAACGAAGCTGTGCATTGATGTCTCGCACGCCGAGTTGTGGGATTACGATCCCGTGCAGTCGCTGACGGATTTTTGGGATCAGCTCAACTACGTCCACCTACAGGACTATATATCTTGCACGGTGCGCGAGCCGGGGCGCTACAATCCCGAGTGGGTTTCGGTCGGCGAGGGCGAGTGCCTCGACTTTGCCGAGGTGCTCAACACGCTCGCCGAGCGAGGCTTTGACCGTTGGGTGACCAGTTGTCCGGGCGAGCCGGCCTACGAGGGCGAGGATCCAGTCAGCGAGGCGCGGCGGAGTGCGGGGATGCGCCAGTATTTGCGCGGGTTGGGGTACTGATCGAAAAGGGGCCAACGTATATTCCAGCTCCAAACGGAAGCTGGCACCGGGTCAAATTGGGCTTGAGGCGAACATCTTGAATAAAAGATGAAGATTGAAAAACCACCATACACAATCGCGCCGGAGATCCTTTTTCGCATTGAAGAAATCGGGGAGGCGATTGGTCGGGCGACAGGCATTGTGCAGGATTTGCGCCTGCGGCGAATCAATCGCATCCTCACTGTTCGCGGATCGCTGGCCATTGAAGGCAATGTCCTCAGCGAGGAGCAAGTTTCCACCATTCTCGATGGCAAGCCCGTTGTCGCGCCGCTCAGGGACATTCAGGAAGCCCGCAACGCCATCAAAGCCTACGATCAATACCAGCAGTGGGACCCGGCTAGCGAAGCCGACCTGCTGAGTGCTCACGAAGTCCTGATGAGCGGATTGTTGGACGCGCCCGGACACTATCGCCGCACCGGCATTGGCGTGATGGGCGGCGGTGCAGTCCAGCACATCGGCCCGTCTGCTCGGCGCGTACCGCAACTCATGGCCAATTTGCTGGCATGGCTGGGCAGCACCGATGAGCATCCGCTGATTGCCAGTTCGGTCTTCCACTACGAGTTTGAGTTCATTCACCCCTTTGAGGACGGCAACGGACGCATGGGACGGCTCTGGCAGACCTTGATTCTGACCCGCTGGAAACCCCTGTTCGCCCACATCCCGGTAGAAAGTCTGGTGCATGCCCGACAAGGCGACTACTACCAAGCTATCCGGCAGAGTTCGGCCGAGGGCGAGAGCACACCGTTCATTGCGTTCATGCTGAAGATCATTCTGGATGCACTTCAGACACCCACAGTAAGCGACCAAGTAAGCGACCAAGTAAGCGACCAAGTAGCGCGGCTGCTTGCGATCTTGCGGACCGGGCCAAAAACGGCCGTCGAACTGATGGCGGCACTGGGGTTATTGCATCGTCCCACATTCCGCAAAAACTACCTTCACCCGGCCCTGTCCGCCGGGCTAGTGGAAATGACGCGCCCCGAATCGCCCACCGCGAAAAATCAGCAGTATCGCCTCGCCGTGCGTGGGCGAAAGATGTGATTGCGGAAAGGTGTTTCCTAGGGCGCTTTGAACATGTGCCGCAGTTGGTCGGCTAGCTCTTTGGTTTTTTCCATCGTCTGTTGCTGCATGTGGTGTTGCCGCTTTAGGCGCTGGTAGTGCGCGTACTCGGCATCGGCGCGTTCGCGCTGACCCATTTTGAGCAGGAGATGGGATAGGGCCCGACGGGCTTGCAGATCGCGGGGGTGGTGTTGCAAGATGCGCTCAAAGCGCTGGAGGGCTTGGCGATACTGACCCTGGTTGGCCTCTAAGGTCCCCATGCTGCGCAAGGCGTGCACATTGTCGGGGTCGAGTGCCAGCGCCGCGAGTAAATGACCTTTGGCTGTTTTCTCATCCCCCCGCTTTAACAGCAGATCGGCTAAATGGCACAACCCGGCGAGATGATCGGGTTGCTGGGCTAGTAGCTGCTGATAGGCTTGTTCGGCGCGCTCGGGCTGGTCCTGGTTTTCGTATAGCTGGCCTAGCAGATAGTGAGCCGACTGGGAGCCTAGTTCGAGTGCGCGGAGGTAGGCAGCTTCGGCTTGCTCCAGTCGGCCGGCTGTGGCTTCGGCCCGACCGAGGCGGAGGTACAGGTGGGCTTGAGCGGGTTGCCGCGCTAGGAGCTTTTGGTACTCGGCCGCCGATTCTTGGAACTGGCCCCGCAGTCGGAGGAAATCCGCGAACTGGAGGCGGACGTCGTCTTGGTCGGGATAGTGGTCGAGGAATTGCCGCCACGCGTGGGCGGCATCATCGTAGCGCTGGGTCGCTCCGTACATATGAGCGAGACCCAGCAGGGCACGGCGGTGGGACGGGGCTAGTTCGACGGCGAGGCGGTAGTGCTGCAAGGCGTTGGTCTTCATGCCTTTGTTCTCATAGATAGCCGCCAGCGAGTAGTGGTGAAAAGCGGCCACGTGCGGACTGGTTGCCGCGCTTCCGGCGTTGGCGACCAATAGCAGTACGGCGAGGGTGCCTGCCGACAGATACAGGGGTCTATGGCGCAAACCAGCCAAGGTGCAAGCGCCGTAGGCGGCCAGCAGCAAGAGACAGGGCACGGCTGGCAAGCGATAGCGGCCCGTGACGAAAAACAACACCACTGACAGCATATAAACCCCGGCAAAGAGCAAGACGAGATAGGTCGCCGGGGTGCGGCGTTCCGGTTTGAGCAGGGCATAGGCCGCCCCGAGCAGGGCGAGGGCCGAGACCAAGCCAAAGGGGAACGCGAGGCCGTATTTCCACAGTAAAAGGCGCAGCAGCGGCGAGTACTCAGCGGCGAAGTACGGATCGGTATTGCGGGGGATCTCGGCCCCGTGCCAAAACAGATAGCTCTTGTGCAAAAGCAGGGCCAAATAGTCCCCCGGCTCGGTGCGTATATACTCCCAAGATTTGCCCAAAAGGTAGTTCGAGCCAGCCCCCGGCTGAGTGATGCCAGCCTCGCGTTGTGGCAAGTCAACTACCTCGCTCCATCCCGCTCCGGGCCGAGCCGCTACGGTGCGGTCGTAGTCCGGGTTGTTGCCGAGGTAGAAGTTGACCCCCGCGTTGAAGGAGATGAGGACCCACTCGCCACCGACGATGCGGTTGCGCAGCGTCACCGGGCCTACCAGCATCAGCAGGCCGACGGCAAAGATCGCTACATGGAAGGCGCGGCGACGGGTTGCCGCAGCAGGCCACCAGCGGTACATCCACCAAG
>JAJDYK010000352.1 GCA_022825185.1 Candidatus Latescibacterota bacterium | reverse complement strand
GTAATCAAGCGGCTGGTACAGGGGCTTAATCCCTATCAGGTTCTATTTTGGCAGGCCGTGCTAAGCCTGCCGTTGTTTGCCGCTTGGAGCGCGTTCTTAGAATCCGAGGCCGAGTACGTCCTAACCGGCCCGGTCATAGCTGGCGTACTCTACCAAGGCATCGTCGTCGCGGGGCTGTGTTTTATCATTCTCGTCTTTCTGCTCCAACACCACTCGCCGGGGCGCTTGGGGGGCTTCGGCTTTGCCACGCCGGTGGTGGGCGTGCTGTTGAGTGCCGCGCTCTTGGACGAGGCTATATCGCCCTATCTGCTGGCCAGCATGGGATTGGTGGCTGTGGGTATTGTGGTTGCCAACTGGGTCGGGCGGGATTAAGGCAACCGCTCTAAGTACACAACAGTCATCCAATGGATGTTAGGCATAGACACCGAGGAAAAAGATGCTTCGCTGCGCTCAGCATGACATTGGAAAGCAGCGGGTTAGCAGTTGTCATACTGAGCGAAGCGAAGTATCTCATACCACCTCTACTGTCGGGTACTTAGCAATCGCTATAAGTCAACAGGAATCCAAACATGCAGTTCGTAATCGACGTGCATTTGCACTCGCGTTTTGCGCGAGCGACGAGCCGCGAGCTCAACCCTTCTAACTTGCACAAGTGGTCGGCGCTCAAGGGCGTTGATGTAGTCGGCACAGGGGACTATACGCATCCCGAGTGGTTCGCCGAATTATCTGAGCAACTTGAACCGGCTGAAGAGGGGCTGTACCAACTTGAACCCGGCCGTCGCGCCGCCGTGGAACAAGAGCTGCCCGAGCGCTGCCGTCGCGCCGTGCGCTTCATGCTTTCGGTGGAAATCAGCACCATCTACAAGAAGGGCGACAAGACCCGCAAGATCCACCACGTCGTCATCTTGCCCACCCTCGAATCCGTCGCCCGACTCAACCGTCGCCTCGGTGCCATTGGCAACTTGCACTCTGACGGCCGGCCCATCTTGGGGCTGGACAGCCGCGACCTTTTAGAGATCTGTCTCGAAGCCGACGAGAAGGTGCTCTTCATCCCGGCCCATATATGGACGCCGCACTTTGCCGCGTTGGGTGCCTCGTCGGGCTTTGACTCGTTGGAGGAGTGCTACGAGGATTTGCTGCCGCATATCTTTGCCGTGGAGACCGGCTTGTCCTCGGATCCGCCGATGAACTGGCGGCTGTCGGCCCTCGACCGCTATGCGATCGTATCCAATTCCGACGCCCACTCGCCGCAAAAGCTGGCCCGCGAGGCCACGTGCTTTGACACCGAATGCTCGTATCCGGGCATCTACTCTGCGCTCAAAGACCGCGACCCAGCGCGCTTTTTGGGTACCTTGGAGTTCTACCCCGAAGAAGGCAAATACCACTACGACGGCCACCGCAAGTGCTCGGTGTGCTACAAGCCAGCGCAAACGCTGGCCGCCGAGGGAATCTGCCCGGTGTGTGGACGCAAGCTGACGGTGGGGGTTTTGCACCGGGTGGAGAAGCTAGCCGATCGACCGGAGGGGTTTCGACCGGAGGTTGCCCCGCCCTACGAGTACCTGATCCCGCTCGACGAAGTGATCGGCGCAGCGGTTGGCGTTGGCCCGAAATCTAAGAAAGTCCGCGGCGTGTACGACCGGCTGCTGACCGAAGTAGGAACAGAACTCGACGTGTTGCGCCACGCCGACCTCGAAGCGATTGAAAGTTGCGCCGGGCCGTTGGTGGCCGAAGGCGTGCGCCGGATGCGCTGCGGCGAGGTGGATATCTACCCCGGCCACGATGGGGAGTACGGCGTAATTAGCGTGTTCAGCGAGGAGGAGCGGACTCGCTTGAAAGGGCAAGGGGCGTTGTTTGATTTGGGCCCGGTGGTCGCGAAGACGGCTGAGGAAGTCCACGTTCCAGCGGTGCCGTTGCCAAGACCCGATAGCACCGCACAAGAGGAGCAGGACGCGGACGCGCTCGACGACGCACAGCGGGAAATCGAAGAAGCCGAAGGAGGGCCTTTAGTGGTCGTGGCCGGACCAGGGTCGGGCAAGACCCGGGTACTGACGCGGCGCATTGCGCGGCTAGTCGTGAGCGGCGTGGATCCGGGGCAGATCATGGCCATTACCTTTACCCGGCGGGCGGCTGGACAAATGCGGCAGCGGCTGAGCGCTTTGTTGGGCGGTGGGCTGGGCGCGATGCAGGTGGGGACCTTTCACCGCTTGGCGTTGTCGCTGTTGCGGGAGTTGGGCTGCGAGCCAAAGCTGGTGCTCGACGAGGTGGAAGCGCGCCGGTTGCTGGAAGGGGCGCTGGCAGACGCTGGATTGTCCGGGTCAGTTACCGCTGCCAGTCAAGCCATCTCGCTGGCCAAGGCCGCCGCGCAGGGGCCGGATGAGGTGGACGAGGAGTGGCGACCGCATTACGGCGCTTATCAGAAAGCCCTACACGCGTCTGGAGCCTGCGACTACGACGACATTCTCTTGGATTTGCTGCGCCTCTTAGAAGCGGATGCGACCGTGCGGGAACAGGTGCAGGCGCGGTTTCCCTACCTGCTGATAGACGAGTTCCAAGACCTCAACGCCGCGCAGTATAGATTGGTCCTCCAGTTAGCGGGTGAGGGTGTGGGTCTGATGGCCATCGGCGACCCGGATCAGGCGATCTATAGCTTTCGCGGAGCTTCTCCCGACCACTTTGTTCACTTGCGCGACCGTTTCTCGGATACGCGACTCTTTCATCTAGGCGCGAACTACCGCTCGCAGGGGCATATTGTCGAGGCGGCCGCTGCCGTCGTCGGCCATAATCCAGAGCGCGAGGCCATTGAACTGGCCGCCATGCGTCCGGGAAAGGAAAAAATCCGCCTAATCGAGGTGCCGAGCGAGACGGCCGAGGGCATTGCGGTGGTGCGGGAGATTGCCCGCATGGTCGGCGGCACCGATATGGTGCAGACCGATGCGGGCGCAGAGGGCACGCGCAGCTTCGCCGACTTTGCCGTGCTCTTCCGCACCGGCCGACAGGGCCAAGTGCTAGAAGAGTGTTTCCGCAAGGAGGGATTGCCCTACCGACTCGTCGGACAGAAGGGCTTTCTGCAAGCACCGTCGGTACGGGCTGCGTTGGCATTTGCTCGCTATGCCGCGATCTCGCAAGAGGATGTGCGCCGCTGGCAGGCACTAGAGGCCATGGGCGCGGAGCCGCACATTTTGCGCCAAGTGCGGCGGGGGGAGCTGTCGGCTGCGGCGCAGGACCGGGTCGAGGCGCTAGAGGCGCGGATAGCAGAGTACAGGCAATGGGCCGCGCAGGAGGGGGCTGGTGCTTGGGTGCGCCGCTGGCAGGCCGAGTTCGGCGACCCGGAGGACGAGGATTTGGAGCACTTGGCTCGAGTTTCGGACGGGACCGGAACGCTCCAACAGCTACTGGAGACCGTACTCTTAGGCGCGGAGGCCGACTACGAGGAGCGGGGCGGCCCTCAAGGCCCGGAGGCCGTCGCGCTGATGACCTTGCACGCGGCCAAGGGCTTGGAATTTCCAGTGGTATTCATCTGCGGGGTGGAGGACGGACTTATTCCCTTCCGCGAGCGGGACGCCGAGCTCGCCGAGGAGCGGCGGCTCTTTTACGTGGGCATGACGCGGGCGGAGGAGGAGTTGGTGTTGCTGCGGGCGCGCAGTCGTCAGCGCTATGGCGAGCGGGTGCAGTGCGCGCTATCGCCGTTTGTAGAAGAGATTCCCGCTCAGTTGCTCGCGCGCGAGGCTGCGGCTATGCCGCGCCGACGGGAGGCCGAGCAGATGTCGCTCTTTTAGATTTCTCAAGCCGCGGGATTGGGCCGCGAAAGCAGGCTAAGGCAGTAGGTCGGCGACGGAGATGGCCGCGTCGGGACGGGCGAGTGGGGAAACCGTGTCGTTGCGGGTAAGTACTGTGCAGGACTGATAGGTTTCCCGTTCTTGGTCTGGGTCTCTATAGACCTCTAAGCAGTGATCTACCAGATTGAGGATCCAGTACTCGGGAGTACCGCTGGCGGCGTACAATCCTTTCTTGTGTTCCCGATCGTATCTCAGTGAGGAATCCGAGATTTCGACGACTAGCTCAGCGACCGTGGGATGGTACGCGAGGTGATCGCGTGGTTGGCCGCGGACTACGGCGACATCGGGTTCAGGCTCGGACGACTCTCCCAAGGCCATGGGGACTTGGACGCGCACGGTAAAGCCTTGGACATATATTGCGCTCAAGACTTCATTCACTAGACAGACTGCTGTAGCGTGGGCACGGCTTTGTGGTGTCATTTCGAGGATTTCCCCGTTGATCAGCTCAAGTCGGTCCTCTGGATGAAAAACGCCGGCAGATACCATTTTCTCGTATTCTTCCCGCGTCCATAGATGGGGTTGTAAGGACATTGCATTCATAGACCGCTATCTCCATCTTTTCAATTTAACATACCGCATTAAGCATTGCCACGATCTCAAAGTCCTGATGGACGCCCTACGCTGGTTCCGGATTAAAAAGCCGGGCGATGTGTACGGCTTGGAAAAGCGTCGCTGGCTCTAGCTGCGTGCGCAGGGCGCGCTTGCGCGGCAGGAGCGTGGTTTCGCCGAGCATGGGCGGGCAAACCATTACTTCTACCTGGCCGCTGCCGATGTTGAGATTGCCGCGCGGGCATTTGGGCCACAGCGAATGCAGGCCGCGAAAAGTTAGCGGCACGATGATCACGTCGGGCGGCAGGTAAGCAAAGAGCGCGTGCTGCATGGGCAGGCACTGAGGCTCAAAGGCGGCCGTGGTGCCTTCGCCATAGACGACGCCCGGCCGCTGTGCGAGGAGCTCGGCAAAGCGGCGCGTGGGATTTTTCGTGTCGGCCGATCGGGTCATAATGACGTGCCCATCGACTTTCTCCATGATGTGGTCAACTTCCTCGGTAGTAAAGCCAATCAGCGAAAAAGAGCGCCCGCCAATGCGCAGAGTTGCGGGTTCGGTCAGTCGAGCGCGGGCGAGGCTCACCGGCGCGGGGGGTTCGCGCCAGCCCATCAGTTCGAGGAAGCGAGGGTCGTGGATCAGGGCACTCATCACCGGATGATCGAAGAGGCTGCGGTGCGTGGGGAGGAAAAGGACCTTCTCCTGTTTGTTGGCTAGGTCGAGGTCGCGGGCAGTGGCGGCAAAGAGCGGGTCGGCGCTTACGGTCAATTCAATGCCGAAGATGTCCAGCGATTTCCGCCCCCATTCGCTGCTTTGGGCGCTGGCAGCTTTGAGGCGCTCCGCTTCTGGAAGTTGAGCCGCTAGGAGGCGCATTTTTTTCTTTCCGGTGCGGTAGTAGAGGAAAGCCCACCGAAAGAGCCGCGCTCGGCGGCTCCACGGGCCGAGGCTCTGGCGTCGCCCGACGTGCTGGTATTCGAGAAAGCGGCCCTTGGCCTTGCCGTCGAGTAGTGGGGGTAGGACTACTAGAGCGACTTCTCCTCGCGCCCGACCTGCTAGTCGGTTGACGTAGCCGACTAAGCGGCGCGTCAGGTCGATCATGTCGCGGGTTAGGTAGCTATACTCTTGGCCGTACCAAAATTCCCTCGGCTTGATTTGGGCGGGATCTTCGGAGTGGGCTTGGAGGAACTTGAGTAGCATACCCTTACCCAGCAGGACCAGCTTGCACAGCTTTTGATGCCATTGGGCGCGCACCCGCCCCTCAATGCGGGCCAAGAGTACGTCGGCGTCCGTGATGGCCTTCCACACCGATATGCCGAGATAGATGAAGTTGCTATAGGTGTTAAAGCGGATGGCGAGGTGCTCGCCAGCGGCGAGGTAATCGACGACGCGCTCGGCAATTTCGCTGAGCAGGTCGCGCAGCGTCCCAGCGTGGCGCACTCCATCGATTTCGCAGGCGTAGTGCTCGGCCAAGCGCGGATCGTCGGCCGAGTCGGTCGCGGGCTCTTTTTGCGCCGTCCCGGATTGTATCTTCTCGGCGACGGCGTGGGCGTGGGACAGCGGCACGCGGGCGACCCGCAGCTTGACGAGGGCGGCCTCACCTTCGTCGAGGGTGTCGGGGTTGTCGCGGCCTAGGGCGTGTAGATAGACCGATTGGTAGAGCGCGTGGAAATCGAGCGCATCGCCACGCCCGCGTTCGACGAAGAGCTGGCGCGTTGCTAGGTAGAGGCGGTTCGCTTGGTGGTAGGCGGGGCCGACGCGTTCGTAGTGGTCGTATGCCTCTTGCAGGCGCTTGTCGCGGAGCGAGGGAATGCCCTCGTGAATGGTGCCGATCAGCTCGGCTCGGCGCTCAAGCGCGTCGAGGTCGCTGCCCACCGGCCAGATGATTCCGCTTGGATCGCGGTCGGCGAAGTGGCCATCGCTGATGGCGACTTGCATTAACTCCTCAGCCGCCTCGTCGTAGAGACGCAGCATTTCGTCTAGATCCACGTCGCGCAGCAGTTTGTCTAGGTCCACTTTGCACCTGTCTTTCGGTTTGCTTGGGCAGCCTAGAGTGAGTTAATGCAAACCGCCTGCTTGGTCAAGCGAGAGGCTGGACGAATTCAGCACGTCTTGGGTGCGTGGACCTCGTTCACAGGACTCACGCCCGTTTCTTAATCACTTCAAAATTCATACCACCTCTGATACCCACTTCACTAAGGGGACGATTATCCTCCGCTGCTCCTTGTTGTTTCGCCCAGACAGACCCGATATCGTCGTAAATTTTGTCTGACGAAGCGTCTTTGAGGAGCCAGATTGTGCCGTAGGGATGTGGAGGGAAAGGCTCTAGCCGCCACGCCACACGGTTTAGCCAGACATCTACGGGGGTATTCTCGTTGTAGATTTCCTCCCATATCGGTGCATCATCACCCATCAACGGTCTGGCATCGAAACGAAGAGCGGACGCCTTTATTTCTCCAACGGCGTTCCCACGAAGCTCCTTAAAAATCTGTCTGATGGCTTCCCCACGCTCTGGCTCGGGGAGTATCACTGAATGATTTAGCTTTTTAAGCAAGGAATCGTCATCGAAGACCAACCCAACTCGATCAGTCAGTCGGTTGAGATTCAAATCAGCCTCCCCACGCATCGCCGCCACATAGCTTTCGACAGTCGCGCTTGAGAAGTCCGATGGTGGGTAGAAAACCCAGTTGCGTTTCCACAGAAACCAAAAGAAAGTCCCTGCGATGCCAACGGCGAATAATGCCATGAAGATTAATATCCCGATCTGAACACAACCGGAGGAAACGCCGGAACTGTATGCAAGACCAACCTCGACTAAGCCGAAAAATAGGCTGATAACCGAAAGCGGACTATGTGCTCTCGGCACTTTGCGGTGGTCTTGTTCTTTCAATGGAGTTACGGCTGTGGAGATGCGTTAGACTTTTATTTGTCGGTACGAGAAATATCGCCATCAAGGGCATATTGAAGTGTTGCCAACCATACGAAAAGGATACGCTCATCTATGGACCGATAGCGCAGCGTATATAGCATGTCATCGTAAAGTAGCTCAGGCAGTACGTCAGGGGAAATCCTCATGAAGGCCATTCCCCCTCGCATGGCGAATACCTCGTTGACATATAGAAGGGGTTTGCTGACAACATCTTCTGAACAACTGAATTGGATCGGCCGGAGTTTCGCGATCCATTTTATCGTATAAGCCGCTTGCTTGACCTCGTCGACGCGCTCGGTACCGTGAAAATCTTTATGGCGATCTACGTCATCGAAATAACTTTGGACAACATTATGCAAAATGGCTCTGTTGAGTTCAATGTGCTCGAAATCCGAACCTAAATGCTCTCGAAGACCAGAAAAGGTCAATTCCAGCAAGTTCTGTCGTCTAGCGATTTTCTCTTGGTAGCATGTAAGGGCCATTACCTCGCCTTTGCGGGGTCAGAGTTCGGGAGTCGTGGCTCAATCCGGCTGACCCAACTCTTCAATCCGACGAAAGGCCGAGCGCACATATCGGGCATGGGCCGCTTCAGAATCCCGAACAAACCTGAGGATGGTTTCTTCATCGACTGGATCGGCGTCATTCGGAGTGCGGGCATTGACCACAGCTTGGATCGCTTTGTTCTCGAAGAAGGGCCGATAACGTTGTTCCAGTTCTTCGCCACTGAGTAGCGACATAACTTTGCTCCTTGGTTTATTTACGCTGGCGCGTCGTCGAGGCCAAATGACAAAAGCTCGTCTTCCTCACGGAGCGAGCCGTCATGGAGTTGCTGTAGTGCGTTGAAAACTGCCATTACCTTATGTCGTGAGTGCGGGTTGCCTTTCTCCAGCGAGCGTATCAGGTCACGGCTGACTTCGGATACCCCGGCGAGTCGGCTCATACTTAATCCAGCATGCTCTCGCAGCGTGCGACACCTGGAAAACGTGTATTTGGGAATAGATTGGGGCATAGCTTGACAAATAATATGAACAATAATTATGCAGATGTCTACTAAATTCGACAGAATTCTGCATGTTTCGGCAATTTTTGAGCGAGATGCACAAGACGACTTATCGCTCGAATCGTTCAAATCATTCCGCATTGCTATATGACCAAAATCTTGGTGGCCTTGCTCGTTACAATTCACCCGGTCCCAGATCTGCATCGATCAAACCCCGATGGTAATTCTTCCCCATCAAGTACTTGATTTCCAGCTCTACATCGCGCAATACGACAGCCGGTAGCGCCTGCCCGTCCCGTTTGAGCAGTTCGACCTCCAGCACATTCCACCCCTGCACCGGCCTAAACTTTTCGGGCAAACGAAAGACATACCAATAGCCAAAAACTCGATAGCGCGGCGCATCCATCACGTACATCTGATTGATTTTGCGCAGCAGCGATTGCGGTAATTCTCTGCCGTTAAAGGCAAAGCGCAAGCGATCCCGCTCCGTCGTCTCCTGCACTCGCACCCGCAAGATCACCTCGTGGACCCGATCGACCTTGTCCCATTTTTGCAGATCATCGCTCACCGCAAAACCCACCTGTAGCGCCTGCCCCTTTGCCAATTCAATGGGTAGCGGATTAGCGACATTCGGCGCAATCGCCTCCGGCACCGGCGCGCTGCCCTCGCTGGGGATTCGATAGATTTTGTCCTTGGCCGCCATCGCCTCGGGGAAGGGCACCTCGCGCAGCTTCTGGTAGAAATCGGCCTTATACGGCCAACAGCCAAACCAATGCGCGATATAGAGACCATCGACTCCCTGCGCCCAATAGTTGCAAGCCCCCGCCCGCACCATTTCGATCGTCCCCTCGCCGACCCGATCGCTGTCGATCCGACTCTGTAACGCCGGCAAGACCCGACACGCCGTCCCGTGTGCCGCTTTGACGAAGGCGCTAAAATCCGCCGACGGGTCCGCCGCTCCCGATGCCTCGGGCACGACCGCGTCGACAATGCCCCGGCGCATCCACTCCAATGGCTCCAGCCCCACCGCCCGGCATCCATCCAGATTCGCTGGCACGCGCAGTACCAATTCTCGTGCCGGATCGCTCTTTTTCACAGCCGCGTAAACCCGCCCTATCCACTCGGTCATAATCCCCGTCCCCGCCGCAATCTCATCGGGGTGAAAATAATAGGGGCAGTAATTGAGCTGGAGCTCAAAACCGTCAACGGGATAGCACGCGAGCACTTCCTCGACAATCGCCAAATTCCGCTCGCGCACTGCATCACAAGCGTAATCCCACGCGCAATACCCCGGCCAGTCCGCGTCCACACCGCCCTTGCTGCCGATCTCCAACGGCTGCGGGTTGCGCTGCTCGGCGGCGAAGCGCGGATTTTCCCAGCTTTTCAACATCAACTCCCGCGGTCCCTGCTGCGGCAATAGCATCGCGTAGAGCAGCAGGCCATTGGCATGGGCTTTGTCGCAGAGCACCTGGAGCGGATCGCATCCGGCTTTGATCAATTGGGTGAAATTCTGGTTGGCTCGCTTCCAGATCAGATGCGGCCACTTCTTTATATCCCGTCCCCACAACGCGCCCACCTGCGAATCATAGAGCAGACTCTGCGCATCGCCTAGGGTTAGGGACAGCGCTTCGACTGGCGTCCCCACCAACTCGTCTATCGCCGCCTCCAGCTCTTCTTTCTGCATCGGCGGCTCGTACATGTAGATCAGCGGGTGCCGACCGTCGTGGTCGAAAAAAATGCGTGGTTTGGCCATCGTCGTCTCCTTGCAATCGCTCAACGCAGCCAGCCATTCGCCAAGCTGCGATCAAAGAAGCCGTCTGGAAATTCCTAGCAAAGCCTCAAGCACGAGCGAAAACGTACGGTTAGCGCCCTTCTATTCCCCGCGGTGCGTGACAACGCCGCGAGGATTCTCAAAGGCGTCAATCCACAAGCGGCACCATTCCTCGTAGTCGGTCAGTTCGCTGGACGGATCGCGGCGAGAGCGCGCCACGAAGTCGGGGTGGCCGGTGCGGCCGGTATGGTGGCCGGTGGGCTGGTAGC
>JAJDYK010000309.1 GCA_022825185.1 Candidatus Latescibacterota bacterium | reverse complement strand
GCTTGCGGAAACGGAGCGCGGCAGCGGCGGCTTTGGCTCGACGGGGAGGCGCTGAAACTGTTCAAAAGCGGGTGGAAAGAAGAAAGGGCCGGTACTCTTGTTGGAGTACCGGCCCCTTTGTGTTGCATCCGTACAGCTAACTAACTCGCACCCCCCGATATAGCCGGCAGGAAGTGGACCTCGCTTTGCGGCCCCACCTTAGCCCGCAGCCCAGCCGCGACCACTTCGCCATCCACGGCGACGGCAATCTCGGTCTTGATGCGGTCGCCGTCGAGCACCCGCTCCTTGAAGCCAGGGTAGCGGGCGTCGAGTGCGGCAACGACCTCGCGCACGGTCGCGCCCTCTACCTCTACTTGCTGCTGGCCAGCAGTCAGCTTCTGCATTAGCGAGGGAATCCAAGCTACGGGCATGATGGGCTAACCGCCAGCAGCCTGCGCGGCCCGTTCCTCGTGCGCCTGCAACGCGGCGACAATGCGGTCGGGCTTCATGGGCAATTCCTGCGGCCGCACGCCAACAGCAGCCTCAATGGCCGCGGCGATGGCCGCGGGCGGCGGGGCGATGTTGGCCTCGCCAACGCCGCGCACGCCATAGGGATGGCCCGGATTGGGAACCTCGACGATGATGGTCTCAATCATCGGCAGGTCGAGGCTGGTCGGGATCCGGTAGTCGAGAAAACTGGAGTTGTCGAGGTGGCCGTCTCCACTGTAGAAGTACTCCTCGTTGAGCGCCCAACCAATGCCCTGCACTGAGCCGCCCTGCATCTGGCCCTCGACGTACGCCGGGTGAATGGCCCGGCCCGCGTCTTGGACGACCGTAAAGCGCACAATCTCGACCTTGCCGGTCTCGGGATCGACCTCGACATCGGCGATATTGGCTGCAAAGGAGCCGCCGACGCCCGAGTCCGGATCCACAGTGGCGCGGCCAATGACGGGGCCGCCGGTCTCTTCGAGTCGGCCAGCTAGTTCCTTAAAGGTCAGCTCGTTGTCGCCGGAACGGAAGACGCCATCGTCAAACTCGACTTGGCCTGCTTCGACTTCCCACAGTTGGGCCGCGCGCTCGCAGAGCTGGTCTCGCACGTCGAGGGCGGCCTTGTACGCGGCCCAGCCAGTGGCGTACGTCACGCGGCTGCCGCCGGTTACGTCCGTGTGGCCAATCGAGTCCGTGTCGGCCACTTGCGGTTTGACGTCTTCGGCCTGTAGGCCCAAGGTCTCGGCAAACTGCATGGCAACCGATGTGCGCGTGCCGCCGATGTCGGTCGAACCCTCGACTAAGCTGACCGTGCCATCTGCATTGACGCTGGCCGTGCAGGAAGACTTGAGCCCGACGTTGAACCAATAGCCGACCGAGATGCCGCGCCCTCCGTTGGAACCAGTGGGCGCTGGACTCTGGTAGTGCTCTGAGTCGCGGATGGCCTCCAACACCTCCTTGCAGCCCATCTTCGGATACACCACGCCGTCGATGCGGCGGGTGCCGGTCGTCGCGCTGTTCTTGAGCCGGATCTCCAGCGGCTCCATCCCCAGTTCGGCGGCCAGCAAATCAACTACGTGCTCAGTGGCAAAAGCCACCTGCGTCGAACCTGGGGCGCGATACGCAAAACTCCGCGGCTTGTTGACCACTACGTCATAGCAGTCGATCCGGCCATCGGGGATGTCGTAACACGAGAACACGCACATCGCGGCTGCACCGACCAAGCCGCCGGGATACGCCCCGGACTCAAAGGCGATATAGGCGTCGGCGGCCACGATCTTGCCGCTCTTGTCCGCACCCATCTTGATCTTGACGTACGACCCGGGCGTCGGGCCGGTGCTCTCAAAGACGGCTGGCCGGGTCATAATCATCTTGACGGGTTGGCCGCTCGCCTTGGAGAGCAGGGCGGCGACTGGCTCTAAGTAAACCGGGATTTTGCCGCCAAAGCCGCCGCCAATTTCTTGGGGCACGACCTTGATCCTGGAAATTGGCATGTCCAAGACCGCGCCGAGTTGGGCGCGTGCGGTGAACGAACCTTGGGTGCTGGTCCATACTGTCAGTTGGCCATCGGCGTTCCAGCTCGCCGTGGCGTTGTGCGGCTCAATGTATCCTTGATGCACAGTGGCGGTCTGAAACTCGCGCTCCACAATCACATCGGCCTCGGCAAAGGCTTTGTCGGCATCACCGAGTCGGTGCTCGAAGTGAGTGGCGAGGTTGCTCTTGCGGCCAGTGTCTTCCCCAAACTCTTGGGTAGTCATGTCGTCGTGGAGTTGGGGCGCGCCCTCCTGCATGGCCTCGCGCACATCGAGCACGGCCTCTAGTTCCTCGTACTCGACCTCGATCAGGTCGAGCGCCTCTTCGGCAATGTGGACGCTAGTCGCGGCAACCGCGGCGACGGGATGCCCGCTGTACAGGGCCTTATCCGTGGCCAGCACGTTGTCGCGCAGGTATTTGAGCCGGGCCGGGCCTTCGCCGAGATCAACCATTTGGTCGCCGGCATCGGGCAGATCGGTGCCCGTAAGGACGGCTTTAACCCCAGGCAGGGCCGCGGCTTTAGAAGTGTCTATGGACTTGATGCGCGCATGGGCGTGGGGCGAGCGCAGGACCTGTCCGTAGAGCAAGCCGGCCAACTGGGTGTCAGCGCCGTAAATGGCGCGCCCAGTGACCTTGTCAACGCCGTCGTGGCGGATGGGGCGAGTGCCGATGACTTTGTAGCCGTTGTTGGCAGGCATGGCGTTCCTCCTCGTTGGGTTCAGGCGCTTTGGCGCACTTCCTCAGCGGCGTCGAGGACGGCGCGGACGATCTTGTCGTAGCCCGTGCAGCGGCACAAGTTGCCGGCCAGCCAGTGCCGCACTTCGTGCTCGGAAGGGTTGGGATTGTGGTCGAGCAGGGCTTTGGAGGCCACCAAAAAGCCCGGCGTGCAGATGCCGCATTGCAGCGCGGCGTGTTCGAGAAACTTCTGCTGCACTGGGTGTAGGCTATCCGGGCTGGCAAGGCCCTCGACCGTGCCAATCTCCTTGCCCTCGGCCTCGACGGCCAGCATCAGACAAGAATCGACGAGGACGCCGTCAACGGCGATGGAACACGCGCCGCAGTTGCCGTCGTTGCAGCCTTCCTTGGTGCCGGTGAAGCCGAGCGTCTCGCGCAATACCTCGAGCAGGCTTTGGCGCGGCTCGCAGAGAAACTCGGTCGGCTCCCCATTGATCGTGGTTTGGACGTGTGTTTTGCTCATGTACCTTAACTCCAAATTTGGGCCGCTTGTTGCGGCGAGTGAGAATCTTCTATCGCCGACCGCATGGTCGGTGCACTTTTAACTCTAGCCAGCCGCTTCCTGCACGGCGTTGGCGACGAACTGGCCGCGGGCCCGAGCCACAGCACCCGCGAGAGTGCGCTTGACCAGCACCCCGACGAGATGCGTGCGGAACTCGGCTGGGCCGCGCATATCGGAAATCGGCCTGGCCGCGCTCTGGGCTGCGGCCGCAGCCGCGGCAATGGCCTCGTCTGAAACGGCTTGGCCCGCTAGGCTGTCGCCGGCCTCGCGCGCAAAAATCGGCGTGGGGCCGACTGCGGCGAGCGCAATGCGCGCGGCCTTAAACTCCTTGCCGCGATTGGCCAAGGTGACATGGGAGGACACTCCGACGACGGCGATGTCCATCTCGTTGCGCGGAATGAAGCGCTGGTAATGAGAGCCCGTGTTCTTCCTCGCAATCGGAAGCTGGAGAGAAACCAAGATCTCGCCGGGCGCGAGCACGCTGCGGCCCGGAGCAGTGCAAAAATCCTCTACCGCGACTTGACGCTTGCCATCCGGCCCGGCAATGTGGCACACGGCCGAGTGGGTAATCAGGCTGGGGATCGTGTCCGCACTCGGAGAGGCGTTGCACAAATTGCCGCCAAAGGTGGCGCGGCCCTGTATTTGGATGCCGCCGATGATGGCAGCCGAATCGACGAGCCCAGGGTATCGCGCGACGATTTCGGGGTCGTTGTAGATGCGCCAGCAGGACACGCCCGCGCCAATGACCAAACCCCGGCGGGGGCCATAGGAAAGCTCGTTGGCCTCGGGGACATTCTTGATGTCGATGACGCAATCGGGCGTAAAACGCTTCCCGCGCAACTGGACGATCAAATCGGTGCCGCCAGCAAGGACGCGGGCGGCCTCGCCCTTCTCGGCCTTGAGGGCCACGGCCTCGCGCAACGTGCTGGGGGCGCAGTATGCAAAATCTTTCAAGGAAAAACCTCCTCGCTTGTAAGTAGTGATCGCTGAAGTTCGCGCCTAATTATGGAACGCTCTATCTCTGCTGTCAAGAGCGGCAAAAGAGGTCGGATAGCCGGATTTTTCGCGGAGAAACCCTCGGCGTAGAGCGCATCCACAGCTTCGCATCAATCGCTTCCTCCACCCGCCTCCAAGCTCCAATAGACCGTTTCGATCCAGCGCCGCGCTGGCACGAAAGGCCACTCCCAAGACGCCCATTGAGCGTCGAGTCCCTCGGCGCTGATCTGGTCGAGTGACATGCCCGCGCTCCGGCGCGTGCGCACGCTAGCCGTAGTTTCCACCAACATGCGATGGTAAGCCTTCAAATCGTCGAGCGTGGCGACCGGGCCGTGGCCGGGGATGATTTTGGTGTCTGCGGAAAGCTGGCCGATAAGCGCGGCGATGTGTTGCGTCAGGGTCTCGACATCGCCGCCGTACTCTAGATCGACAAAGGGGAAGATGCCGTTGAAGAACAGGTCGCCGAGATGGGCGATCTGGGCGTTGACGAAGAATACGGCGATGTCTCCGTCGGTATGGGCGCGGGGAAAGTGAACGGCGCGGATTTCCTCATCGTTGAAGAACACGGACGCCGACTGCTCAAACGCAATCACGGGCAAGGCAACCGCTGGCTCAGGCTCAACGTGCCGCTTGCCAAATTCGCCGCCCGTCGCCAAGCGTTTGCGGACATTGACGTGAGCCAAAATCGTCGCGTGCTGGCCAAAGACGCGGTTGCCGCCGATGTGATCGCCGTGGAAATGCGTGTTGAAGATGTACTGGGGCTGGCCGTCAAAACGGGCGAGCGCGGCGCGCACCGCATCGGTCTGCGACGCCAATTTGGCATCCACCAAAAGAATGCCATCGTCGCCGACGCAAACCCCCACATTGCCGCCACCGCCTTGCAACACATACACCGCGTCGCTGAGCTGGTGGAGCGACAATTCGGCGGTCGCTGGGCTAGCAGCGAACAGTGCCGCGATTAATGAGCAAGCATTTAAGAAGCGCATGTTTCTTTACCCCTGTGATTAATTAAGAAATGGGTCACGGATCGCTATTTCTCTCTTCTATCGTCAAGTACCGGTTGACCGGCAGGTCGGTAAAAATTTCTCGCTGCTGATTGGGCCAGCGCACTTCGAGCGTATCGACCCGCTCGACGCGTCCCAGCCCGAAGTGCAGGCGGCGGTCCTCGCTGGAGAGGAAACTGCTGCCGCAGATGAGGTCGCGGATCTGCGTCCGCTTGCCAGCAACGAGTCGTGCGCGGGCACCAATGCCATCGCGGTTGCCGCGCGTACCGACCAAGCGCAGGCCCAGCCAATTCTGCCGGTTGCCCACATCGTTCCGCAACAGCGAGGGACGGTCGTCGAGATTGGCCACGAAGACGTCCAAGTCGCCGTCGTTGTCAAAGTCGAACACATTGGCTCCTCGGCTGACGCGAGGCACCTCGGAGCCGAGCGCGACCTGCGTAAACCTTCCGTCGCCAACATTGGCAAAAAGATGATTGGGCTGGGCGTACGCACTACCGCTGCCGGCGCGGTCGATCTGCGGATACACGTGTCCGTTTGCCACCCACAGATCGAGGTCGCCATCGTGGTCATAGTCGAAAAAACCCGCGCCAAAGCCCACGTGCGCCCATCCCGCGCGCCCCAAAGCAGCTTCCGCGCTGACATCCGCAAAAGTGCCATCGCCCTCGTTGCGATAGAGAGTATTGTACTCGTCTTCAAAATGCGTAGCGAGCAAATCGGGGTGGCCGTCGTTATCGTAGTCGCCCCAAGCTATACCCATGCTCGCTTGGATTTGTCCGCTGCGGCCATAGGCCAAGCGGGCCGGAAGAGAGCGGTCGCTAAAGCGGCCATCGCCGCGATTGCGATAAAAAAAGTTCGGGCTGGAGTCGTTGGCCACGAATAAGTCGGGCCAGCCATCGGCATCCGCGTCCGCAAACAGGACGCCCAACCCGTAGCCCGGGGAAGGATGGTTGAGGCGCGCCCAAGCAGTGATGTCGGCAAACTCGTCGCCGTCGTTGCGATAAAACACATCCGCAGCTCCCATCAATCCCCTCGGGCCGACGAAGACCTCTACCCCCTTCCACTGCGCCCCCAAGCGTTCGACCTCAGTCGAATCGAATACCGCATAGCTCGCCACGTATAGGTCGAGGTCGCCGTCGCGGTCGTAGTCGGCCCAAGCCGCGCCCGTGTTCCAATGAGGCGCAGCCACGCCAGCCGCTGCGGCCACATCGACAAAGCGATCGCCGTCGTTGCGGTAAAGCAGATTCTCCCGCAATTGGGTCGCGTACAGATCTTGGTCCCCATCATTGTCAAAGTCCGCGCTAGTCGCACCCATGCCCCAGCCGCGATCCGCAGTCCCAAGCGTCTCGCCCACATCGACAAAGCCAGCCGGACCGTCGTTGCGGAAAAGCGCGTGGCCACCGCCTTTGCCATTGACCCAGTACAAGTCTTGGTCCCCATCGCGGTCAAAATCGAGCGAGGCTGTGCCGCCGCCTTTGGCCTCGGGGATATAGCCCTTTTCCAAGCTCCCGCTCGTGTGGACGCGAGTCAGGCCGAGTTGGGCGGCCACATCGACGAAGGGCGCAAGCGGCTCGGCTGCGGCGCAGCACGTCCATAGGACGCAAAGGCCGCCGGCTATAGTTTGGGAAAACGCGGGCACTAGCAGTGATTTCTACTTATTATGACTTTTCTGTTGACGCTGTACCGTACCGTCCAGTACCTTCGTGATACACCAGAGGAGAACCGCCATATGACTACCCCCACTCCCCTGACTCCTGAAGAACGTCTATCCAGACTTGAAGGGGTCTATGAGCATCTAGCGACTAAGGCCGATATTGCCGAACTCAAGGGAGAGCTTAAGTCGGAGTTACATAAAGGATTAAGGCACAATCTTTACATCACGATAGTTGCGGTCACAGCCGCGATAGCTCTTGTGAAATATCTGCTATAGCAATATGGCATTTATGCCAAGTATTCCTAATTCCTAATTCAGTGTGGATCGCCCACTCGCCAGCGGTGCTTTTCCACCCCATCCACGTCCAGTTCAATTCCCAAACCCGGGCCTTCCGGCAACACAATGCAACTGCCCTCCACCCGCAGCGGCTCGGTGATGATCTCGTCCCGCCACGCAATGCCGGTGACGAATTCCATGGGAGCCACATTCGGTATGGAGGCCATCAAATGTGCAGCCGCAATGATGCCGACCGGGCCTTTGGTGTTGTGCGGCGAGATAGGCACGTGAAAGGTGTCGGCAATGGCCGCTATTTTGCGCACTTCGGTAATCCCGCCGGCGTACATTAGATCCGGTTGCGCCACGTCGATGCCATCTAGCTCCAACAATTGGCGGTAGTGGCTCTTGGTGTTGAGCCGCTCGCTGCCCATGACCGGAATGGAAATTTCCCGCCGCACTTTTGGATAGGCGTTCAGGTCTTCCGGCGGCACAGGGTCTTCAAACACATAGAGATCATACGCCTCTATCGCGCGGGCCAAGCGGATGCACTGGGCCACTGTGAAGCGACCGTGGCAATCAATCAGCAGCTTGACATCCGGCCCCACCGCTTCCCGCACTGCGGCGAAGTGCTCTGCCGTCTCGGTCGGATGGCCGTCGTCCGCGTATTGACCAAAGTCGGCCCCACTCCGCGACCGCGCTCCGCCTTTAAGCGCAGTGTACCCCTCTGCTACCTTTTCCCGCGCCATGTTCGCCGAATCCTCGGGCGTGGCACCGCCAAAGTGCGTATAGACCTCGACCCGGTCGCGGAACTTGCCGCCCAACAGTTCGACCACCGGCAGGTTCGCCACCTTGCCCTTGATGTCCCACAGCGCTTGGTCAATGCCGCTCATGGCGCTCATCCACACGGGACCCGCCATGCGCCAAATGCAGCTCAGCGAGGAGCGCAAATAGAGCTTGTGCCACAAGTACTCGATGCGCGCCGGGTCTTCGCCGATCAGCTCTTGCTTGAGGTGATCGACCGCGGCGACTACCACCGGCTCCTTTTGGGAATACGTGGCCTCGCCCAAACCCACTAGGCCTTCGTCTGTAAAGACTCGCACAATCGTCCATTTGCGGCCCGGCGAGTCGATCAGAATGGTATCAATATCGCGTATTTTCATCGCCCTAGCTTTTGCACTGTGAAGGTCAGAGGGTAGGTTCGGCTGTTGACAACTCCGCGCCATTATACGCCCATTGCAAGTGTATATGGCTGGTCGAGTGTCTTTTGCTGGTACGCCCCCCCGGCATATCCAGCGTCCGTTCCCAGCAATGGGACGTCAACACGCCTTGCACTTCTTGGTAGCTATTGTAAGTAGTGATCCAAGTCGGCGGCAGAAAGTTGGGGTTGGCTTGCTTGAACCATTGCTCTTCTTGAGGCGTTAGCTTCTCTCTGGTCTCGGCCAAGAGCGCGGTGCGACAGTCAAAGAGCGCCTCGAAATAATGCCCGAACTTCCGATCATCTACCAGCAAGACATCATGGCAAGTTCCGTCCTTATGGCGCTCCTGCTCGAGATAATCCAAAGCCACGCCCTCGCCCATAAAGCGGTCGATGAAATGCCAGCGGACCTCTTCGCCCCGGTGGCGCTTTGCGGCCAAATCAGGAGGCAGGATGTCTCTATACCGTCCCCAGCGATCTTCAAAGAGCGCCTCAAATGTACCCCGCTCCCGGATGGAGGGATTCTTGCTCACATAAGATGGATTGGAGACCGCAGGATCGAACGAAACCTCTACCTTGTATTTTTCTTTGGTAGAGACAGCGCGATCTCCCCATCCCTCGTAGTGCCAAGTCGCCACCGGATACAGATAAGGGGTCACTGGAATCGCCGATAGGCAAACACCACCTTGGCAAGAAGGCTTTTTCAAATCTCTTACACTGGCCTCCATCCACACCATCGCGCTCATTGCTCGTATCTCAAGCAGGCGTTGCCTACCACCCATAGCTTCAATCGCCCGCTCTACTACTTCCAAGGCCCGGTCGCGGTCTGCGCCCATCTTGGCGAGGGGAAAGCGCGCGTAGTCCTCGCGGAAGTTCCCCTCAGCGGCCACGAACGCCAAAAGCAAGGAGTCTATATTCACATCGCCAGACCGCTCTATCCGTACCCTCTTTTCCAAGTGCGCCATGGCGGAGCGTGCCTCGGGCGGCAATTGCTCTGCAATCTCGTCAAGAGGAATGGATGCGACGGATTCCTGAGCAAGCTGCAATGGCGCAGCCTTGACGACCAACCGCTGCATTTGCCGCTCGTGCAAAGCGGGTTTCGTCGGATCGAAGGCCCTCGTTTCCAGTGCGCGCGGCGGCGGACGAAAAACTACCTGAAAGGCCGGTTGCGAGTCAGGCATAGTAGGAGTCAACAAGACTACGGCCAAATGCAGAAGGACCGAGAGGAATAGGCAGACAGCTACTCTCTTGGTTTCAGTTGTGGACCACTGCATAGCGACCTCCTTTCGCGCTCAGCGACGCAGACGACCGTTTTCAAGCAAACAGTCGAACACTTCTTGCGCCACAGTGCTGGCTACTTCTTGGTAAAAATCATCGGGAATAGGTGCCTTGTCCATCTCAAAATCCGCATTAACGACAAGCCACTTATTCAGTAACTCTTTGTCCTCAAGCACATCTTTCATTACCAACTGCACGGAGGTTTGTAGCTTGAATTGTTGCTGGTCATTATCCTTGCCGAATGAGTACCAGTCTGCCAAGTAATCCAAAGTATAGCGGGCGTCCTTGACAGATGCGATATCCGTGGTCCAATGAACGCGGTCGAACTGTTTGAGTTCGTCCAAGAGGACTGGTCGAATGGACTCATGCATTGCAAGGAGAATTTTCTTTTTTGTCGTCTGAGATGAAGCGGCCTTAAATATCTTAGAAAAGACCATATTGTTTATCACACTGTCTATATCTATTCGATGGTGGCCAGATCGGCCAGACAATATAAGACCTTGATCGAGAACGGCCTGCAAGTCCCCACTATTGCGCGTCTTCACTAACACGCGAATAGGTCCCGCTAGGGCGTTTACTGCGCCCTCATCCTCAACCAGCTCTTCCACCACCGGCGACCCGACAAACGGAACCAGCAGCGCCGCTGTATAATCCAATGCTTGAAATTTGAGCAGCTTGCTTTTGCTCGCCGCTTTGGCAATCAGCGGCTCCAGCCCAACATTCTCTTCTTTCTTTAACAGGTCGCCGGCCATATCCACAACCCGCACCAAGTACGCCTTGGCCTCGCGCTCAGAAAAATGTTCGCCGTGTAGCGCAAAGAGCTGTTCGCCGAGGGCCGTGGATTTCTTGCAATGAGTCTTTAGATCCCGCAACAGTGAGACCAAAGAATCCCGACTCGCGGCAGCCGACAACCCTGACGCGGCACTGACGTCCGCGACGAACTCATCCAACATTCCCTTGTCGTCCCGCTCCATGCGGTCGCGCAGTTGCTCCAAGGCCACGAGCACAAAACTCGCCTCTTGTGCAGAAGCGGCGAAAGCACTTGATGTCATGCAGAAAAAGACGCAAACCGCAATGCGGCACCATGTGTTATTCACGCATCTACCTCCTTGCACAATAGATATACGATAATACCGGGGACGCCGCTCACATTATCGCGTATTTTCATCGCACTAACTTTCCTTTTGCACTGCTTCCTATCGAACAGGTTCGGCAGTTGACGGCTCCGCGCCGTTATACGCCCATTGCAAATATACAGCGATGGTATTCCTCCCCTGTGCCCGTTCCCAGCGATGGGGCGTCAACACACCCTGCACTGCTTGGTAGCGATCGTAAACCGTGATCCAAGTCGGCGGATTGACCTTGGGATTGGCTTGCCTAAACCATTGCTCTTCTTGGGACGTCAGCTTCTCTCTGGTGACGGATAGGAGCGCCGTGCGGCAGTCAAAGAGCGCCTCAAAATAGTGTCCAAACTTCCGGTCATCGACCAGCACGGCCTCATAGCAAGTCCCGTCTCGACTGCGCTCTTGCCCCAAGTAATCCAAGGCCACGCCCTCGCCCAGAAAACGGTCGATAAAATGCCAACGGACCTCTTCACCCCGGTGGCGCATGGCGGCTAAATTAGGAGGCAGGTTGCTTCCATACTGACTCCAGCGATCGTTAAAGAGCGTCTCGAATATTCTCGGTTGTCGCTTGGGATTTTTGCTCACATAAGACGGGTTGGGGACCGCCGGGTCGAACGAAACCTCTACCTTGTATTTTTCTTTTTTAGATACCGCGTGATTTCCCCATCCTTCGTAGTGCCAAGTCGCCACCGGGTACAGATAGGGGTTCACTGAAATCACCGATAGAGGAACACCATTTTGCCAAGAAGGCATTCTTAGCTCCTTTAAGTTGACCTCTATCCACACCATCGCGCTCATTTCTTTTATTGCGAGTAGGCGCTTCCTACCGCCCATAGCTTCAATCGCCCGCTCTATCACCTCCAAGGCCCGGTCGCGGTCTGCGCCTATCCTGGCTAAGGGAAAACGCGCGTAGTCCTCGCGAAAGTTTTCCTTCTCGGCCATATATGCCAACAGCAAAGAGTCGATATTCACATAGTCAGACCACTCTATCTGCATCCTCTTTTCCAAGTGCGCCATGTCGGAGCGGGCCTCGGGCGGCAGTTGCTCTGCAATCTCGCCAAGAGGAACGGATTCGGCGGGTTCCTGAGCAAGCTGCAATGGCGCAGCCTTGACGACCAAACGCTGCATTTGCCGCTGGTGCAAAGCTGGTTTCGTAGGATCAAAGGCCCTCATTTCTAGTACACGCGGCGGCAGACGAAAAACCACCTGAAGGGCTGGTTGCGGGTCGGGTGTGGAAGGGGTCAACAAGACCACAGCCAAATGCAGGAGGGCCGAGAGGAATAGGCAGACGGCCAGTCTCTTGGTTTTGGTCGAGGACCGGTGCATATGCACTCAGCGACGGATATGAGCGTTTTCAGTCAAACAACGGCGACACTTCTTGTGCCACACTGCGAGCGGCTTCTTGGTAAAAATTATCGAGAATGGAATCATCGTCCGACTTGAGCTGCGCTATGAAATGCTTCCCAATGATGAGTTCCTGCTCCAGCACCGCTTCGTCCTTGAACACATCCTGTACCACCAAACGCACGCGGCTTTGTAGCGTATGTCGTTCGACATCATAATGTCCGCCAACCCAGTACGAATTTACAATATAATCCAAGGTATAGCGGATGTCCTTGGCCGCAGGATCCGTGGTGACGCGGACGCGACGGAACCGTTTGAGCTCGTCCAAAAGCGCCGGTCGAACCGACTCATGCAGGGCAAGCAGCTTTCTCTTAGCCTGCATTCTTTTTTGCGGGAAGACCTTAAATATCCTAAAAAAGATGGCGGCATCCTCTCCAGAGATTTCATCATCTATATCTCCTAAATCTCCGTATCCCTCAACTAGGCTGTTAACCCAGTCAGACAAGCCCTCACTGTTACGTGTCCTCACCAACACCTTAAAGGTTCCAGTCGGAACATTTACTGCGCTCTCCTCCTCAACCAGCTCTTCCACCACCGGCGACCCCACGAACGGAACCAGCAGCGCCGCGGTATAGTCCAACGCTTGAAACTTGAGCAGCTTACTTTTGCTCGCCGCCCTCGCGATCAGCGGCTCCAACCCAACGTTCTCCTCTTTCTTTAATAAGTCGCCAGCCATATCCACGACCCGCACCAAATACGCCTTGGCCTCGCACTCAGAAAAATGCTCCCCGTGTAGCGCAAAAAGCTGTTCGCCGAGGGCCGTAGATTTCTTGCAATGAGTCTTTAAGTCCCGCAATAGCGAAACCAAAGAATCCCGACTCGCAGCAGCGGACAATCCAGACGCCGAACTAACATCCGCGACGAACTCGTCCAACGTGCCCTTGTCGTCCCGCTCCATCCGGTCGCGCAGTTGCTCCAAGGCCACAAGCACAAAACCCGTCTCCTGTGCAGAAGCAGCGAAAGCACTCGCCGACATGCAGAAAAAGACGCAAACAGCAATGCGGCACCATGTGTTACTCACTCGTATATCTCCTAGTCAGATCTGCGTCAGCAAGCTGTCCATGTAATCGGCCACCAGCCAGCCGCCAGCCGCGACCACTTCCCCGAGTCACGCGACCTTCCCCTCTCCCACCTGCTGACACGCAACAATGAATTCCTCAGCCGTGGTGGTATAACCGATCAGATGTTCAAAGTTGCGCAGCGTGATCCGGTTGATCCAACCGCCTTCCGGCAGGCTGTCGTCTAGCGTGTCTGGCATCTCGATCGTACCGGGAGCGTTTGAACAATCGCGCAATAGAATGACGCGGTAATTCCTCCCCACGGCTTCGGCGCAGGTGTAGTGCAAGCAGGCTCGCCGGCTATAGCCAACCACGAACAGCGTCCTAATGCCATAGCTGCGCAAGTGCTGATCTAAAAAGGTGTCGTGGAAGCCGCTCCAGATCCACTTGGGGAAATTGCGCTCGCCCTCGCGGGGAGCCACGTAGTCGAGGTACTCGGGTTTGTATTCTTGCCGCGCCCAACTCGCAATGCCGTTGCCGCCACCGCCCTTGGTCTTGCCCCAAATCTCGCCCACGATGTTGCCGGGGTCGGCCACTAGACGCAGGTCGTTGTGGACGTAATTGACCAGCATCCCGCTGCTGCGGGCGGCTTGCAAAGCCGGCGCAATGAAGTTTTTAGTCGTTGGATTGGGCGAGCGCCCATCGACATCGACTAAAAGAAAGGCACACTCGGCGAACTTTAGGGTCAGGGTCTCGTACCCGTAGTCGTACCCGCCGGGATAATCCTTGTAATAGCGAATGGGAATTTGGATGTTGGACATAGATGCCTCCTTTTTTGATAACACGCGAATCCCAAGGGAGGTTTACAGCGCAACCACAAATCAAGAAGGTTCTCCACATTAATAATCGCTATGCGCCAGCGCGATCAATCCACTTGTAGGCGGCTTTGGCATTGCGCCAAAAGTATTTCTCCGTCGCCTCCTCGCCGCGTGCGGTAAAATACGTCATCACCAAGCGCTGTATGTCTGCGTACTCGCGGCCACTGCGGTCGGATACCGGCCAGTCGCTGCCGTAAATCAGCCGGTCCTCTCCGAACATATCCCATAGCGCGTCGAGCACCGGAGCGTAAAAGTCCACATCCGTCGGCGCTGGCTTGACTTGACTGCGCAAATCCATCAGCCCCGACACCTTGCAATAAACCTGCGGATGGGCCGCAGCTTGGCACATCAATTCCAGCCGCGCCGGATCGGGCGGGCCGCCGTCGATGGGAATGCCGCCGATGTGGTTTACAACGATGCGCAACTCGGGGAAGCGCGCCGCCAGCGCGGGCACGCCTTCGTGTAAACCCGTGTCCAGTTCCAGATCATGGGCTACTAGCAGCTCAGCGGCGGCTAAGCCGTGACTTTCCGCTGCATGTACGCGGGCGCGGATGCCGACGAAAACAGGGTCGGCGGCAAATCGCTCCAAATGTGCGGCAAAGTCCGGGTCGTCAGGCTCGAGGTGGCCGACCAAACCCACGATGAATGGATCGGTGGCGGCCAAGTCGAGCACCCACTGATTGTCCTCAACCCACGGGCTGCACTCGACCATGACCGTACCCGTTACGCCCTCGGGCACGGCTAGGGCCTTGTAGTCTTCGGGCCGCGCGCGCCGATAGAGAATTTCGTCGTCTTTTTCCGGCCAAGGCACGCCCTGGGGTCTGAATGGATCGTAGAAATGGGTATGGGTATCGATAATCATCGGAAATCGCTCCTTTTTTGAGTATGCCGTGCAGCTCATTTACTGTCCACAGAGGACGGTTGTACCGCATCCTGCTCCGCAGGCATACGCCAGTTTTGCGCCTCATCTAAAGTAATGGTGTGAAAATCGGGCATCCGGTCGGCGTTGCGATCCTGATGCTGATGTCCGCCCAAGATGTACATCGAGTGCTTGCGACCCGACCCCGGTCGGTCGGCATCGAGCAGCCGGAATCCCATGTGCAGTGTCTGCCCCAGCGCGAAAACGTGCCGTTTGCTCTCCTCCAAGCTCGGCCCCAGCACATCCCACAAGGCCGCTTTCCACTCGAAGGTATATTCGACGTGCAAAGCACCGTTGGCCGCGTCGGGCGGGCGCATCGTCCACGCGATGTCGAAGTGGGGTTTGTGCATCGCCCACAGGAACTCCTCCAAGAAAGGGTCGTGGTGCTGGTCGAGAAAGCCAGCCTGACCGTGAGGCAGGCGCGGGTGCTTCAACGGCAATACCCGGGCGTAGTAGCGTTGGCCATTGACCAGTTCCTCGCGGGTGAACCCGTAGATGCTGCCGCCGGAGTGGTCGGAATCCACAGTAATCGACAGCGTATCGTCCTGCCACCACTTGAGCGGATCTTCGTTTTCGATTTTGAGAGTATCGTCGCTGATCCGGGCGAAGCAGTACCAGCTATTGTCGGGGGGCGGACTCCAAGCAGTGTAGATGGTGAAGTCGAAGTCGGCCGCATCGACGTGGTCCGATTCGCGGTCAAAGAATCCCTCCCGGTCCAACGCGAGACGAGGGTCGAAAAAGGCCCAGTCTCCATCGTCTCCATCTATGGTTATCGCCGCGGGATCGGGCACCTCGACGAAGGGGACCGTGACGCCTACATGGGCAGACGCGATACTGGTTATGGGAACGGTTAGGACTAAGCTTAAGAGGAAGGCCCTGAACGGAGCGCAGCAATGCGCGTACATGTCGCTAGCCATCGTCATATCTTCCCTCGCATTGATTTAGCCGACTGAATTGATAGCCGCTTCGGGCACGTCGCAGCCTAGTACGCCACGCTGATAATGCGGTGCTGGCTCGCGGCCCCAGCTTGGGCCTCCACCTCCACTCGGCACAGGTATGAACCCGGAGGAACTACGCGCTCGTCTTGGTCTTGGCCGGTCCAAATGTATAGATAGGTCTGGTCGGGCTGGCGCTGGCCTTCAAGGGTGCGGACGAGTCGGCCATCGAGGGTGTAAATCTGCACTTGGGCCGGCGCGTCCGTCTTCAGGACGTGGAAGCGGATTTCCGCAGCGTCGCCGATCCCATCCCCATTGGGGCTGATGAACGATTGCACCGCGAGGTTGGTGATCAACTGGTCAGTACCCGGGACGCTGGGCAAATACACGGTCGTAGCGGCGCGGCGCATCGGATCGACCGGCTGCCACACCGCTAGCTGCCCCTCGTTGCCGACGAAGGCCCGAAAGAGCGTGGCATTGCGCTCTACGACCGTACTAAATGTCAGCGCGACTTCCTCGCGCCGCACTGTTCGCGGCAGTTCCACCAGCAGCGAATCGCCGGCGACGCGCACCGAGGCTGGCTCGGCTTCGGCACCGCCTATGGTAAGAGCGAGCGAGTCGGGATTGACGGGCGATGGAGTTTGCAGCAGAATGCGATCAAACCCGGGGTTGCGCGACGCGAACTCCGGCGTTATGTGGAACGAAAAAAGCTGGCGCACGCCCGCCTCGGCCGTGCGCGGCAGCACCTCGCCGGTGACTCCAGCGAGAAAGGCGTCGGTAAATTCGATCTCCAAGACACGCACAGTCGGCGCGGTGGTCGGGCGGTCTGAGCTGAGGATGAGCTGGACTTGGACGAAGCGGCGCGGGCTGGGGGAGAGGAACTGTTCGCCGGATCGCTGGTAAAAGTTGCTCCACTCGCTCCAGTCTTCGCCAATACCGATGGTGCTCTGGGTTTCGCCGCGTAGCGCCTTCGGCATTTGGTCAAACTGCTCGGCTGTCACCTCGGTACCATCCTTGCGGAAGTAGCGAAAATTTTCTTGCAGTTCGTTGCCCGAACGAGTGCGTGCCTGAATGCGTGCGCCCGGGGGCAGGTCGGCTTCCCAGCGCAGGGATTTGATCACTTTCGCCCGGTTGTCGCCGGCAATTCTCCCCAAGTCGATAAAGTCCGAACTCATCTCCACTTGGGCCACGTGGCCCACCGCAAACATCAGCGTCTCGATCAAAAAGCCGCTCTGATACTGAAAGCTGGTCTGCGAGCCGCCACCACCAACCCATTCGGCCGCGATAAAGCGCACAGGGCGCGGCTCAAAAAGATACGTCAATTGGCCGGGGAACTCGGTCGAAGACGCGAGTAAGGCATCTGTATCGCCGACGAAGAGCTGGTCAAAATCAACTTCGCCCGTCAGCGTGCGACGACCGTTGGAAACGCTCAAGCTATGAGTGCGTATCTGGGGCAGATTGGAGCCGTACGTCAGCGTGCGGAGCAGAAAGTCCGAAGTGCGCATCACGATCCGATCCACCCAAAACAGTGCGCCCAAATCCCAGTCCCAAGCAATGGGATCTTGGCCGCGCTCCCGCCGTGCTCCCCAATCGGTATTGGCGTTGCCGTCGGCCATCTTGAAGGGAAAGCCCCGGCCCGAGCGCTCCTGAATCGCGCCGCCGCGCTCTAGGGTCTGCAAGGCAATGTTTTCCCCGAGCGTGTACACTTCCACCTCGGCAAGGGCTGCGTCCGGCGTCTTGGCATCTACCAAAATCCTTATGAATTGCAGCAGATCATAGGTAGTGTCCGCAGTGCCCTCCTCGCGCGCGCCCTGCACCCGCGTCACCTCCCTCACCAGCGGCTTCACGTCGTAAATCACCTCAGTCTCGTCAATGGGCTTGGTGGTGCCGCCTATCAGGTGAAAAGAGAATATGTCTTGGCGCGTCACGCGGCGTCCCTCGGACCCGAAGACGCGAAACTCGCGGAAGGGCTGTGCGCCTTCTTGATCGGGGAAAACGAGGCGAATCTCCGACACGAGTACAGCCCTTCCTAGATTGATCTCGATCCACCAGTCCTCTAAGGGAGCGTCCGGATCGGGTTGCCAAAAGGTCTGAGCGCGGCCGTCTATGGCCCGGCCGGCTGTTGCGAGGTTGGTGCCGGCCTTCCACGCGCCACCGCGCATCTCTTTGCCGCTCACCAGTTCGTGGGTGAATTCATCTGCATTGACTGCGGCGTTGTGCATGCCCTTGAATTCGGCGGGAGTCACTGAGCCGGTTGGGGAAATTGCGAGGGTACCGGCCGGGAAGGTCCACTGCTGCCACTCGGCTCTGCGATCGACCCGGTACACTTCCAGATCAGCGCTCCGAGTCTGGGCGTAAGCCGCCAGCACGAGGGCCGCCAAACTCAAACCCGCGAATAGGAGGAATGGAATGCGCTGCATAGCCTCTCCTTTTTTTAGTAGGCAACGCCCACTGCACCGAGGCGCGTGAAGCGCTCGCGCTCGGCGTCAGCCGTCACCTCGGCGAGGTAGATCCCCACGGGCACCGGATTGCCGCTGTCGTCGCGCCCGTCCCATTCCCAAGCAAAAGAGCCGCTGCCGCGCACGCCGGCAAACAAGGTGCGCACCCGCTGGCCGCCAAGCGAAAAAATCCGCACGGTCAACTGCACGGGTTGCTGGAGCTGGACCAAAGTACCGGAAATGCGCACGCGCTCGTTGATCCCGTCGCCATTGGGCGTTACCACGGCCGGCTGCACGGCAAAAAATGGCAGCAGGTTGCGCGCCGAAGCGGCCGTGGTCAGCACTCGTAGGTCATTAGTCAGGACCGTGGGGTTGGCATCTCCGGGCAGGACCTGCTGCGGAGCCTCGTCGCTTTGAGTGTCAAATACTCGGGCGCGAAAGAACGTGGATTGGACGAAGACTTCGGCGTCGAAAACAACGCGCAACGCACTCGGCGATTGATGGGTCAGCCGTTGGCTGGGAAAGAACAGCTTCAGGCTCCGCTCACCCTCGACAACGCTGTCGGGCGCGGTGGCGACGGGCGGATCGCCGATGAACATTTCCCTGAACTGCGGCCTAGCAGGCGTGAGAATCTCCAAGGCGTCAAAGCCCACGTCCGTCTCGCTGATATCGGCGCGGATGTCGTAGGCAAACGTCGAGAGTTCGCCGGCCGGCACTCGGGGCTTGTTGCCCAAGGGGCGGGGGGTTTCCAGCGCGGAGATTTCCCCTATTAGCTGCTGGGCCAACGGCGGGATGGAGTGCTCGACCACCAGCGAGTTGACCCGGATGCCGTCGAGGATGGAGTGACTGGTGAGTGCGATTTCGAGTTGGAAGAAACGACGCGGGCTAGGCAGCTCAATCCGCTGGCCGGACTCGGCAAAGGGCGGCGACCACTCGCTCCAATTGACTTGGTCGTCTTCGACCGGGCCGCGCACGTTCAGGCCCAGCCGGCCGTAGTCGCTCTCTGAGACTTCCTGCACATCGCCGGTGAAAACATTGACGATTTCGTAGAACACTTGCGGTGTATCGTCGCGGCCCGTGCGCATGCGAATGGAAACGTCGGCATCGGCCATTGGCTCGACGTCGATGCGGCCTTCTTGCTGGCGCAAGGTCTCGGTCGTCCACAGCAGGCGGCTGAAGTTGGCCACTTCGCCCAAGTCGATGATCTTGGACCGATAGCGCCCCCCCGGCGGAAAGCCCGCTCCGTACACCTCAAACTCGGCGATCTCAAAGGGATTGGTCGAGGTCACGTTGAGTTGGATGTAGCGGACGAATTGCAAGGGAAAGGGAATTTGCGCCACGCTTTCCGTGGTGAAATCCACCTGGGTCAGCAGATTGTACACCGGCAGATTTTCCGGCGTGAAGCTCACGCCATCGCTGACCTGAATTTTATAGCCGCGGATGAAGTCGTCGGCAAAGGGCCGCCCGCGGCTGTCGGCTCCTGCTGGGCGCGGGAAAAACGAGATGCGATTGATGGGGAAGCGCGTGCCCAAGTCAAAGAAAAAGGCCCGGCCCGCTTGCAGCACCCCGAAATCCTTGAAGCGATTTTCGCTGGAGGTCTGCGCGTCGCCATCGACGAGCGGGGCATTGCTCTGCTTGAAGGGCACGTTGTCCCACACCCGCGCCTCGGCCACCTCACTGACGAAGTCCAAGGGAAAGCCCTCGCTCCACCTTAGCTGCCGGACGATATTGTCGTTGGGATTAAAACCCACCAATTGAATCGCCCCGGCGGCATCAAAGCTGATGGCCGTGGAATTTAGCTCGTCGTCCTGCCAAGAGCGGCCCGCACCGCCCAATTCCCACTGCCGCACCTCGCCCTCGGCCGCAGTGGCCCACCACGCGACAGCAGCGGCAAAAAACAGTTTGAATGCGGACACAAGCAATTCCCTCACTTTACTGCGAAATATAGCCCGTTTTCACCTAGAACCTCAACCCCAGAAAATCACATTGCCGACCATGCCGGTAAAGTGATCGACAAACAGGAAAAGGCCCCCCGGCACGATGTGCCCGGCAATCATGCCCATAAAAAAGGGGCGCGTCTTGCGGTAGAGCGCCACGCCGCCGTAGCGCAGCACCGACACCTTGATCAGCCACGCCAAGAACATATCAAACCACAGGTGATCCATAATCCCGGTCGGGCCAATCGGGTAGCCGAGGGGATGGAGGGGCCACCAGACGTAGTACCAGCGCGCCAACATCAACAGCAGCATCACGCCGGCCCCAATCCCGGTGTTGATCCAACCCCACAAATGCGGCTCGCTCGGCGTGCGAATCAAGCCAGCAGCATAGTCGTAGAACCCGTGCTGGCCCCCGGGAATTTTTAGGTTGAGCGCCCCGTACGAATAGCCCAGTTCCATCACCACCCACATCGACGAGACCATCCCGACGGCCATGGCCAAGATCATCGTCCAGAACAGCGGGCGCTTGGAACCGCCAAACCCCTCACCTAACTTGAGACTGTTGGCGGCTGACGTCATCGCAAAACTGCGACCAGTCGTCCAGAAATAGGTCGTCGCCAGCACGACCAAGCCTTGGGCACCAATGGCCGACGAGCCAACCGCGGAGACGACGATGGCAGCCGAGCCGACCGGGACCGAACCGTCCGAAAGCCCCCCTTCGGCGATCAGGCGCGTAAACCCTACAAAAAGCGCGAAAGCGGTAAAGAGAAACGCTAGCGCAACCCAGACGGGCAGACCCGCCAGCGCGAGCCACGCGACCATCACCGCGCTACTCCCCACCAAGATGAACACAGCCGTCCGGTAGGAGAGAATTTCGCCGGAGTCATCCACCGTTGGATCCCCCCACAGGGCCTTGCGGCAGACCGCCCACAGGTGCTTGCGGGCCGCGAACAGGCCAAATAGAAACAGCACCAACATGCCGCCCATCGACTGGTGGACGAGGATCGGGTCGATAATCGAGTGCCCACCCCCCATCATCTCCGAACTGGTGACGCCTAGAACGGCGAATGTGGTGCGCAGGGCATTGGCGAAGAGGTTGAAAAACCACAGGCTGAAGGCGATTTCGGTTTTGAGAAAGTAGAAAAAGCCCAAAATGTTGAAGCGAAATTTGAATTGCAGTTCGGACAGGTTGTCGAATATGGGCAAGATGAAATGGATGGGATCGACATTGGTGGCAATGGGCACGGTCTCCGGGAAGTAGTTGTGTAGCCCGTGCAGGGTGCCCCAGATGGCCGGCACGGAAAAGCCGGTCCACATCACCGGGTTTTTGAAGAATGGGGCCATGCGGTCCCCCCCGGCGTCCTGCTCGGTGAGGGCCATCGGCACCTGGACCAGCGGATAGGTCAGCCGTTCGTAGTCGTTCCACTGCCTGCGCAGAATCGCCATCGCGGCAATCATCGCCAAGAACAAAGCCCACACGAGCGGTGCCCAGCGCAAAAACATCGGCAGCCAGCCAGCCCACGGGATGGACTGGCCCTGCTCCAAGCCCTCGTAAAAAGGCCACATGACTGCTAGGTCGCGCGGCTCCAGCCAGTCCGCTAGGTGGGGTTGGATAAGTGTGTGCCAGTCGTTTTCCGGCGTGGCAAAGTAAAAGGGGGTGAGGATCGTGCCGATGAACCGGCCGGCAAAAAACACCGGCAGGGGCGAGGCCATGACCATCATTATGTAGATGAGTAGCAACTCGCCGCGGTTCAGCCCCGCTCGCGGATGGACCAGCTTGAGCAGCGGGTTGATCAAACCAGCGAGAAAGAAGAGCAAGAACAGGGCACCGACCGTGCTGGTCCCGAGCGTCATGTACGAGCCGCGCAGAAAGAAGACCCCATACGAGTCGCCTGCGGCCACGAAAAACGTGAACAGGCAGCCGAGGATCAGCGCCTTAGGCGTGAAAACTCGGGCCGCTGGGGGTTGCAAGGACTACACTCCGCCGGTGGCAGCAAAGATGCGGACGAAGACGATTGATTGCTTCTGGGTTTGCTCCGCGAAGAATTGGCGTTCTAACAAGAAGCCCGCGTTCATGGTCAGCTCGTACCCCTGATAGGACGACACATTGGTCAGCAGGGCTGAAAACACGAGGCTGCGAAAGTCATCGACATAGCTCGGCGACGCCTCGGCTGGACGCTCGATTAAGTTCTCGAAGAGACTGAATTCAACGCCGAAGTCCAAGAGCGTCTTCGGCAAAAGCGCGTACTGGCCCAAAAAGAAAAAACTCTCGGTCAGTTCATTGGATTCCAAACCGGCCAGCGCGGTGGGCGTTTCTCGCTCGTACATGCTCTTCCACTTGGGATAGAGAGCGAGCCGGTCGCTGGGGCGGATGGCGTAATCGGCCTTGTTGATCAGGCCCAAAAACGAGCGGTCGCGCTTGAGGCGGGTCTGATCACCGAGCTGGTCGAAGCGCTCGTACTTCAGCTTGCCCTCGACGTTCAGGTTGCGGATGCGAAAGTAGCGGGCCTGCAAGTACAGCGAGTTGACAAAGGTATCTTGATTGTCGAGCGGATCGGCAAAATCCGTCAGGCCGATGGGATCGCGCCAGACGATGCGGTCTTCGGGCAAGTTGTCGGCCACTAGTTTGGCGTGTTCAAAAAGGGATATATCTAGCCCGGGATAGGATTTTTCCACGGTCAGCAGCCCGTAAAACGAGCGGCTCTCGCGGTCACTGCTCAGTTGGTGCTCGGCGAGCCGACCAACGGTCAGCCGGGAGCTCTCGGTGATTTTCAATCCCCCGTACGCGTTGTACCCGCGATGGTCGCGCTCGTAGGGGTAGTCGGGCAGGCGGTCGTCCTCAAAGCGGTCGATAATCGTGTTGTTGTTCATGTCCATGCCAAAGAGAAACTCTGGCGGATCGACCTGATAGCGCAGGAAAGGCTCGACGTAATCCGGACGGCTGTTTTGGTTTTGGTTGAAGTCGGAGATAAAATCGTTGTTCTCGTCCAGCCCGGGAAAAATCTCCGTGTCGCGGCCCTGCGAGCCGCCCTCGCCGCCAAACCCTTGGCTCTGGCGATAGCGCTGCCAGTCGGTGTAGCGGTCTTGGTCGTCGTTGTCATCGACAAACTCAAAGAGGTTTTGGGTCTCGCTGGCGTAGTCGATGACCCCGCCCGGATCGGCGATAAAGGCCGTGGTGCTGTAATCGGGATCTATGGTGAACGCCTCGCCGTACGCAAAGAAGGGGTAGCGCTGATACGAGGCCGTAACGTACCCGGCTTCGGCCGTTTCCTTATACGCGGGTAGCTTGCGGAAGTTTTGGTTGGGGAAGCGGCGGAAGCGGCGGTTGAGGGCCCATTCGGCCCGCAAGTCAAAGTGGGCGAGGTTGATCAGCTCCAGGTCCATACCGATCACCTCGTGCCCAGTCGGCAGGCCGTAGGCAAAGCGCACAAAGGTCTGGTTGGAGCCATCGGTGATCTCGTCGCGGGCCTGGGCCACCGGCAAGAAGACCTGCTCGCCCCGGGCATTGGTCTGGAGGTTGGAGGCGATCTCTATGCGGTAGTCGTTGGACACCACCAGTTCGAATTCGAGCTTCTTGGCTTCGCGGAAAGTGCCCACTTTTTCGGTTGGACTAAAATCGTTGCGAATGTCGTAGATAAGCTCAATTACGTCCGAGCCGCTCACTTCCAAAATGCCCTCGCGCCGCACGCCGCCGCGCACCAAGGGTACGATCTCCGGGTGCAGCTCTCCGTCGATGATCACCTGATCGACGAAAAACGAGGCCCCGGTTTCCTCGGACTCAGGCGAATCGTCGGCAATGCGGATGATGACCCGCTCGACATTGCCCGTGTTCTGCGGGCCGGTCAGCAGGCCCTTGAGCGAGTTGTCGCCGAGGCTCAGCTCGCTGCTGGTATTGGATACATTGACCCACGTCAGGCCCAGCTTGGCAAAATCGCCCACTTGAGCTACGCCGCGCGCCCCAAGGAGGCGGGTCGTGTTTTCGATCGCCGAAGCCCCGCCCGCCTCGTTGAGCGCGGTAAACCCCGGCGCGTTGAGCCGCGAGCCAAGCAGGGTCAGCGCGTACTTATCGGCGAGAAAATCCCACTGCAACCCGTTGAACGTGGGTTTGGAAAAAGTCAAAGGGGTGAGCGTCGTGCGGATGGCGTCGCCCACCGTCAGGGAGGTGTGGAACTGGCCGTGGCTGGCCGACGAGATGACGAGGCTGTCGAACCACCGGCCAAAGCGGGTGCCCTTCAAGAGGGCGCTGCCCTGGCGCAGAGGGCTGGTTTCAGTCCAGTCGTAGATGACCCAGCCGCGATTGATGTACTGGCCGAAGAGGTTGTAGTTGCGAGTGCCTTCGAGCAGGATGTTGACGTAGCGCTCGTAGTTGTCGCGCGCGTAGTTGCTGTACTCCCAGCCGCGCCACTGGTATTCGTAGTACAGATTCTGCGGCAAGTACCATTTGCGCCGGTTGGGTGCCAAGGCACCGGGATGGATGCGCACCCCGCGAATCCCGGGTTCCTCAACTGGCCGAAAGCCCGTCGATAGCTGGGCGAAAGCCGTGGACTCCGAGAGTATAAACGCGCACCACAACAGCAAGATCGGCCCTCTGCTCCAAAGGGTTGTCAGCCTCATGATCCATCTCCTAATGGGGAAAAGCCCGCCTAAGTCTGCGAGCACCATCGGCTGACAATATACGCCCCGTTCCCACTGCCTACCAAGTCAGAACCGCGCTGTTGCGCCCGCAAAAACGGCATTTCTTTGCATAAATTTGTATTGCCTTTGTTTTTTTGTTAATGTAAAGCCTTCCTAGCAAACGCATTAATCCGAAAGGAGGTTGCATAGCTTGTTGAACGACACTTCCCATATTCCTTTTCCTTTCTCCATATCTTCCAATCAAGGAGCGTATAGCATGAGAAAGTTCGGCTTTTTCGCCTTGTCCTTTGGGTTGGCCTGCCTGTTGAGCACGGCGGCTTTTGCCCACGTAGGCGTGACCGTGTTCTACCCCCAGGTACCCGATCCGGCGGCCATCACCATCGACGGCAACGACGACGACTGGGGTTGGTACGACCCGGCTCTCGCCCTCAATCAACCCGATTTCTTCGACCGAGCCAGCGATTTCGTCGAGTTGTCGGACTACGATTTTACCATCCTCAACGGTTGGTCGGCACCGCCAGACAACAAGTGGTACGGCTTTGCGCGCTTTGTCGATGACACCCTCAAGTACGATTCGCCCGTCAAGGAGTGGTGGAAAGACGACTGCTTGCAGATCACCGTTGACGCCGATCACCTCGGCGGCAATATCCTCGGCTCCGACCTCGAGCAGATCGCCAATGGCCAGCGCTGGCACGTGCGCATCTTCCCGCCGGCTGGCGAGTCCCTGTTGCCCAACCAGACCTGCTTCTTCTACAGCCAGCTAGAGTTCATCGACTCCCAAGAGCTGCTGTGGGGCGTGGAGCCGGAGTTTTTCGAGGCTGCGTGGACCGTCCTGCCAGCAGGTGCTGAGAACCTGACGGTCGGGGTTACGTACACCTATGAGTGGCGAGGTGCCCTGTGGGACATCTGGGGCCTGAGCGAATCCGAGAGCACGCGGCACACGTTCGCCGAAGACGACGTGATCCACCTCGGCTATCGCCCGCTCGACGCCGACCAGCCCGGCGGTGGACGCAAGCACTCCATGTACATCAACGACGGCAGCCAGTCGCAGGACGTCGATGCCTCGCAGATGCCCGACTTCTGGGCGCTGGCGGCGACCGAGACTAACGTGGAAAATGACACTTGGGGCCACATCAAAAACAACATGTCCCAACGCCTCAAGTAGCAATTCAGTAGAATCTGTTATGAGGGGAAGGGGCATGTGCGCCCCTTCCCCTTAATCATTTGCGTCGCCCGTTCGGGCGATGGAGAGCATCTTGTGGAGACCTCGCTGGTGAGAAGCCCTCTGGAAATTCTTAAAGGCGCAATTTTAGCCTGTGTTGTGCTGATAGGTGTTTGTAGCCCTGGGGCGGCACAAGAGTGGTGGCAACTCGGCGGGCAGGGTGGCGTCGCGCCAGCGGACGTGGTGGACTTCAGCCTAATGATCGACGACACTTCCCACGCCCTCCAGCCTTTTGAATTCGACCCGAACGAAAACATCTTGCCCCAGCTCGGCCCTTGGCAGCGCTGGCGCTTTCCCACCGACCCGCAATTTCGTCCCGGTCATCCGCGCTTCTGGACGGACATCAATCACAATACCCTATACCAAGCCACGGAAAGCTTTCTCTTCGTCGATGGGGATCCAACCACGTACATAGAGCGGCGGGACTTAGCTGGCATCTTCTATACCATAGACATGGGCACCCAAGTGCCCGTAGAGCGCTTCGTCTTTTTCCCTCCCGAAGGCGTCAGCCCCGAAAGCGACGAGCCTTTCAGGCCCAATTACATCCTCAAGTCCTATAGTCTGACGGCCGCCAAAGCCGAGACCGGCATTATGCAAGAGGAAATAGAGCGCGGGTTCGTCTGGCGGGGCGACGGGCCGTGCTGTCCGCTGGCCATCCCCCTCGGCTACGAGGAGCGCAATGCCGACGTGGTGACCGAAATCGCGTTTCCCACCCAATACCTCCGCTTCTTCCGCTTAATCGCCATTCCCGACGGATTTACCCTGTACGGCGACCCCATTGTCACGCGCTCGGCCTTTGCCGAGATGGAAATCTACGGCCGGGGTTTCGCGCCGCAGGCGACCTATGAGTCGCAGGTCATAGATTTGGGACGAGAGGTCAACTTCGGGCAGGTGCGCTTAGCGGTGAGCAAATGGCGCAAGGACGGAGAGCAACTGCTGCCGTCCGACGGCCCAACCCGCGCTCAAGTGGAAATCCGCACCGGGCGCGACGACACCCCAACGGCTTATTTTGGCTTTGACGATCTGGGTGCCCACGTAGAGGTGACCAAGAGGCAGTGGGATCGACTGATACCGCTAGAGACGCGCGGCGCTACCATAGCGGTCGGCTTTCGCGGTCCAGTGGCCGAAGACCTGCAAAACTGGAGCTTCTGGTCGCTGCCGTTGGAGGACTCGGGCCAGCATCCGCGCCTGCCGTGGGGCCGATATTTCCAATTGCGCATCCAGCTAGCAACGGACGAGCTATGGGAATTTGCCCGCCTCGATTCCCTGCAAATCGAGATCGCGCCCCTGCTAGCCGACCGGGTCGTCGGCGAGATCGTCCTCGCGGCGGAACCCCACCCCCAAGGCGGACAAGTGCGCGTCCCAGCGGGCGCGAAAACCCCATTCACGTACGACCTAGGCGTGGAATTTGCCAGCGCGGACCGCATCGGCTGCGACGCCGTGCGCATCTCAGCGCCAGCGGAAGCCACATTTCGCTATTTGGAGATGGGCGACCCGCTCAGCGCCGTAGAGCCGGACAGTTTGCTACGCGAAGAAAGCGGCTTTGTGGTGTTCTTGCCGCGCCCCTTGCACCCCAGCGGCGACCAGCGACTGCGCATCGGTCTCGAAGCCGTGCTGTACGGCGAAGCTGGCGAATTTGGCGGCGAGGTCTTCAACCGCCACGAGCCGAGCTTGTTGCAGCGCGTCGAAGGAGGGGATGTCAGCGCAGAGCTAGGTTCCAACCAGTTGCTCGTCGTGGCATCTGCCGCCTCCACGGGCGGAGTGTTGGGAGACGTCGAGGCAGGTAACGGCGCGTTTACCCCCCAAGGCGATGGCATAAACGACCTGTTGTCCATACAATACACCCTCTTCCGGGTGCGTGAGTCGTCCCAAGTACAAGTCGGCCTCTACGCCCTCGACGGCCGGCCGGTATGGCAAGCACCGCCCAGTGTGCAGGGCGCAGGACGCCATGCGGTCCACTGGGACGGTCGGGACGCGGCTGGGCAATTGGTCCGCCCGGGCGTGTACCTAGCGCGCGTGGAAGTGGAAACGGATCAGGGGCGAGCGGTGCGCCTACAACCCGTCGCCGTGATCTATTGAACGAAAGAGTCAAACGCAATGAAAACATGGATAGGCTGTCTGCTGTGCGCCGCGCTACTCGCCGGAGGCTGCGGGCACAAATTGGGCTACCGCCACTTTGCCGGTCCCATATTGCCGGCCACTAATTTGGCGGGAGCGGATTTCGTCGTCCGCGACGACCACAGCATCACCTTCGTCAAAAACCGCTTGGAAGTGAGTTTGTTGCCGCTGACCGTGGCCATGCTCAATCGGCAGCTAAGCGGCCATTCGCAGCAGCCGGAGGGCTTTCACGATCCCAACCCCTATCTCGCGCCAGTCAATCCCTACACCTACGGCGACTGGAAGCCGGGCTGGGAAGAGGAACATCCCACCCGCTTTACGGTCTTTCTACTCAAGGTCAAGAACTACGCCTATCCCAAGGTGTGGCTCAATCCCTACGCCATAGAAATCGCCAGCGCCAATGGTCGGCGCTACCAAGCCTTCACCCGACTGGCGCTAGACGAGTACTTTGCCCCGTATGCCATAGGCTATGCCGGCAATACCTTCCTTCCCTTCCGCGAGCGGCGCGATCTGCTGACCCGCACCATGTATCCAGAAGACGAGATGATCTTCAGCGGCCAAGAGCGCGAAGGCTTCATCGCCTTTGCCCCGCTAGCTAACGATGTCGAAGCATTTGAAGTGCGGATCCCAGAGATGGTGCTGCGCTTCGACTACCGCGATCAGCCGGTAGAGACCATCGACATCGCCTACCCATTTACGCGCGAAGTGTACCTGGCCAAGCAACGCCGCGCCGAGGAACTCTAATGGTGCGCGCTCGGTCCGTTATGGGAATCGCCCTCGCGTCGCTGTGGTGGAGTGGCTGCGGGCCACAAGTGGATGCCGACGTGGTCGCTAGAGTAGGCGACGAAAAAATCGAGCTCGCAGACCTGCGCCAGTTCCGCGAAGAATCCACCGCCAATTACCGCGACCCTGAAGAGGGCCTCCAAGCGTGGCGTTTCTACTTGCAGACGATGATCGACATGAAGCTGATGCTCATCGACGCGCAGGAGCAGCGACTGGATCAGACAGTGGAGTTCATGCGTCAATGGGATCGGGAACGGCGCAAGAAACTGGTCGATGAGTACGCCGTGCGGACCATCCTCGCGGATGTAGATCTCGCCGTGGATGGTATGCGTCAGAATTTTGCGACGAACAAGTGGAATCGGATGTTGCGCTTGGCCCATATCCGCACCGCCAGCGCGGCAGAAGCCCAAAAGGCCATGCGCGACTTGGAGCAGGGGTGGAATTTTGCCGAGGTGGCCCGCAGGTATTCTATCGCGCCGACAGCCGCCCACGGCGGGGCGATTGATGCCTGGTACGGACGCGGCAACTTGGAGGAGATGGGGCTGCCTTTAGAAGTGGGAGAGCAGATATTCGACCTACAGGTTGGAGATTTGAGTCAGCCTTTACTCGTGGGGGAACACTACGAGATTTTCAAGGTCCTGTCCCAAGGCCCAGCACCTACGCACTACCGAGCGGCCTTTCTCCGCGAGCAGTACTGGAACGAGTTCCGCACCCGCTGGAATGAGCTGATCGCACAGCTCAAAGAGCGACTAAACGCCCAGCTAGATGGCGAGGCGATCCGGTTGCTAGTCGATCGGATGGCCGAATCCGACGGTCGCGGGATGCTGTTGGGTCCCGAAGAACAGGAAGTGATCCTCTGCCGCTTCAAGGGCGGGCAGGTAACGCTGCTGGATTTCGCCGAAACCTATAACGCCTATTGGTTCATCCGCTCGGTTTCCTTCGACAGCAGCGGGATTGCCGAGTTCATCCACCGGGACCTCTTGCCGCGCACCCTCGTCTATCAAGCAGCTTTGCAGGAAGGCTTGGACCAAGATTCGACCATAGCAGCCTGGTTGCAGGACAAGAAAAAATCGCTGCTGCTCGAAGCTCTCCGCAGAGAGGAAGTCGTAGAGCGGACCGAAGTCGATAGCGCCATGGCCCGCCAATATTACGACGACCATCCGCAACAGTTTATGGAACTAGAAGAGATTCAGGTGGCGGAGGTGCTAGTGGCGACCCACGCCGAAGCGGCACAACTCTTGCAGCGGGTCCGCACCGGCGACCCCCTAGAAAAGCTGGCCGCCCGCCACACGCTCCGCACGGATGCCGAGGGCGGGCACGGGCAATACCACATCCACAACCACCCTTCCGAGCGGCGGGTTTTCGGAGCCTTCTACGATTCGGTGGTCGCCGCGCCGGTGGGAGTGCTCACCGGACCAGTGGCCCTCGACGAAGGCTATTCGATATTCGAGGTGCAGAAGCGCATTCCCCCGCGTCCCACGCCTTTTGCACAGGCGGCTTCGCGGGCGCGGTGGTGGGTGCAGAAACAGCAAGAAAAGGCCCTCTTCGACTCCTTGTTCACCCGGCTCAGGAATCAATACGCCGATCGGGTTGTGGTGTTTGAAGAGCAGTTGGGCAGACTAGACGCCAGCCCCGCTAGCCCATGACATCACTCGTCGAGGCAACCCACGTTCATCTCAATTCCTCCGCTCCCTACTAGTCCCGTGGCCGCGGTTTTGTCTTTGTGGGCACTGCTCATCGTGAGCGGCGCAGGATGCGGGCCAACAGAACCAGAGATCGGACCAGCGTTTGTAGAAGTGGCGCAGGAGGCGGGCATTGAATTCCACCATCAGAATGGGGCGAGCGGGCGCTACTATTATGTAGAAACCTACGGGTCGGGCGCGGCCTTCCTCGACTACGACAACGACGGCGACCAAGACCTCTATGCGGTCAACAGCGCGCCGCTGCCGGGTTTTGTCGCCGAGGACCTCCCCACCAACGCGTTCTATCGCAACCGAGGCGACGGTACCTTTGCCGATGTGACTGCGCAAACGCGGACGGGCCATCCGGGCTATGGCATGGGTACCTGCGTCGGGGACATCGACAACGACGGGCACGTGGATCTGTACGTGACCAACTTCGGTCCCAACGTCCTGTATCATAATCAGGGTGATGGAACCTTCACCGATCAGACTGCCGACGCCGGGGTCGGCGATCCCCGCCTGAGTACTAGCGCGGCGTTTGCCGACATCGACAACGACGGAGACCTAGACCTTTATGTTGCCAACAACGTCTTCGTTGATCTAGCGTACGATGAAGGATGTCGCCAAGGGGAAATCCCGGTCTATTGCGCCCCCACTCAGTACAAAGGAGAATCCGGTGCCCTCTTCCGCAACGATCTGGGCGGGAAATTCGCCGATATTACCCGGCCAGCCGGCGTGTACAGCGAAGCCGGCCGCCAATTGGGCGTCGTCTTTGGCGACTACGACGGGGACGGCGACGCAGACCTGTATGTGGCCAATGACATGAAGGCCAATTTCCTCTTCCGCAACGACGGCGCAACGCGGTTCGCCGAAGTGGGATTGAGCGCGGGGGTGGCGCTCAGCGAGAGCGCTCGCCCCGAGGCCGGCATGGGCACGGACTTTGGCGACTGCGACCGGGACGGCGATTTGGATATCGTGGTCTGCAATTTCCAGTGGGAAAGCTGCCGCCTCTATCGCAACGATAGCGACGGCACATTTGCCGACCTGAGCTTTCCGTCGGGATTGGGCGAGCCTACGCTTGCGACTTTGACTTTTGGCACGGATTTTTTCGACTACGACAACGACGGAGACCTAGACCTCTATCTGGCCAATGGCCACGTCCATCCAGAAGTGCAGGCGTTCGACCAAGCCGCGTCCTATCCGCAGCCGGACCAACTCTTTGCCAACGACGGGGCCGGGCGGTTTGCGCTCGTGCCGACTACTGCCTTGGGCGGAGTCGGCCGGGGCGCAGCCTTTGCCGACATCGACAACGACGGCGACCTAGATGCTTTTGTCTCCAACAACAACCAGCGGGCGTTTTTGCTGCGCAACGACAGCGGCCAGCACAACCACTGGATCGCCTTTAAGACCGTCGGCCGGGTCAGCAACCGGGACGGGATTGGGGCGGTGATCCGAGTGGTAAGCGGCGATTTGGTGCAAGTCGAGGAGGTGCGCAGCGGCAGCAGCTATCTCTCGCAAAACGATCTGCGAGTGTACTTCGGCTTGGGCCAGCGCAAACAGGTGGATCGCGTCCAGATCCGCTGGCCCAGCGGAATCGTGCAGACGCTCGTACAAGTGCCCATCGACCAAATCCACCAAGTGGAAGAACCACCTTCCTCCGGCTGAGCATGAGCAACCAGTGGAAAAGGATCCAAGGGCGCTGTTGGGCCGTTGCTTGCCTGCTAGCCCTCCTCAACGGGTGTACACCCACCGAAGAGACCCTAGGCGAGCGGGAGATCCGCTATCAGCACCAAATCGCGGAAGATCCGACGGACGCCGAGGCCCATTACGCGCTCGGCCAAGTGTACCACGAACAAGCGCGCTACCCCGAGGCCCTACAGTCCTTTCGCCGAGCCTTGGCGCTGGATTCCACCCATACCGGAGCGCAGGTGGGGATCGGCAACATCCTGTTTAAGCGAGGCGAATTA
>JAJDYK010000083.1 GCA_022825185.1 Candidatus Latescibacterota bacterium | reverse complement strand
TCACTCATTGAGTTTCTCCTCCACACGGCAGATAGCGCCTCCGCGGCGAAAGCGCAGTTGCAGTTTATCGCCTGGCTGAAGCTCGTTGCCGTCGCGGACGAGACGTTTATTGGCGACGCGTTCCACTAGGGCAAAACCGCGCGCTAGGCTCGTGAGCGGGCTGAGGTCGTCGAGGCGGGTGGTGGCGGTGGCTAGGGACTCTATCCGCGTGCGCAAAAACCAATCGAAAGCGGTAGAAAGAGCTTGGCGTCGCTCGTCGAGATATAGGCTTTGTTGCTGCAAGTGGTCGTCGAGGCGTGCGCGCAGGCGGTCCGGGTCGCAGTGGCGCAACCGCTCCTCTAAGGAGCTGAGATAGCGCTCCATTTCCGCTAGCAAGCGGCCTTGTTGCTCGGCGACGCGCTCGCGCAGGGCGCTGCGTTCGCGGGCGACCATTTCGGCCGCAGCCGAGGGGGTTGGAGCGCGGCAGTCGGCCACGTAGTCGGCGATGGTGTAGTCGATCTCGTGACCGACGGCAGAGATGACGGGTTGCGGCGACTGGTAGATGGCTCGGGCGACGGATTCGTCGTTGAAGGGCCAGAGGTCTTCGGGCGCACCACCGCCGCGGCCGACGATCAACACGTCGATGTCGTCTAGTTGATTTAAACTGGCGATGGCTTCGGCGACCTCAGCGGCGGCCCCTTCGCCTTGGACCCGTGCGGGACAGAGGACGATCTCGATGTCCGGGGCGCGGCGGTCGAGGATTTGGATGATGTCGCGGATGGCCGCGCCTGTCGGCGAGGTTACCACGCCGATTTTGCGGGGATACGGGGGCAGGGGTCGCTTGCGGCTTTCGTCGAAAAGACCTTCAGCCGCTAGGCGATTTTTGAGCTGCTCGAAGGCGATGGCCAACTCGCCGACGCCAGCGGGTTTGATTTGCTCGGCGTAGAGTTGGTACTTCCCGGCGCGCTCGAAGACGGAGATATGTCCGTACACCTGCACCTGCATGCCCTGTTGAGGGCTGAAGGAGAGCGAGCCGGCCTGCCATTTGAACATCACTGCGCTCAGCTGGCTCGCATTGTCTTTGAGCGTGAAATAGCGGTGGCCAGAGCTGTGGTGGGTGTACTGAGAGATCTCGCCCTCGACCCAGCACTTGGGTAGGCTCTCTTCGAGCAGCCCCTTGACTTGGCTGGTGATTTCGGAGACCGAGTAAGGCCGGTGAGTTGCATCTTCGGCGTCGGTCCAAAAGAGCGGCTCTTGAAAGGACATAGGTGCTCCGGGTAATCAATTGGGAATTAAAAATTGAGAATTAGTGTGCTCGCCGCGCCCAATTTCTAATTTTAATTTTTAATTCCTAATTAACACGAGGTCAAGGCTCGGCTAGCTGCAACCGCTCAATTCGAGTGGCCCGGCCGCTTGCCTCGTCGGCCTCGATCAGCGCGCCGCAGAGGACCGCCTTGCCGTCGGCGGGCTTAAAACGGGTGGGCACTTGGGTGAGGAAGCGTTGGATGGCTATTTCGGGACGCACGCCAATCACGGATTCGCGGATGCCGGTCATGCCAGCGTCGGTTAGGTACGCCGTGCCTTTGGGCAAGATGCGCTCATCCGCGGTTTGCACGTGGGTGTGGGTGCCGATGACTGCGGTGGCCAAGCCGTCGAGGTGGAAGCCCATAGCCATTTTCTCCGCCGTGGCTTCGGCGTGGAAATCTACAAAGACTAAAGGTGTCTCTGCGCGTAGGCGCTCGACCTCGGCGCGGCCCGTGCGGAAGGGGCAGTCGATGGTGGGCATTCCGGTGCGCCCTTGGAGGCAGAGCACGGCCACTGGGGGACCGCCGCGTGCGGCGACGACGGTCGCACCAATGCCGGGAGCGTCTTGGGGGTAGTTGAAGGGGCGCAGGACGCGGTCGGATTGGTCTAGGTACGGGATGAACTCGCGGCGGTCCCAGACGTGGTTGCCGCTAGTGATAACGTCGGTGCCATAACTGTGCAGCTTGCGCACGATGCGGTCGGTGAGGCCAAACCCTCCGGCGGCATTTTCGCCGTTGGCGATTACCAGAGAGACTTCGCGCTGTTTTACTAACTCGGGAATTACGGCTGCGGCCACCCTCCGGCCCGGCTGGGCAAAGATATCGGCGACGAAGAGAACGTTCACCGCGCGTGAGACTCGGCACGCATCTCGCGGATGATGCAGACGCGCAACTGCCCAGGGTATTCGAGTTGTTGCTCGAGCTTAGTGGTGATGTCGTCGGCGAGTTGTTCGGCATACGTGTCATCTACTACTCCGCTGTCGACCAAGACCCGAACTTCCTTGCCGTTTTGCAGAGCAAAAGCCTGTTTCACGCCCACGTAGTCGGCTGCGAGTTCCTCAATGTGGTGCAAACGGCGGATGTACTCCTCGACTTTTTCTTTGCGGGCCCCCGGGCGGTGGGTGGAGATTTCGTTGGCAGCTTCGACTAATACGGCGATGGCTGAACGCGAGGGCGTGTACTTGCTATGGGTTTCGATAATCTGCACAACTTCAGGGCTTTCGCCGCCCTTGCGGGCCAGTACAGCACCGCTTTGTGCTGGGTCGTTGCCTAACTCAAAGTCCTGTGCCTTGCCGATGTCGTGCAAGAGACCAGCGCGGCGCGCTAGCACTATGTCAAGATCGAGCATCTCGGCCATCATGCCGGCCAAAAATCCGACTTCCTTGCTGTGGACTAACAAGTTTTGTCCGTAGCTAGTGCGGAAGCGGAGCTTGCCCAGTGTTTCCAATAGCGACTCGGATAAATCGTGAATACCGAGGTCAAAGGCGGCTTTGGAACCAGACTCGCGGATCATCTCCTCGACGGTGCTGCGGGCCTTGTCATACACTTCCTCAATGCGCCCGGGGTGGATGCGCCCGTCGCGGATGAGCGTTTCGAGGGTGTGTCTGGCCACTTCGCGGCGCAGTGGATCAAAGCCCGATAGCATGACCATGCCAGGGGTATCATCGACGATGACTTCGACGCCGGTGATCATTTCAAAGGAGCGGATATTGCGCCCGTCGCGACCGATGATGCGCCCCTTCATGTCGTCGAAGGGGATGGGTACTACCGAAAGCGTACTCTCGACGGTCAGTTCCCCGGCGAAGCGCTGGATGGCGCGGGTGATGATTTCCTTGGCCTCTAGGTTAGCCGTGGCAACCGCAGTGTCCTTGATCTCGCGGACCTTGCGAGCGGCCACTCGGCGCGCGCCTCCCTCTAGCTGATCAACGAGTATGCGCCGGGCTTCTTGCTGACTGATACCAGCCAATTCTTCCAGCCGCCGACTCTGCTCTCGGACGAGGTCTTGGGCTTGGATCTCGTCCGCAGCTATGGCTGCCTCGCGGCGGTCGAGGTCCTGCTCATTCTTGAGCTGTTCGCGCTCCTTGCTCGTGAGCAGGTCTATTTTGCGCTCTAGTTGCTGTTCGCGCTCTAGCAGCTTGGCCGCCAGATCGCGCAACGAGCGTCTCTGTGTCTCTTGCTCCTTTTCTAGCGGTGCCCGCTCGCGGTGCCATTCATCCCTTGCTTCGAGCAAGGCATTTTTTTTCACGACCTCGGCTTCTTGGCGGGCGCGGGCGACGATCTGCTCGGCGGCGGCTTGGGTGCTGTGCAGTTTGCTGTTGCGCAGCCGCTCACTGCCAAGCCAGCCGAGGAGACAGCCACCGGCGAAAAAGGCGAAGGCAGAACAGATTAGGACTATGTAGTCAAACCCATTAAACAAGGGTATCTCTTTCTTATCCTTATCGGTCTCGACGCCTTCGGGCATCGGACCAGAGCACGGGATGGAACCCGGCTTGGGATACTTCAGCTATCGGAACGGGGAACTTCTACTTCGGTGAAAAGGTGCCCAAGCGAGGTAGCGAGCTGAGAAGTCCGCTGGGCTATATCGGCTTCAGCGGAAGCGTAGTCCTCCCGCAGGGAGAGGAGTTCCTCCACTAAGCTTAGACTGGCCAAGATGGCCACTTGGAGTGGATTGCCGCTCTGGAGCTCGCGCTTGATTTCATGCATGCGTTCGTCCACCATCTCGGCAAGCTTTTGCACGTGTTCGGCAGAGTGATCTTCGTCAACTCCTAGGGTATAGTGCTTGTCGAATATTTTGACCACTACTTGGGACGACATACTAGACCCCTTTCTCAGATGTCTTTGTCTTATTTAGCCTCTGTGTGGGCTACTTCGACCTGCTCATGGTGTTCGTTTTTTCTACTGAAGGTGCCATCCAAGCGGCTGAGGAGCTGTTCGATGCGTCCCTTTACCACTTCTTTGTCCTTTTTGATCTGTTCGTTTTCACTGCTGACGACGCTGATCTTTGTCTCAAGGCTCTGGATGTCTGCCTGCAGGGTGTCATTTTTTTCTTTAAGGCTCTGGAGCTGCCCATTCAGTTCGTCGTTTTCCTTGTGCAGTGTTTCGAGAGCCTCCGTCAGGCGGTTGATGTAGCGTTCAAGTCGCTCAAAATTTTCGTTTACATCCATTGGGGCGGCTGTACTCCTGATTGAGGTTGGAATTAGCGCAAGCGTGCGCCGAACCGCGCTTTGAGACTCTTGAGCATCGCGGAAATCGCCGCGTCGGCCTGAGCGTCCTGCAATGTCTGTTCGCGGTCGCGCAGACGGATGGCGAAAGCCACGCTCTTGTGGCCTGTTTCTATTTGATCCCCTTGATAGAGGTCAAAAACCTCGATGGATTCGACGAGGTGGGGTGCACTATCTCGCATGGTGGCGATAAGTTCGGCGGTTGCAGTGTCTGCGCGTACGACTGTGGCCAAGTCGCGCTCGATCGGCGGAAACTTGGGGAGCGCGGTAAACGAGCGCTCCCGACCATGCCAATGGCGTACTAGCGCGGTAAATGATATTTCAAAAATATGTACTTGGCGCTCTAAATCAAATGCCGCGCATAAGTCGGTCGAAGCTTGGCCTAGCCAGCCGAGAGGCTGGCCACCAAGAGAGATACAGGCCGCGTGTCCCGAGCGGCATTCGGGGCGGTTGGCGGGCGCAAAGCGCAAATCCCCCTCGCCCACCAGTGCTTCGAGCAAGCCTTTGAGGTCGAAAAAGTCGGCCTCGCGGGCATCGGCCTGATAGGGAGAGGCTGAAACGCGGCCCGACCACAGGGCTGCGAGGTGCCAGTCTTCCTCGGGCCTTGCGCCTTTTGCGGCCGCGGCGACAAAGCACTTGCCCAGTTCGAAAATGGCCACTCCTGCGGCCCGCTGGTTGAAATTGCGACGCGCGACGTCTAATAGGCTCGGCACCAAGGTGGTGCGCAAGGCGTCTTGGGTTTCGGTCGGCGGATTGGCCAAGCGGGCGGCACGGCCTGCGGCACCGACTAATTCGAGCCAGCGGGATTCGACGATCGTATTGCTGACGACTTCGTCTAAACCCAAGCCCAAGAGCCGTTGCCGAGCGACTTGCCTAAAGGTGAGTTCGGGGTCGCGCCGGGTGATCCAAGGCCCAGATGCTTCTTGGCGGCCTTCAATGCGGTCGAAGCCGTAGATGCGGCCAATTTCCTCGATGAGGTCGGCTGGACGCGTCAGGTCGGGGCGGAAGCTCGGGGCCGTTACCACGAGGGACCGGCCCGATTCGACCCGGCAGCCGAGGCGTTCGAGAGTCTGGACGATGGCAGCGGAGTCTAACTCCGTGGCCAAGAGTTGGTTGGTGCGGTCAACGCAGAGTGGGATTTGGCGGAGTTGGCCGGGGCGGGGGTACACGTCTATAGGAGTTGGGGCGACCGCACCGCCGACTAGTTTGGCGATTAGGTGAGCGGCGCGGTCAATCGCCTGCACTGGGGCATCCCAATCGGCACCGCGCTCAAAGCGCGTGGCTGCTTCGGTGAAAAGCCCTAGGCGCGACCGGGCCAACCGCACCCGCGATGGTGCGAAATACGCGCTTTCGAGCAGGATGTCCGTGGTATCCGTCGATACCTCGGAATGAGCCCCCCCCATGACCCCGGCTAGTGCTTGAGGCCGCGTTCCATCGGCGATGACCAGTATCTCTTCGTCGAGCTGACACAGGGTGCCGTCGAGGGTTTCCAAGGTTTCACCGGAACGCGCCCGGCGGACGATGATACGCCGCTGATCCAGTGCATGTAGGTCGAAGGCGTGCAGGGGATGCCCCAATTCCAGCAGCACGTAGTTGGTTATATCGACGATGTTGTTGATCGGGCGCTGACCCACGGCTTGGAGTCGGCGCTGGAGCCACTCGGGCGAGGGCCCTACCTCGACACCGCGCACGATGCGGCCGACATAGCGTGGGCAATCGTCCGGTGCCTCGATGTCGATCCGCACATCTTCTGCGGTGACCGGTCCGCTTTCGGACACTTGTGCGTTGGGAAAACGAAGGGGGTTGCCGGTGAGTGCGTGGACCTCGCGGGCAATGCCTAAGAGACTCAGGCAGTCCGGGCGATTGGGCGTAACTTCGAAGTCGATGACCACGTCGCCAAGCCCAGTGGCCGAGGCAAAGGAGGTGCCGACCGGGAGATTCTCGTCGAGAACCACAATGCCGTCGTGGTTATCACCTAGCCCGAGTTCGTCTTCGGCACAGAGCATACCCTCGGATGCGACGCCGCGGATTTTGGCTTTTTTGATCTGCATGCCGCTGGGCAGCGTGGTGCCGGGCAGGGCGACTGCGACGGTTTGTCCGGCCGCAACATTGGGTGCTCCGCAGACGATGGTGTTGACTCTGGTCCCTACATCGACTTGGCAGACGGTCAGGCGGTCGGCGTTTTCGTGTGGGCAGCAGGTGTTGACGCGACCAATGACGACGCCTTCGTAGCGCGCGCCGAGATCCTCGACGCCCTCGAACTCCAAGCCCGCCATGGTCAGGCGCTCGACTAGCTCGGGCCAATCCCAGGCGAAGTCCACGTATTCCTTGAGCCAGTTATAAGTGATTTTCATAAGGCGTTGTCGGGAATTTTAGAACTGACGGATGAATCGCAAGTCGTTTTCGAGAAAGCGTCGCACGTCGTCAATGCCGTGCCGGATCATGGCGATTCGCTCCAACCCCATGCCGAAGGCGAAGCCCGTGTATTCGTCTGGGTCGTAGCCTACCGCGGCAAAGACGGCCGGATCGACCATGCCGGCCCCGGCGATTTCGATCCAACCCGTTCCCTTGCAAATAGAGCAGTTGGCGCGTTGTCCCTTGCAGATGCAGGTAAAATCGTATTCCACGCTTGGCTCAGTGAAGGGAAAGAAGTGAGGTCGAAAGCGCACTTGAGTCTCCGCGCCCATAAGCTGGCGTCCCATGGCCTCAATGGTGCCCTTCAAGTCGGCGAAAGAGACCCCGTGGTCAACGTATAGACCCTCGATCTGGTGGAAGGCGAAGTGGTGGGTTGCATCGACTGTCTCCTTGCGGTAGCAGCGACCCAAGGAGATGATCCGCACCGGCGGCGGCGTTTGCTCCATAACGCGGATCTGCACCGTAGAGGTGTGAGTGCGCATGAGTCCACCGCCCAATAGATAGAAGGTGTCGTGCAGGTCGCGCGCGGGGTGGTCGGCCGGCGTGTTGAGGGCGTCGAAGTTGTGGTACTCGTCTTCGGCTTCTGGCCCGTCGGCCACGTCAAAACCCATGCCTTGGAAGATGCCAATCAATTCGTCGGTTAGCTGAGACAGGGGGTGGGCACAGCCCAACAGAGGCCGTCGGCCCGGGAGTGTTACATCGAGGGCAGAAGCGACTTCAGCCGACTGCCGGAGGGCTAGAGCCTTGTCGTCTAGCGCCTGCTGAATGGCCTGTTGAGCACGCCCGGTGGCTTCCCCTAACGCTGGTCTTTCGGCAGCGGGCAGGTGGCCGATCTGCCGCGCGATCTGGCGTAAGCGGCTCTTGCGCCCGAGGTGGTGAACTCGCAGTGCCTCCAGCGCCTTATCGTCTTGGGCGGCCTCGATTTCCTCTACAGCCACCGACGCCAATTGTCGCACCTCTTCTAGCATATAGACCTATATAGAACAAAAAGGGCCCAGCGCGTATCGCCGGCCCCTTTTTGTCAGATGGGTGTAAACTTAGACGTGAGGCCGGGCTTGTTCGACTACCGCAGTAAAGGCGGCCGGATCGCGCACGGCTAGATCGGCCAAGACCTTGCGGTTGATTGCAATGCCGGCTTGGTCCAGCCCGTGGACGAGTTGGCTATAAGACATGCCGTTGCGGCGGGCGGCGGCATTGATGCGGACAATCCAGAGGCGGCGGAAGTCTCGCTTGCGCTGACGCCGGTCGCGGTAGGCGTAGACTTGAGCGCGGTCAACGGCCTCCCTAGCGGTGCGGAAGAGGCGGCTGCGCGCCCCCCAATAACCCTTGGATTGTTTGAGTACCTTCTTTTTGCGCTTTTTGGTGGCTACGGCGTGATTTACCCGTGGCATGAATTATTCTCCGTTAAACTCGCTTACTTGAGGTTCAGGGCACGGCGCACATTGGCTAGGTCTGCGGACGAGACCGAACTGTTTTTGCGGAAAGCCCGTTTGCGCTTGGTCGAGCGGCCACCCAAAAGGTGCGTGGCATAGGCATTGCGCCGCTTCAGGCTGCCCGATCTGCGCTGCTTGATGCGCTTGGACGAGGATTTATGCGTCTTGATTTTGGGCATGATAATCTCTTTAGTCTTTAAATTTGGACAGAAAAAGGAAAAATAGACTATGACATAGGGGCTGTCAAGGAAGAGCAGGCCGCCCTTCAGACGGTGAATTTTGTCGGGAAAATTCGCGACCCGTCTAAATGCTGGAGCGCGGTCAGTGGGAGTGTAGGCGATTAGGCGGCGGCCTGCGATCTACACTTTTCTATCCGTTCCCGTACTTGGGGGCGGATAAAGACTGTATCGAGAGACAGCCGCGCAAGAGCACGGCATAACACATGCACCCGGGCCTCGGTATTGAGTTCGCGATTGACGATCAAGTAGGATCTGCCGCCATAGCGGCAAAGCCCGCCTTGGCCTTCAAAGTCGTCGTAGCGCACCTCGATGTCTAGGCCTGCGGCGAGAGTTTCAAGTTCTTGTAGGAGAATGGTGGCATCCATTAAAAAATAATAGAACCACAAGCCACAGCTAAGCAAGGAAATTATTGGGAGCCGAGTGGCGGATTGTTATTATATGGCCCCAGCTCAGAGCGCGTCCGTAGCGAAAGGTAAATCAACTGTGACCGCTGCAAAACCCCAAGTATTGGTGACAAACGACGACGGTGCTGATTCGCCTCTTTTGGTGCCTTTGCTACGGGAGCTATCCGAGTTGGCCGAGCTATGCGTGGTCGTGCCTGCGGCGGAATGCAGTTGGACCAGCAAGAGTATGAGCCGCTTTGAGCCGTTGGTGCTGGCCGAGATTGAATGCGGCGGATTTCCTGTCCAGACGCTGACCGGCAAGCCGGCCGACTGTGCTCATATCGGCATCCACAATCTCTGTTCCGCAAAGCCGGCGCTAGTTGTTTCTGGCATCAATATGGGCGTCAATTCTGGTCTCGCTTTCACGCTGAGTTCCGGCACCATAGGGGCTGCTGTAGAAGGCTTTCTCGCCGGGGTGCCATCCGCGGCCTTTTCGCTGGAGTTGCCCGAACCGGCTTTTGCGCGCTGGCGGCGATGTCGGCAGCGCGACCCCGCGCTCGATGCGCTGGTCGCGGCGGCGGCGGCTGTCACCGCGGACATCGCCGCCGAGATCTTGCGCGGGGGGTTGCCGGCTGGTGCCGACATGATCGCAGTAAACATGCCCGCTAGTACCAAGCGAGAATCCCCGAGGTGCATGACGGGTTTGGCGAAGACGAGCTATGGTCCGCTATTCGCTCGGCGTGAAGCCGAGCCGTACTTCGCATACCATAGCTGTCAGTTGCAGTTGGTTGGCGATGGAGCTAACAGCGATGTGGAAGCCTTGGCGCGCGGCGCGGTCGCGATTACGCCACTGCGCTATGCACTTAATGCCCCGATAAGCTCGTTTGATCGCCAGCGCTTTGAGTGCGGCATTTTCACACCTGAAAGCGCTGGGAAGCGAGGTGGTCGTGGTTAAGCGGCTTCTCGCAAACGGCAGTTGCATCGGTGTCCTATTGTTCGCAGAGAGCACATGGGGTGAAGGCGAGGGCCGCGTCGATTCCACTCAAAGCCAGCTTTCGTCCCCGCTGCTGACCAAAGTCTCGCAGGCGGCGACCGAGCAGACCGTAGAAGCCGTGCGCTGGATGGCAAAGCGACGCCAGTTTACCCTGCGGGGCATTCCCTATGGCGTCACCGGCCTGCCGCTCGCTTATCTCAGCCCTAACACGGGCTGGAATTGGGGTGCGCGCGTCCATTGGGCTGACTACCGGCGACAGCCCTATCTTTACAAGCTGACGTTGCACGTCCAGCAGTCTTCTGAGGGCAAACTAAAAAATCGCGTGCGACTGAGAGTGCCCCGGATTTCGGGGACGGGTTTCGGTCTGAGACTGGAGTTATTCCGCGAGCGCAATATACGCACGCGCTACTATGGGTTGGGCAATAATAGCGCATTCAATCGAGACTTCATCAAGCCTAAGAGTGCTGATTTCAAGGATGAGAACTACTACTATTACATTCTAGAAAGAAACCCGAGGATCTTGGTGAGCCTTTTTCGCCAGTTATACGGGCCAGTATCCATGTCGGTCGGCTTTGGACTGGAGCGCGTTGATGTGGACCAGCGGGGGACGCAGGCGTTCTATTTGGAGCGAGGCACCCCAGATGGAGTGATAGATGGGTTTTCGGGGTTTATCAGTGCGACTCTCCAGTGGGATACCCGCGACGACGAAGTGATGCCGCGGCGCGGCTTCTTTCAGGAGTGGTCGTACGAGTCGGCGCGCAATTCCCTGCTAGCGTTGTTCTTTAAACCTATTGATTTTAGCCGCGTAACCCTGACCAATACCTACTACGTCCCGCTATCGCCTCGGTTGAATTTCTCTCATCGCTTCTTGCTAGAGGTACTCAGTGGCGAAGTACCCCTCTACGCCTATGGCGAAATAGGAGGCAGTCGCCGGGTCAAGGGGCTGGGCGGCAGCGATTCGCTGCGAGGTTTCGACACCCAGCGGTTCACAGACGATGTGCGCTTTTTGTCCAATGTCGAATTGCGCTACCAACTGTACGACATCTGGTTTTATGGACAATACATAGAGTGGCAGGGGGTGACTTTTTTCGATGCGGGCCGAGTCTGGCCCGACTTGGATAATATCGGGTGGTCGGGTATGCACATCAGCGGCGGCGCAGGAGTGCGCATGGTCTGGGACGCCGATCTAGTGATCCGCATGGGTACGGGCATCGCCGACGAGCAAATGGATGTGTGGCTGAGCCTAGGACACAACTTCTAGGCGTGGCTGGCAGTTTTCGGAGCCAAAAGTGCGATCAAGCGCGCCAATTCCGCCGCCATGCGGTCGCGCGGGACGATGCGGTCGATAAAGCCGTGTTCGAGGACGGTCTCGGCTAGCTGGAAGCCTTCGGGCAGGGGGGCTTCCGTGCCGAGGAACTGCTGGATGACGGTTTGGCCTGCAAAGCCGATGCGCGCACCGGGTTCGGCCAAGGCGATATCGCCGAGCATGGCGAAGCTGGCGGTGACGCCGCCATACGTTGGGTCGGTAAGAATAGCAATATAGAGCAAGCCGTTTTGCGAAAGCTGATTGAGCTTGGCACTGATCCGGGCCATTTGCATCAGGGAATAGGCGCTTTCCTGCATCCTAGCACCACCTGACTGGCAGACGATGATTAGCGTGCATCGTTCGGCCATGGCGCGGTCGATGAGCCGGCAGAGCTTCTCGCCGGTCGCGCCGCCCAACGTGCCCGTGAGATAACGCGAGTCCATGATCGCCAAGGCGACGGAATGGCCGTTGATTTGGCCGATGCCAGTGTACACCGATTCTTTTAGGCCGCTCTGGCGGCGACTGGTCTTGATTTTGTCTCGGTAGCCTTTGAACTTGAGCGGATCGACAGGTTCCACGTTGGCGTTGATTTCGGTGAACGTACCATCGTCAATGAGGATGTCGATGTACTGCTGATGGCCAATGGGATAGTGCCAAGCGCACTCCGGACAGATCCAGTGCCGGCGTCGCAGGGCCATCTCGTAGTTGGAATGGTCGCACTTTTTACACTTGATCCAGATGCCTTGGGGGATTTCGCGTTTTATTAGGGACTTGATCCCAGATTTCATTTTTTCAAACCAGTTCAAGGCTGTTCCTCTCAGATTAGCCCTGCCGTTTGAGTTCGGCAGAAGTGAACGTGGCGCTAGTGCGGATAAACGCGCTATTCGTCGTGTTGATAAACAGCGAATAAAGTGCATTAAAAATAAATACTTGTCAATCTACAGATGCGATGCAAGCCGCGAAAATGTAACGCAGTTGCTATAAAGATGTAATCGCGGGAGTTGCTATATCTCGATATTTACGCGGTCTTTGAAGTTGCATCTCAAAGGGTAAATTCATATCTTGACGACTTTGTGGAGGTTGTATTAAGCAATGAACTGCGAATTGTCGCGGCGTGGAGACCGTAGCCATATCGAGGATTGTTTACCGTGAAATGTAATCTGATGCGTACACTATGGCTAGTGATCTGCGCTTTAGTTTTGGGTGCCGACGCCAGAGCCAATGAGAATGAGGTTGCAATAGCCGATTCAATCCGCAAGTACAAATACTACGCCAAAACGGCCCGCCAAAACAAAGAGTACGACAGGGCCATAGGCTATTACACGACTGTTTTGCAATATAGTCCCCAAGAGTTGACGGCCGCTTACTTTTTGGGGCAGCTCTATTACGAAAAAAAGGATTCCACCGGTGCCCGCATCGCACTGCCCCAGGCACACGTCGCACTGCGCCAGGCAATCAGTGTCGATTCGCTGCATCTGAATTCCAACCTGCTGCTCTATTCGATACATAAAGCCATGGACTTGCCCGATTCGGCTGCTTTGAGCTTGGAGCGCGTACTGCACAAAAAGCCGGACGCAGCTAAGTACCGCCGCGAGTTGGCCGACCTCTATCGCCGCGAGGGCCACAGCGAGCGGGCTATCGTCCACTACAAGCAGTTATTTGAGGCTGAGCGTGAAGACACGACTAGAGTCGAAGACGCAGAACTCATTGAAATACTTGCAGTGTTACACCAGGAGCTAGGGCAGGTGGATCAGGCTCTTGAGTGGCGTAAACGCCAAGTTGCGGACGGGACGGGTGGTGCCGACCAATTGGAGAGCATCGTCGAACTCAAGCTAGAGGTCGGAGATGTCGAAGGGGCCTACGACACGCTATTGGAACTGGCAAAGGTAGATTCGCAGAACGCTTATTCCTATCATAACCGGATCGCATCAATCGCCGCTGAAGCGGGTAACGACTCCATGCACGTCGAGGGCCTCAAGGGCATGGTAGAGGCCGACCCCAAGGATTTGAAGAGCATAGCTGAGCTAGTGGAGTGGAACCAAGGCCGCGGCGGGTTCGCCGAGGCAAAAGAGTGGCTGAGGCGGGGGCTGAAGGTAAATCCCGAGGATGCACACTTGCTGTTGCTCAAAGGCGACAATCTGGTGAGGGAGGGCGACGAGGAAGGAGCCATCGCCGCCTTTGAGAAAGCCAAAGCCGATCCCGCTTGGGAAAAGGTGGCCCAGCAGCGCATCTGGCAACTCCGGCCGCCCGAGACCGAGGAAGAAAAGCTCAAGCGGCAGTTCTTCGGTGGCGAAGAGGTAAAAGAGGAGCAGAACTAAACACCGCTTCGGTCTGTTGGACCGGGGCTAACATCGCGAGGAAAAAAATGGTAGAGCTTTTTCACAACGGCGGGTGGGCCATGTATCCCCTGCTCATTCTGCTCATCGTCGGCGTTGGAGTGGCGATTGAGCGCTTTTACAATCTGTTGCGGTCGTCGATTGACGCAGCGGATTTCTTTGCAAATCTCGAAGAGGCACTCAATAGCGGTGGCCCCGACGCCGCGGCCGAGCTTTGCTCGAATACGCGCGGTCCGGTTGCCTCGGTCATCCACGCAGGGCTCTTGCGCCTAGATCGCGGCATCGACCACGTCGAGAAAGCCATTGACAATTCCGGCGCAGTGGAGATGGCCTTTCTCGAGCGCGGCATGGTCTGGCTCTCGACCGTGGCCAACTTGGCACCGATGATAGGCTTTTTAGGCACGGTCAGCGGTATGATCAACGCCTTTCAGGCGATCAAGGAAGCCGGCGACGTCGAACCTTCCATGGTCGCGGGTGGTATTTCCGAGGCTCTAATCACCACAGCCTCGGGTTTGATCGTGGGCATCCTAATCCAGTTTTGCTATAATTTCTGCGCCAATCGCATCGATAAGATCATCGCCGATATGACCGAGCAGACGGCCAACTTCATCGACTTGTTGGGCGCGCGCGAGCACCAAGGAGCCTAGACGTGATCGGGAGGCGCCAGAGCCGGGTTTCTCCGGAGATCCCCACGGCTTCGATGGCGGATATCGCCTTTCTGTTGATCGTGTTCTTCCTCGTCACGACCACGATGAACCAAGACAAGGGCCTTTCGTTGCACTTGCCGCCGGTGGGCGAGACCAAGGAAATACGAGAAAAGAATATTCTCAACGTGTGGATCAATGCCCGCGACCAAGTCGCCTTTTTTGAGAATGATCAGCTGACACCAGTGCCGTTTGCTGAACTCAAGGGACGTATTGAAGGGCGTTTGCAAGAAAACGAGAATCTGATCGTTTCGCTCAAGACCGAGCGCGGAGCCACCTATCGGACCTTCGTCGATGTGCTAGACGAGCTCAAACTGGCCGGGGCCACCAAAATCTCGATTGCCAACCCGGAAGAATAACCGATGAAATTCGCACGCAAAGCCAAAGTAGTTAGCGTCATTCCCACGGCTTCCATGGCCGATATATCCTTTTTGCTCCTCGTGTTTTTTATGGTCTCGACGGTTTTCGTGCGCTATAGGGGCGTGCCGGTGGAATTGCCACAAGCTGAAAAAATTGAGAAGCTCGAAAGCCGCCGCAACGTATTGCAGGTTTGGGTCAATAGCGAGGGAGTTATCAGTATTGAAGACCGGAACATACCGCTTTCCGAAGTGGGCAAGCTGGTACATAAGTACCTGACGGCCAATCCTCGGCTGATCATCTCATTGCGGGGCGATAAGGACTCCGAGTTTGGGGTGATTTCCGACGTCATGGAGGAGTTGCGCAAGGTCGAGGCTCTGCGGGTCAACTTCTCCACCAAACGGGAGTTGGACGAATGATTCGAGGCAAGCAGCCTGAAGCCAACCTGCGGTTGACGTACCGGAAGACATTATGGGCCTGCACGGGTCTTTCTACCCTCTTGCACGCGGCTCTCTTTGGTCTTTTCCCCAATTTCGAGCCCGAAGCCTACGCCAAACCCGAACAGCCGATTATCATTCAGCTCGAAGAAATTCCCGAGACCAAACAGGAACGCCGACCTCCACCGCCAGCCCGACCGGTCGTGCCCGTGCCTACCGACAACCCG
>JAJDYK010000250.1 GCA_022825185.1 Candidatus Latescibacterota bacterium | reverse complement strand
GGAGCCGGATCGTCGTTGGGCCTAGGGTTGGCCCTCATTCGCTGAAGGAGTTGTCATGAACAAATCAACTAGACGTCAGTTTCTCAAGTCGAGCGGGGCGGCTATCGCCACCGCGATTCTCCCCACTTGGGGTTGCGACGGCAACGAAGTGCGCTTCAAGAGCATGCCCACCGGGCCGGATATGGACGTGATGGATATGGACATGGAAGAGATGTCCGTGGAAGAGATGTCAGACATGCTACCGCTGCCGCCGATTACTTCCAATGCGCGGCACTATCTCCAGTCGATCAAAGGGACCAACTACGATCCGAAGATCGCGGCCAATAGTTGGCGCTTGGCGGTGGACGGGTTAGTGGATCAGCCCCTGACCGGGCTGACATACGCGGATATTACTGCGCTACCCATGCAGCGGCAGGTCTTGACCATGCAGTGCATTGGCAACTGGATTGGCGGGCCATTGGTGGGCAATGCCGAGTGGGGGGGCACGCCGCTGTCCAACGTGCTCGACATGGCCGGGATCAGGAGCGAGGCGATTCGGGTCAAGTTTTACAGCGACAGCTCGGATGGCTATACCACGTCGATTCCACTGGATCGCGCGCTGCGCGACGAGGTGATCCTCGCTTGGGAAATGAATGGCGAGCCGCTGCCCTCCAAGCACGGGTTTCCCCTGCGCTTGATAAATCCCGGGCACTACGGCCAGAAAATGCCCAAGTGGATCACCCGCATCGAGCTGATCGACGAAGAGTATTTAGGCTACTGGGAAAGCAAGCCCGAGAACAAGCCCTTCAAGTGGTCGGACGCGGCCGTGGCGACAGTGAACTCGCGGATTGACGCGCCCCTGTCGGTGTGGGACGATGTAAAAGACCCGGCCAACGGCGGTGTTTCCGTGGTCCTGCAAACCCTGCGCGGGGTCGAAGGCAGCCCTTTTATCATCCACGGGATCGCCATGGCTGGCGAGCGCACGGTCGAATCGGTGCGGGTTAGCACCAATGGCGGGCGGGCTTGGCACGAGGCGCAGATTACCACCCAGCGCTTGCCCAACATTTGGGTCACGTGGGCCTACGAATGGGCATTGCCCGCGTCGGGCGAGTACGAGATCGTCGCGTGGGCAACGGATAGCGAGGGGGAATCCCAGCCGCGGACCGACGCTGGAGCCGATTTGTACGATGGCCGCACAGGCTGGCATCGCGTGAAGGTGAAGGTCGCTAGCAGAGCAGGGTAAGCAGCGCGTTTATTCTGGCGGGAACCAGTCCTGGATCTTGCTGCAGATCGCGCGTGCTTGCGCGGCACTTGATACCTCGAACTTGCTGCGCTGCGAAAAGGTGCCGTCGCGCTTCTGATAGCGGCGAATGGATATTTTGCGCGGGCCGTATTCGCTGGTTGTGCGATTGAGGTCTTGGTAGAGGTACATGATCGTCGCCCAAGCCCCCTTGCTAAGCACTTCCTTGGCCACTTCTTTGCGCAAGACTTTGCCGTCTTCCTCGTACTGGATGGTGAGTTCGTCAATCGTTTCGGCCATTTTAAACTCTACGTTGTGGATTAAAGGGTGGCGTGTGTCTGCGGCGCGTTATCTATTATATATAATATAGGATAACGGACAAGAGCTACAGGAGGGCGTAGCTCTCAAGAGCCTCTTATGAAGCTGGATATTCAGGACAAATTTCTACAGCGCGATGGCCGGGTTTTTCTTACGGGCATGGAGGCGATTGTGCGCCTCGTGCGCGAAAAACAGGAGCGCGACCAAGCCACCGGCCACGTCAACCAGACCTATTTCACCGGCTATGAGGGGTCGCCGCTGGGTGGACTGGACCTGAAGATAGTTGCCCAACTCGAAATGCTCAACGAGTTGGGGCGCACGGTGCATCAGTTCGGCATCAACGAGAAAACCGCGGCTTCCGCCATCTTGGGCAGCCAATTTGCGGCGAGTGGGGATGTGGATGCCTTTTGGTACGGCAAGGCGCACGGCACGATGTGGATCCCCGACGAGGTGTGGTTGGCCAACCTCAGCGGCACAGGGGCTCGCGGCGCCATGGTCCTGCTGTCGGGAGAAGATCATCGCTCCAAAAGCTCGGTCTCGCCCGGGGCCAGCGATTGGGTGTTGCGCAGTAGCATGGTGCCGATTTTCTATCCGGCCAGTATCGAAGATGTCATTCGTTTGGGGCTGCACGCGGTCGCCCTGTCGCGCCACGCTGGTGTGGTAACCTCACTCAAGCTGGCGACGCCGGTGTGCGATGGCGCGAGCACGGTTGACGTGGACTGCGTGCGGCCAGATATCGCATTGCCCGAGCGCGCGTTTGCCAAGCGCTTCAACCAGATCGTCATGGCTACGGGCGCATTGCCCATGCAGCAGCAACTGGTGGAGGAAAAGTGGCCGCTGGTGGAGGCGTATGTCCGCGCCAACGACCTCAATCGCATAGTGGATGCGGATGCGGGCGGCAGGGTCGGCATCGTGGCTGTGGGCAAAAGCTACGCGGACGTGCGGCAGGCCCTCTCCTACTTGGGGTTGCGGGTGCCGGTGTTGCACCTCGAGGTGAGCTATCCGCTCGACTGCGAAATTGTGCGCACCTTTGCCCGTGGACTGCGGCACATCTACGTGGTCGAGGAGCCGGGTCCTTTTGTCGAAGAGGGCGTCAAGGCCGCGCTGTGGGGAATGGATGTGGAGGCCGTGTACGGCCAGTGGGACGAGGATGGGCAGCCGCTGATTCCGGCGCACGGCGAAGTGGATCCCGAGGAGTTGGCGCTCAAGCTCGGCCCGCGTCTGGGAGCGTCTCCCGAGCGCCTCGCCGAATTGCGGCGCGTGCTCGACCGCACTTATCCGGCTGTGCCCCGCGTCACGCCCATGTCCTGCGGCGGCTGTCCGTACAACAGCTTCCGCGACTTGCACGAGAAGCCCGGGGGGGCCATTGGCTGCTCCTCCATCCGGGCGATTGAAGCCTACGATTCTGGCGTGCTCTACATCCCCACGATGGGGGCTGGTGGGTCCATTTACAGCGGCTGGGCACCCTTCAACGGCAATCAGCACATCTACCAATACTTGGGCGACGGAAGCTATTTCCACAGCGGCCGCGGCGCGATCCAAAGCTGCGTCCAAGGCGAAGTGAACATCACCTTTCTGCTGCTTTTCAACGGGGCAGTCGCGCTCACCGGTGGACAGACGCCTGGGGGACAGCGGCCGGTGTCGGATGTCGTGCAGGAGCTTTTGGGGCTGGGGGTAGTGAAGGTGGGAATCGTCAGCGAGGATCTCGCACGCTATCGCCACTTGGACGGGGAGCGGATCGAGGTTTTCGGCTTGGAGCGCCACGCCGAAGCGCTCGATCAGTTTAAGGAAATTGCCGGGACCACGGTGCTTATCCTCGACAAGGAGTGCGCCACCGAGAAGGGTCGTCGTCGCCGCCGCCAAGGTTTGACGCCCGACGAGTACGTGCTCATTGACGAGGATATTTGCGAGGGCTGCGGCGACTGTTACGCCCAGTCCGAAGGCTGCGCCGCGCTCTACAGCGTGGCGACCGAGTTCGGCGACAAGACGCAGGTGCGGCAGGCCCAGTGCGCCCAAGATGGGCTGTGTCTCGATGGCGAGTGCCCGTCCTTTGCCGTGGTCAAGCCGGCCAAGGGCACGCGCTTGCGCCGTCGTCGTCCGGAGCCTTTGGACGAGTTGCCAGAGCCGCCGGAGTGCCCGCTGAACCGGCCGTACGCGATCTTCGCCATGGGTCGGGGGGGGACGGGCGTGGTGACGATTTCCCATCTCATTGCGTACGCGGCCATGATGGAGGGCAAATACGTGTATTTGTCCAACAACACCGGCCTGGCGCAAAAGGGCGGGCCGGTCGAAGCGCCGATTGTGATAAGCGCCGCCGAGCAGCCCGTGTTCAACCGCCTCTTCCCCGGAGAGGTTGATCTGTACTTGGGGTTTGATCTGCTGCGGGCGGCCGAGCCGGACAACCTCAAATACGCCGCGCCCGAGCGCACCCGCGCCTTCGTCAGCACCGCTGAAATCGCCAACGCGGAGATGAATCGCAATCCGCGCACGCAGCCCTTTCCCGAGGCGGCTCAACTGCGCGCCCTGATTGACCGCTGCACTAGTAAGGACAATGTGTATCTCGATACCTACTGGCTGGCCGAGCGGCTATTCTCGGATACGATTTTCGCCAACATGCTCCTGTTGGGGGCTGCGTATCAGGCTGGGGTATTGCCCCTACAAGCGGCCTCTATTGAGCAAGCTATTGTCCTAAACGGGCAAGCCGTGGAGAACAATATTCAGGCTTTTCGCTGGGGGCGCTTGGCTGTGGCCGACTCGGCGCGGGTGGAGCGGGCGTTGGGGACTCAGCAAGTGTCCGCGGACCAAACGTTGGCCGAGGTGAAGGAGCGGCTGGCGCATGACGCGGCTGCTCGGGCGCTGCTCGACGAGGGGTTGGCTGCGTTGGCGGATTTGAATGCGGAGGGGCAGAAGGAGTTGGGGGTGCGGTTGGCCGAGTTGTGCGCATATCAGGACGTCGCGTATGCTCGGCACTACTTGGGTTTTGTGCGCCAAGTGTGGGAAGTGGATCGGGGGTTGTCGCATGGTTTGCAACTCACGCGGGCCGTGGTGCGGGGCTTGTACAAGCTGATGGCGTACAAGGACGAATACGAGGTTGCACGGTTGGCGACGCGCAACGGCAGCGAAGAGCGGATGCGCGCCCTGTTCGACGGGGAGGTAAAAATCGTCCGGCAACTGCATCCGCCTACGATGCGGCGCTTGCTCAAGGGCAAGATCGGCTTTGGCAAGGGGCTGCGTCCGGCGTTGGTGTTGCTGAGCCGGCTAAAGGGGTTGCGCGGAACCGCCTTCGACATTTTCGGACGCACGGAGGCGCGGCGCTTGGAACGCGAACTGATTGGCTGGTACTGCGGGTTGATCGAAGAGGTCTTGCCGGCACTGGCCGAAGAAAGCTATGGGCTGGCCGTGGAAATCGCCGAATTGCCGGACGGCATTCGCGGGTACGAGCACGTAAAAGAGGCGTCGGCTGACCAAGCTAAGCAGCAGGCGGGGCGCTTGTTGACGCAACTTCGCACCCAACCTCTGTCTAGAGATTGACCAAAACCGGTTGGTGCGTCTTCAGCGCCCGCCGCAGGCCGCTGAGCAGGGCTTGGCCGCAATCGCCTGAGTGCTCGCTCGTCGCATTATCTTTTTCCAAAAAATCGCGCAACCACTCTAGCTCAGCAGGAGGAGTTGCCGCGTCGGGCACGACGTGGGTTCCCTTGGCGCTGGCTAGGGCGATTCCGCTGTGCGCGGCGCTGGCCGAGATTAGGCCTCCCCGGCCCAATAAGGTTAGCTCGGCGAGCGCTGGCTGCGGGGCGACGACTAGCTGGATCGACGCGCCACTGGGAGCCGTGGCGGTTAGCACTACTTGGTAGGCGCGGCCGTGGCGGTTGGCGCAAAGATGCACTTGGGTAGGGCTTTCGCCTAGCAGGTCGGTGGCAAGAGCTAGCTGGCCACAGGCGGCCCACCACGCCGGTAGCAATCCCGGCTCTTGGACTCCGGCCACGAGGCGCAGATAGACCGGCTCGGCAAACGAAGGATCGCGCCGCTTCTGTAGCGCCTTGGTAAACAAGGGCGACCCGCGATGGACGCCGCCAGTGGCGATGGGCTGGTTGGCCTTGGGCACTGGCCCGGCGCAGAGGACGGCGACGCCGGCTTGGAGGCAGGTGTGGACATCGTTGTGAAGGTCTGCATAAGGCGAGAGGAAGGCGCAGACGCGGGGGCTGGTTGCCTGGAGCATGGCTGGCAAGTCGCTGAAAAAAGGCAGGTCAGTATTGGGGTTCCGACGCGCTGGGTAGTATAGGCCCTTGATCGGCAAGGCAGCGGCGAGTTGGTCGACGAGTGGATTGAGGGCGGGATGGGCGCTGAGGGCGATAGTCATAGCTCTTGCTCCAGCGGCAGGTCAATGGCCGCGTTGCACTCGACGGCGCGGTAGCCAGCGAGAATAATTTCCATCAAATCCCGCGCTTGGCGCACGCCATAGCGGGTCGGGCGGTCGTCGTCGATAGCGGCGACCAAATCGTCGAGCCCGGCTGCTAGGCCCGCTGTGTCCTCGGATAGGGCGACGGTTGGAACGGGCGGTCCTCCGTGCCACTGCATGGGATCTTGGGGATTGGGCTGATAGTCGTAGCCGGTGCTATAGTCGCGCAGATAAGCGTCCAACGCCGGTCTTTTCGCGTCGATGGTAGCGCTCTGGCGGGTGCCGATTAGGTACGCCCGCGATGGTCCGCCTTGGGGATGGGAGGCCGTGCCAATGCGCCCGCCGCACAAGGTGGCTACGCGGCCGTCGGCATCGGTCAGGGTCATCGTGCCAAAATCGTCGCAGCCGTGAGCACCGTGTTCGGGGAAGAAGAAGGCCCCAGCGTGGCCGACGACGTGGCGGATGGGGCCGAGGCATTCTTGGATTAGGCCGACGGCGTATGCGCCCACTGTCAGCAACTCTCTTTTGATATCGGGGTATTTCCACCGGCCGTTGGGTGCGACAAAGGCGCGGCGTTGGGTTATCGGGCGCGGCCAGCCCTTGCCGAACATCACATCGACGTGGACGCCGAGCAGCGTGCCCAAATCGCCGCTGGCGAGGACTTGGCGGGTGTGCTGGGCGAGGGTGCCGTAGGCGTAGCCGGGGATGATCGCCCGGACGCCGGTGCGCTCGACTGCGGCTGCGGCTGCCTCGGACTCGGCGAGGGTGGCTCCGGGAAACTTGTCGATCCACAGGTGCTTGCCAGCTTCGGCGGCGCGGACGATGAGCGCGGACCGCCGTTCGATCTCGCATCCGACGCTGACGATATTGATGGCCGGATCGTCGATAGACTCGTCGAGGTCTTCTGAGTAGGGGACGCCGAGTTGGCTAGCCCATTGCTGGTTGTAAGTACGCAAGTCCGGGTCGGTGTCGGGGTAGTCGGCGACGCCGATGATGCGCAGGCGGGGATGGGCCTGATACAAGGGGATGAAGTGCTGCTGGTGGCTGTGTTTGCTGAAGCTGACCAGCAGAATGTCGTAGGTTTCAGCGGGCATGGGATGGTTCCTCGTTGGCGTATAGAGACGCACTGGACGCGAGATAGTATAATAGCCCTGCGGATGGACGCCAAAAAGGCGACTTAGTAGTTAGTGGGGATTTGGTGGGGGAGTTCTCTTTACCTGAAAAAAGTGCTCGAAATTCGCATTTTTATCTGCATAAAAGTGCTTTACCGGGCATAGGGCTGGGCTACATCAAGATCGGGCACCATCCGATAATGCTTGACGTTAAAGGTACACAGCGTCATTGACGAACCAATCGCACAAGCTGCAATTAAGGCATCCAACAAGCCTAGGTTATGCGAGAGGTGATAAGACGTAAAATCAGTCAAGGCACGTTGGCAGTCAGCAGCGGTGGGCCACACCACTGGTAAGGGCGCGACTAATTTCAACGCCTGCTGAACCTGCCCAGCATTTTGGGCGTCCTGAATCAGCTCCATGATCACGAAGCCAGGCACAGCCGGAAGTTCGATCAAGCCAGCAAACCAAGTCAGCGCTGGAGTATGCTCGCGCTGAATGTCAATGAGCACATCAGTATCGAGGAGATACAAAGACTATTCCCGTATTCGTTTTTCCACCTTATGACGGAGTTGACGGGCGAGCGCTTGGCTATCGGTGGTACGAGACCGCGTGCCAAGGAGCCCTTCGCTTTGCCAATAGGCGATCAATTCTGCACCCGTGGCTGGCGCAGCCTCAACAGATGACCTAGTGGAAAGAAGACGCAAGACGTACTCAGCGAGAGACACCCCCATTTGTGTAGCTTCCGTTGTCAGTTCTCGTTCCAATTCTTTGGGTAAGTCGAGCCTGATACTCATAGTCGGTCTCCTTGGCTTTCTCTACGTCTGCTATCGCTGAATTAGGTAATGACGATAGCAGCGCCGATACCTCTGATATACGGCAAAAGCGCCTTGGGCCGCAATCAGCTTGACAGCAGTCGGCCCCCAAGCCTATCCTAGCAACTCCACACAAGGAGGAAATGATGGTCAATATCGGCATTGTCGGCATCGGTTTCATGGGCATGACCCACTACAAGGCTATGGCCCAAGTCAACGGGGGCCAGGTTGCAGCTATCGTCTCCCGCGACCCTAAAAAGCGCGCGGGGGATTGGAACGATATTCAGGGCAATTTCGGCGATAGCGGGGGAGTGCAGGACTTGTCGGGCATACGCTGCTACGAAACGTTGGACGAGTTGCTCGCCGATGGGGAGATCGACTTGGTGGATATCTGTCTGCCGACGAACATGCACGTCGAGACTAGCATCCGCGCTTTATCTGCGGGCAAGCACGTGCTATTGGAAAAGCCCATTGCATTGGCCTTGGACGCCGCCGACCGGATCGTAGCAACGGCCGAGGAGCACCAGCGGCAATTTATGGTTGCCCACGTCCTGCGGTATTTCCCCGAGTTCCGGCTGATCAAACAGCTCGTTGACGACGCGGAACACGGCCCCGTGCTCGCCGCTCATTTTAAGCGGATTATTTCGCGACCGGCGTGGTGGGCACCAGAAGATTTGGAGCGCACCGGCGGCCCAGCAATCGACCTGCACATCCACGACGCGGACTTCGTGCAGTTTTTGTTTGGGATGCCCACGGCGGTCAGCGCGCAAGGGTACATTGGCCGGGGCGAGACAGTCGAGTACATCAACGTCCACTACCAGTACGACGGCCCAATGGCCATCAGCGCCGAAGGTGGCTGGTTGGCGCAACAGGGCTGTCCCTTTGAGCACGGTTACGACGTGTACTTTGAAGAGGCCACGCTCAAGTTCAACTCGTCTTGGGGAGAACCGCCGCAACTGTTGACCAAGGACGGCGGAGTCTGCACGCCAGCTCTGCCGGGCGAGGACGGTTTCGTCGGCGAGTTGCAAGAAGCGGTGGATGCGATCGCTCAGGGCAGGGCGTCGCAGGAGATAGGCGGTCAGAGCGCGCGGAACTCGCTGCTGTTGTGTTTGAAAGGAATTGAGTCGGTGAAGACGGGGGAGAAGGTGGCGATCTAGCTAATGCCCTTCGTGCGCCTCCATGCCATGTCCGTGGATGGCACTGGATTCGACGAAATACAGTACATAGGCGAGGCCGATTCCCACGAGGAGGGAGACGATGAGCTTGCCGCGATCGTGGCTGTGGAAATGGATCTCTGGCAGCAGGTCGCTCAAGGCAATGCACAGGAATGCGCCCGCCGCAAAGGACAACACATAGCCTACAATAGCTCCTTCCTCCGAGCCAAGCAATTCCACCCCCCCAAAGCTCGCTATAGCCACCACAGGGCACAGAATGGCAAATCCGACATTGGCCAATGTCCGGGCGCGCGGACTGTGACCGGCGGATTTCATCATGCCGATAATGGAGTACGCATCGAGCGGCTTGTGCAGCATAATGGCGAGGAATACCCCTAGGCCTGCCAATGCGACGTCGTTTTCATGCGGCGGCCCCAACCTCATACTGGTACCCAGCGCGATCCCTTCGGTCACGGTGTGTACCCCTAGGCCGAGGGCAACGCCGAACAAG
>JAJDYK010000171.1 GCA_022825185.1 Candidatus Latescibacterota bacterium | reverse complement strand
TTCGTTGGCGGCTCGTGAGAAATGGCCGTTTCTCTTCTCTACGCCCCATTAGACCACCAATTGATGCTATTCATTCCCGTGCGATTTCTTTTTTTTGTGGTGCTGCCGTTCGCGCCAAGGTCCCATCAGCTCCCCAAAGCGCCGCTGCCGCCGGTCCAGCCGCCGCAGTTGCTCCTCAGACAACAGGGGGGCCAACTCGGCCCGCGTCGCATCCAACTGTTCCTTTAGTGCTTCCCGGTGCTTGGCATTGAGTTCGCGGAGCGCGGCGGCGTGTCGCCGCAACACGGCCCGCACGGCTTGGCGCTGCTCTTCGTCCTGCGGCGCGATTAGCCGCTCGGTGCTGCGGACGAAATGGCGAGAATGTGGGATGGGCCGCAGGCGATCGCGGACGAACCACCCGGAGAGTAAAGTCCCAATCAGCACGCCGATGAGCAGGGTGCTGAAGAGAATGAGTGCGCCTTTAGTTTTCCCTCGCATGTCACATGTCCAAGACGTACGCCGCTTCGGGCGTGGCGGGCGTGGCGGCGAAAATCGCGGCGAGGAACGAAGGGTCGTCGCCGATGAGCTCGCGCTCGTTCCAATTGCTCAGTGCCAAAAAGGTGACCACTGCTATGGCAACTGGAGCGAGGGGGCGAAAGAGCCACACGAGGGCGTCGGTTAGGCTTTCTTCGCGTTCGCTTTTGATGCGCTGTGCGACGCGGGTGGCAAAGAACGGCCGGAACGATTCGACGCGGCTTTCCTGCAAAAGGCCGCTGACTTTTTGCAGGCGCTCCCATTCGGCGCGGAGCGCGTCGTCGGTAGCTAGGGCGCGCTCGAATGCCTCTCGTTCGCTTGCGCTCAATTCGCCGGTCAGCGCCTTTAGCATTTCGCTGCGATAGCTGTCAGTCATATAGGTCCTCGTCTTTGAGGATGGTCTCTAGTTGTTTCATGCCGCGCGAGAGCCGCGAGAGCACCGTGCCCTCGGCGATTTCCAATAGCGCGGCCGTTTCTTTGGTCGAATAACCCTCGATCATCCGCAGCACTACCACTGCCCGGAAGGCTGGCTTGAGTTGGTCGAGGGCCGCTTGCACTGCTTGCGCTCGTTCGCTCGCGGCCTGTTCGTCGCGGCCATCGACGCTCGGCTCGGGCGGGGCCTGTTCGTCGTCGCGGCTCCAGAAGCGCCAGCGCTGCCGCTTGCGGCGCTCTAGCGCGTTGAGCGAGAGGTTGATGGCAATGCGCGTCAAATAGGTGCCTAGCGCTGCGTCGCCGCGAAACTTATCCAGCGATTGGTAGAAGCGGACAAAGGTCTCCTGCCCCACGTCGTCGGCCTCGTCGCCCGGCCCCAACATGCCCACGACGGTGGCGGCTACTTGCGGCTCATAGCGCTCGATTAGGGTGCGCAAGGCCGCTTCGTCGCCTGCGCGCGCTTGGTCGATCAGGGCGCGGTCTGTGCCCACTTGCTCCGGCATATTGTTAGACAATGTAAGGGCCATAGGCATTCCCTGCCTAATAAAAATGCGCAAAGTCGGCGGTCTTGCCGTCAGTGCCCAATATCCGTTTTCTTTTTTTATGCTCTTAACCATTCTCGCCTCCCTGCTGTTGGTGGGCTGCCGTCCTGACCCCCCCAAAGCCCTCGACTTGGCTGGCAATCCGGTCGATCCCTTTGTCGGCCGCGCTCCCGTTGCGGTGTTGCTCTTCGTCCAGACCGATTGCCCCATCTCCAACCGCTATGCCCCGACCATAGCGCGTCTCTACGCTCGCTTCCAGCCGCAAGGCGTTGCGTTCTATTTGGTGTATCCCGACCGCCGCGAGGATGTGGACGCCATCCGCCGCCACGGAGAGGAATACAGCTTGCCGGGCCAAGCTCTGCGGGATGTGCAGCACGCGCTCGTCAAAAGAGTCGGTGCGAGTGTGACCCCAGAAGCCGTGGTGTTAGGTGCGCGCGGCAACATCGTCTATCGGGGCCGCATTGACGACCGCTACATGGCCTTGGACCAGATGCGCCCACAGCCGACCCGGAACGACCTCGCAAACGCCTTAGAGGCGGCTCTTGCTGGTCGTCCCCCAGACCCGAGTGCCACCGAGGCGATTGGCTGCTTTATCGCCGACCTGCAATGACGCGCTATTGGATATTCCTAGTTGCGGCCTGCTTTGGGTGCAGTGGAGGAGAAGCACCGACCTTTAACCGCGACATTGCGCCGATCGTCTTTCACAACTGCGCCCCCTGCCACCGGCCCGCTGGCCCAGCCCCCTTTGACTTGCTCAGCTATGAGAATGTGAGTGCGCGCGCCGAGCAAATCGCCTTTGTCACAGAGACCCGCTACATGCCGCCGTGGAAGCCCAAGCGCGGCTATGGTAGCTTTGCCGGCGAGCGCGGATTGAGCGCGGAGCAGATCGCCACCATCCGCCGCTGGGTCGAGCACGGCAAGCAGGAGGGTAGTTCCGCCGATTTGCCGCCACTGCCCCAATGGGAGAGTGCGTGGGAACTAGGCCAGCCCGACTTAATTGCCTCCATGACGTCGGCCTACACCCTGCGGGCCGACGGCCCAGATGTCTTTCGCAACTTTGCCATCCCGCTGCCCGTTGACTCGACTCGCTACGTCAAGGCGCTAGAGTTCAGGCCGGGCAACGCGCGCATCGTCCACCACGCCACCATGATGATCGACCGCAGTGGCGCGGCGCGGCGGCGCGACGGACGCGATGGTGCTCCGGGCTTTGATGGCATGAGCTTTGGCGAGGCCGAGGACGCCGACGGGCACTTTCTCGGCTGGACCCAGGGCAAGACCCCGTACCCCGGCAGCGACAGTTTGGCTTGGCGGCTCGGTCCGGGCACGGACTTGCTGCTACAGTTGCACATGTTGCCGACCGGCAAAGAGGAATCCATTGAGGCCCGCGTCGGCCTGTTCTTTGCCGATGCGCCGCCCAAGAGACGCCCGGCCATGCTGCGCTTGGGCCGCAAGGACCTAGATATACCGGCTGGCGCGAGCGATCATTGGATCCGCGATGCGTACCGGCTGCCCGTGGATGCCGAGGTTTTGACCATCTACCCGCACGCGCATTACCTCGGCCGAGAAATTCGGGCGTACGCCGAGTTGCCCGACGGAGAGCGGGAGTGGCTTATATGGATCGAGGACTGGGACTTTAACTGGCAGGACGACTACCGATTTTCCGCGCCGGTTTTCCTGCCGGCTGGCTCGACGCTGGTCATGGAATACGCGTACGACAACTCCGCGCAAAACCCCCGCCAACCCCACGACCCACCTGTGCGGGTGCGCTACGGGCTGCACTCGACCGACGAGATGGGAGACCTGACGCTACAGATTTTGCCGCGCCGCCCCGAAGACTTAGAGCGACTCCGCCGCGACTTCTACCGCAAGTGGCTGGGGCAGGAAATCGACGGCTACAAGAAGCTGCTCGAAGCCGACCCCCAAGACTGGGACACCCGCCACACCTTGGCCATGTTCTACATGCGCTCCGGCCAGCGTCCGTTGGCACTGGAGCATTTCGAGTTGGCGCTGGAGTACAACCCGGATTACCTGGAGGCGCACGTGAACTTTGGCATCGCGCTAGCTCAAGGCCGCCAATGGGAGCGGGCCGTCGCCCACTTTGAACGGGCCTTACAGAGCAACCCCGATTTTGCCGAGGCCCATTTCAACCTAGGATTGGTGTTGGAGATGCTGGGCCGCTCGGTCGAGGCCAAGCCCCACTTCGACGCCGTCATCCGCCAACGGCCAGACATGGCTGAGGCGATCCAACAGCGCTTAGCCAAGCTGCGCCGCTAGCCTTTTCCCAACGTCGTCGCTAACCCCAAGACGAATTGCCGCCCGGCTGGAAAATTGCGCCCGTTGAGCGAGAAGCGTATCGCTGCCTCGATAGTCGTGCGCTGGCCGACGGCGTAGAGCAGGGCTGGTGTCAGGTAGGTGATGCGCTTGATCCCGGTCTCAATCTCAAAGTCGCCGAAGAAGTCAATCGCCGGATCGCTGCGGAGCACCTCGTACTTACCCAGCAGCATGAGTTGAGGCACGAGTTGGTAGCCCATTTCGGCGTTGAGAAACCACTCGTCGCCGGGGTCGCGGTCGATCTGTTCGTTGCGGGTGCGGACGCGATAGCCGAGGTCGATGTTGCCGTACAAGGGCAGCGGCCAAAAGGAGCGCCCCACCTGCCCGACAAAGTCGAAGTCCCACTGCCCTTCGCCCACCGGGATCAGCCCGTCTTCGTTTTTGAATTCTCCGGTCGGCATCTTGACGCCCACTTTGAACGCGAGGACCAAGGGTTTGGTCAAAACGCGAAACTTGGCTAAGGCGCGGATGTCGCTCAGGCCGGTATCCGTGCGGGTAAGCGCGGCGTTGGCAAAGGATTGGTCGAAATAGGGAACCTGCAAGCCGAGGTCTAGGCGGTCGGTGACGCCGTATAGGCCCTCGAAAAAGACGGCCCGCGATTCGTATTGCCCCTCAAAGTCGTAGGGGGCGCGGGTGCCGGGTGCGCCAAAGCGGCCTTTGCCGACGTACCACTCCTCGGTTTGCTGCTGGAAATACGTGAGCTTGCTCCAGAACTGGCCTCGCTGCAACGTCCAAGCCCCGGCACCCACATCGACTGCCGCACCTAGGAGTGCCAAACCGACCAATAGGTATTTGACCATGGCCGCATTCCTCTCGCGTGTTAGGTTCGCGGTTTCTCAGTAGAATAAGTACTTTTAAGGCTGTGCATATACTGACTTTAGGAATTAATCACCACACCGCGCCGGTGGAAATCCGCGAGCGGCTGGCCTTCCCCGCGAGCGACCAGCCCTCGGCCCTAGCCCGGCTCGTCGGCGACTACGGACTGCACGAAGCAGCCATCCTCTCCACCTGCAACCGCTCCGAGCTGTACTTGGCTGCCGGTGGCGACAGCGGGCTGGCCCAAGTGCGCCGCTTTCTCGCCGAATGCCAAGGCGTAGATGTCGCGGCGCTCGAATCCCACTTCTACCAGCTCAACGACTCAGACGCGGCCGTGCATCTTTTTCGCGTCGCCAGCGGCATTGACTCCCTCGTCGTCGGCGAGTCCGAGATACTCGGGCAAGTGCGCCGCGCGCTGGAAATGGCCCAGCAAAATGGCTCGGCGCGCCTGTTGCTCAACGAACTGTTCCAGCGCTCGCTGCGCGTGGGTAAACGCGCGCGCGCCGAAACGGAGATTGGCCGCGGTCGGCTGTCGATTGGCACGGCCGCGGTCGAGCTGGCCGGCCAGGTCTTTGAAAACCTGACGGGCTGCTGCGTGCTCTTGGTCGGCGCTGGCGAGATGGGTGCGCTCACGGCCCAGTACTTGGTTGACTCCGGCGTCGAGCGGCTGTTGGTAAGCAGCCGCACTTTTGCCCGTTCCGAGTCGCTGGCCAGCCAGTTGGGCGGCGAGGCCGTGCCCTTTGAGGAACTGGCTGCTCAGCTCGCTGTCGTTGATATCGTCATTTCGGCGACTGCGGCCACGGACTACGTCATCCGACCTGCTGACTTGCGCCGGGCCATGGAGCAACGCCGAGGACGCCCGCTGTTCCTCATCGACATTGCCGTGCCGCGCGACATCGACCCGGCCGCGCGCGACATCGACAACGTCTTCCTGTTCGACATGGATAGTCTTGAACAAGTCGTTGCTGCCAACCGCCAAGAGCGCGAGGGGGAGATACGCTGCGTGCAAACCATTATCGACCACGAGCTAAAGGAGTTTTTGCACTGGTTCAACGCCTTGGGCACCGGCCCGCTAATCCGCGCCTTGCGCCAGCGCGCCGCTAACCTCCAGGAGCAAGAACTCGCGCGCTGGGCCTCCCAACTCGGCCCGCTCTCCGCTGACGAGCGTCAGCTCGTCGAGCGCATCTTGCGCGGTTACGCCAATAAGCTCCTGCACGATCCGCTGGTGCAGATCCGCGAGTTCGCCAATGACGACGAAGGCTACGTCCGCCTCGATACGGTGCGCCGTCTCTTCCGGCTCGACGAGGCCGAGGAGGAAGAATCGTGACGACGTCTTGCATTGTCTCTCTCGTCATCGCCTTGGCGTTCTACTTGGCTGCTGCGCTGCTGTTTCAGGGGCACTTCCTCTGGCACAAGAGCGGCTGGGACGCGCTGGGGCGCAAGAGTTTGAAGTTGGGACTGGCCGTACACGCGGTCAGCATCGTGCTGCACTTTGCGCTTTCCGGCCAAGCTCTCTTCGCCAATATGTTGGTAATCATCGCCTCGCTGGTCATGGCCTTGGTGGTCGCGGGTCTGCTCGGCGAGCGCTATGCGCGCATTCGCCACCTCGGCCTGCTGACTGCGCCCCTCGCCTTTCTCGGCCTGCTCTATCCGTTGCTGATGCCCCTCCGCTTTGAGGAGGCCGAGTCGATCCTCGTGGAATATCCCTTCCTCGGCATCCACGTAGTACTAACGCTGCTCGGGCACGTGGGTTTCGCCTTGGCGTTCTGCTCGGCAGTCGGCTACCTCGTCCAACATCAATCCCTGAAAAAGGGTCGGCTCAATAGCTACCTGCCCGCGCTCGACACGGCGGCGGCGGCGACCTTTCGCTTTGCTGGTGGGGGCTTTTCGTTTTTTACCTTGGGTTTGGGCATGGGCGCGATTTGGCTCTTTGGCGCGCCGGGCGCATACCTCGCGGGCGGGGATACCAAGATCTGGCTGGCTCTGCCGACGTGGTTCGTCTTTGGTATCTATCTCTATTTGCGCGGCATTGGTCGGCGGCACGGTCGCCGTCTTAAGTGGCTGGTGATTGCGGGGTTTGTGCTAGGGCTGATCAACCTGCTGTGGGTGCGCCACGATTTCGTAGGTTTTGTGTAGAGTCGCCCTTCCGCATCAGTCCCGCCTTACCGATCCATGTAGCGCAATCGCAACACGGCTGTTTCTCCCATACTACACTGCGTCGTCTAGCAAAGAGCCATCTTTCAGAGTGCAATGATGATTTGAGCGATTGGCCTGCATTTTGCATAAGCCATGTAGCCGATTATCTTTGACCCAACACCAAAGGATGCTCACCATGTCCACTCCACAACCCTCTCCTGAACTCACCACTCGCGATGTTTTGCAACAAATTGACCATCGCCTGAGTCTCATCGAGAGAGATGTGCGCGAAAATCATACCAAGATTGAGGCTAAGATCGACGCTTTTGACCACAAGTTTGAAGGCAAGATCGACGCGCTCGATAGCAAATTTGAAGACAAGTTCAATGCTTTTGACCGCAAATTTGAGGGCAAGATTGACGCGCTCGATAGCAAATTTGAAGACAAGTTCAATGCTTTCGATAGCAAATTTGAAGACAAGTTCAATGCTTTCGATAACAAATTTGAAGGCAAGATCGATGCTTTCGATAGCAAAGTCGAAGGCAAGATTGACGCACTCGATAGCAAAGTCGAAGGCAAGATCGAAGTCGAAATACGCGAATTGCGCCGCGAGTTCAATGGCAAATTTAACTTGGTTATCGGCTTGGTCATCACCTCTTGGCTGTCGATGATGGGTACGCTGCTCTTCAAATTGTAGATACGGTTACGCACCCTTCCGCACCAACCCCGCCCGATTCATTCACAAGCGCAAAATCCGCACCGACTCGCGCAACAGATGCACGTAGCATGACCCCGCCCGACGCTGCTGTAGTTGGTTGAGTCCATGCGAACTCGATGCGCCACTGCGAGGGATTTGTATCGCCGTCGTTCTGCTGTATCTTCTGTCGCCTACACAAATAAGGAGTCAAGATACCCGATATGCCCCGCGACCCGATGCTTACCCCAGAAGAAGCCCGCGCCATCGTTCTCGACCACGTACAAGTCCTCGGCCCCGAGCGCGTCTCGCTGCTCGACGCCACCGGCCGCGTGCTCGCCCAAGATGTGTTGGCGCGCCGCGACAATCCGCCCTGCGACAACTCGGCCATGGACGGCTATGCCGTGCGCCATGCGGACGTAGCCGCTGAGAGGGACGATGCGCCCGTAGCTTTAGAAATCATCGAAGACATACCGGCCGGCAAGGTGCCGCAAAAAACGGTCGGCCCCGGTCAAGCCAGCCGCATTATGACGGGCGCGGCCGTGCCCGCCGGAGCCGACACCATCGCCCCGGTAGAGGACACCCGCCCCGCTGAGCAGGAAGTCGAAATCCTCTCCATTGAAGAGTGCGGCGCGCACATTCGTCGGCGTGGCGAAGACATGCGCTGCGGCGAGCCGATTATCAAGGCTGGCACCGAGTGCGGTCCAGGAGAACTAGCCGTGCTCGCCGCCGTGCAGCAGAGCTTCGTCTCGGTGTACCGCCGGCCGCGCGTCGCCATCCTCTCTACTGGTGACGAGTTGGTCGAGATTGAGGAGACGCCCGGAGAAGGCCAAATCGTCAACAGCAATACGTGCGCCCTAGCCGCCTTTTGCCATGCCCACGGAGCCGAGCCGGTGATGCTGCCTACAGTAGCGGACGACGAGGCCGCCATCCGCGCCACCATTGAGGCCGCGCTCCGCGCTGACTTTGCCGTCTCCTCGGGCGGCGTCTCGGTCGGCGAGTACGACTTCGTTAAAAAGGTTCTCGATGACTTGGGGGCCGAGACGATTTTCTGGCGCGTGGCCATGAAACCAGGCAAGCCGCTGGTCTTTTGCACAGTCGGCGGCGTGCCGTACTTCGGCCTACCCGGCAACCCGGTGTCGAGCATGATGTCCTTCCTTCAGTTCGTGCGCCCAGCCATCCGCAAGGCCGCAGGCTATCCGCAAGCGGCGTGGTTTTTGCCCGAGGCGCACGCCCGGGTGGAAAGCCCCTGCGACAACGACGGCGACCGCCGCCAGTACATGCGCGCCACTTTGCGCTACCAAGATGGCCAGTTCTGGGTGCGCCCGGCCCGCAGCCAAGGATCGCACATCATCAGCTCTATGCTCAACGCCAACAGCTTCGTCGTCTTAGAACCCCGCCAGCGCGCTGAGATCGGCGACGAAGTACTGGTGCAGGTTGTTGGGGAATTAGTGATGAGATAGCGGCAAAAAATCGCGACCGTTAGTACCACCTAGTCGCTTAACTCTTAGGACCCGTTATGGCTTCTAAAATACTCGACAATCGCACCCTAAAACGACTGCAACCAGCGACCTCGCTATGGAAACAGTACGACCCGGCGGCTGCGCCCCGCGCCTTTAAGGCCGAAGATCCGGCCCAAGCGCGACGCTGGCAAAAGACGACGCGTCGCGCTCTAGCCAAGCATCTGGGTATAGAAGCTGGCGACGAGACGGACTTAGCCCCGCGCAAGGTAGAAGAAATCGACAAAGGCGATTACACGCGGCAAAAAATAATCCTGCGCACCGGCCCCCACGCGCAGATGCCAGTGTACATCCTGCTGCCCAAAGGTGCCGACGGTCCTCTACCTACGGTCGTGGCTTTCCACGGCCATGGATATGGCGTCAAGGACATCGTCGGTTTGTGGGAAGACGGTGGCGAGCGCGATGAGCCAGACGGGTACCACAAGGACTTTGGCGTGGCCCTGTGCCGCGCTGGCTTTGCCGTGGCCGCCCCAGAGATTTCGGGCTTTGGCGAGCGCCAGACCGATTTCTCCTACTTAGAACGCGGCCAGGGAGCGCCTTCGACCTGCACTCATATGGCCATGCTCGCCTTCCACTTGGGCACCTCAGTGGTCGGCATCCGCGTGCGCGATGGCCTGCGCTTGGTCGATTACTTGGAAACCCGCCCTGAGTTCGACACCAGTCGCCTCGGCGCTATGGGTATTTCGGGTGGCGGTATGCACACCTTCTTCTCCACCTGCATGGACGAGCGCATCCGCGCCTGCGTGATCAGCGGCTACTACTCGACCTTCCAGCACAGCATCCTCGCGATGTCGCACTGCCCTTGCAACTACGTGCCGGGGTTGGCTAAATTCGGCGAAATGTACGATCTAGTCGGCCTCATCGCTCCGCGCCCCCTGCTGGTGGAAGCCGGCACCCACGACCCCATCTTCCCCATTGCTGCGGTGCGCTCCAGCCTGACCAAAGCGCGCCGGGTGTACGATGTTTTCTCAGCTCGCCACCGGGTGGAAGCCGACATTTTTTCGGGCCGGCATCAGATCAGCGGTGCCCGCGCCTACGACTTTCTCCGCGAGGCTATTGTCTAAAGTTCGCGTAAGCAAATTCTAACCCCAAGGACTCTCTATGAACCGCCCTCCCGCAGAATTCAAACGCGTACCCGTGGCCCTGCTGCGCTCCTTTACCGCCGACTGTCTGAAGGCCGCTGGGCTACGCGCCGACCACGCCGATCAGCTAGCCGAACTGTTGTCCAACTCCGACCTGCGCGGCGTGCGCTCGCACGGCACTCGCGCCATGGTTGGCTATTGCGGCGGCCTCCGCGACGGCACCGTCAACCCCAACCCCGACCTGCGCGTGCTCCAAGATACCGAGACCACGGTCCTCATCGACGGCGACGGCGGCTTGGGCTATGCGCCGATGATGCTGGCCACTGAAAAGGCGATTGAGAAGGCCAAGCAGTATAAAGTCGCCCTAGGCGCGGCCTGTCATCACGGACACTACGGCTCGGCCGGGCACTACGTGCGCCGCGCCATGCAGGAGGGCTGTTGCGCCTTTTCAGTGCAGGGGCACCATCCCAATTACTTCGGCGAAGGGGGCGGCAACAAAGGCCAACAGTCCGCCTACTGGGGCAACCCGCCGCTGTGCTTTGGCTTCCCGTCAGAAGAAGAGCCGCCGCTGGTCCTCGACGCAGCGACCTGCATCTTGGCCGACTATCATCGCGGCCCGGAATACGACGCTCTACAGGAGTTGATTCCGCCGGCTTTCTTCAAGTCGATGGGCTACACCGGCTCGGCAATGACGTTGGGCGGGGCTTTCGTTGGTCAGAACAGCGACCGCGCTCGGGACGTTACCCAGCGGTGGCCCCGCGCAGGTAGTGGCGGCCTGATCATCGTCATGGACATTGGCGCGTTTGCCCCGCCCGACGCTTTCCGCGCTGGCGTTGACAACCTCGTGCGCGGTGTCCGCGAGACCATGGAACCCATGCGCGGGTACGACGAGGCGACCCTGCCGGGCACCATGGAGTACCGCAAGAGCGAGGAATACGCCCGCGAAGGGGTGCCGATGGCCTTGGACGATTTGGAAGGGCTAGCGGCGTGCGGACGCGAGTTGGGGGTTGAGGTGGAGTGGGATTAAATACGGACTGAGTGTTTCGCACTCGGGCAATCTTGTGAGGAGCGAAGTGAAGAATTCTGGCTTTCCAATTTTCTGACCAAAGTTGGCTATCTTATGAACAAACATAACTTGCTAAGTGTGCAAAATTTGCACGTCAGCACATTCTCTTTCCATGCTCGACCCAAAAATTTGGTGAGAGGCGTTTCCTTTGCCGTGAAGAAAGGATCTGTCGCAGCCATCGTAGGAGAATCCGGCAGTGGGAAATCGCTGACCGCTGCCGCGATTATGGGGCTGTTGCCCAAGGATGAGTTGCACGTTTCGCCTGATAGCCAGATTTATTTTGATAACATGGAACTAGTCCATGCAACTCCTGTGCAGTGGCAACAAGTGCGTGGCAAAAGACTGGCGATGATCTTTCAAGAGCCAGAATCATGCCTCAATCCCGTTCTAAGAGTTGGAGAGCAGATTGCACTCCCACTCAGAACCCACTTGCGACTGTCCCACGCCCAGGCTCTGAAGCGCGCCGAAGAATTGCTGCACGAGGTTGGTATAACTGACCCGCATCAACGCATTCGATCATTTCCCCATGAGCTTTCGGGAGGACAGCAACAGCGCGTGATGATTGCAATGGCAATCGCGTGTGATCCAGAGTTGCTTATTGCCGATGAACCCACGAGTTCCCTTGATGTCACACTGCAGCGGCAAATACTGGACCTTCTTGGGAGGCTGCAACAGAATCGCGCCTTGACAATGCTGTTGATCACCCATGACTTGGGCATCGTGGCTGAGATAGCCGATACCGTGATCGTTTATCATCAAGGCGTTGTTAGCGAGCAAGGCAACAAGGCCGATGTGTTGCAATCACCGAAACAACCATACACGCAGCGGTTGATCGCCTCGGGATTGTATCTTCACCAAATGGAAAATCAGCAACCGAGACAGGAGCTGTTGTCAGCTTCACCCGGTGAGAAGCTGCTTGAAGTAAATGGACTAAACAAGAGCTATCCGATAAGAGAGCGACTGTTCGAGAAGCGTACGCTTCACGCTGTCAAGGATGTCTCTTTTTCATTGTATAAAGGAAAGACGTTGGGAGTCGTCGGGGAGTCCGGTTCAGGAAAGACCACGCTGGCGATGTCTATCCTGAGATTGGTTCAAGCCAGTGGTGAGGTCAGGCTTGATAGCAGGAACATCCTGTCCCTAGCAAACAGAGAATTTCATCCGTTGAGACGGCGAATGCAGATCGTGTTTCAAAATCCATTCGCTTCCCTGAACCCGCGATGGTCCATACGAAAAATTCTGATGAGCCCGATGCAAGTCCACAAGTTGAACGGTAATCGACAGGAACAAGAAGAGGAAGCAGGCAGGCTGTTGGAAATGGTGGGCCTGAGCAGAACGGCTCTTTCTAGGTTTCCTCACCAGTTTTCCGGCGGAGAACGACAGAGGATCGCCATAGCACGGGCTCTATCCGTTCGGCCGGACATACTGATATGCGACGAGGCTGTTTCCGCGTTGGACATGTCAATCCAAGTCCAGATTATGGATCTGCTCCGCAGTCTGCAACAACAACTTGGGATGGCCTACCTGTTCATATCCCATGACCTCGCTGCAATTCGCTACATGGCCGACCGCCTGCTGGTTATGTACCGCGGCGAGGTTGTGGAAGAGGGCACTATTTCGGCCATTTACGAGACTCCCGAACATCCCTATACAGCTAGTCTATTAGCCGCCGAACCCCGTATTTAGGCATTTTTTGTGAGCCGCGGCTCACAAAATTGAAGCTGGTTTCTCACAAGATATGGCTACCTATTCGCCTGAGTATCCCCTATATTCATGGCACGACTAAGGCACCTATTGAGGCCAAGTTGCTGACATGACTGCACTAAACCTGAAAAATCAAGCCCTGACTGAGCCGCATCAGCTTCCGCCTATCCAGCATTGGTCGGAAGCCATGATGGACGGCCCCAACGAGGCGTCCCCGGCTGAGTCGCGTCAACTCCCGCCTATTCAGCATTGGCTGGCAGCCATGATGGACGACCCCAACGAGGCGTCCAAGCATTTGCAAGCGGCATACCGAGAAAATTGGCCGACACAGGGTGAATTGATTTTCACGGGAGCTTGTGAGTTTACCTGCCAGCACTGCATATATCCCCCGTCGTTTGCTAGGCATAATCGTCCCATGCCGGCGGCAAGCTGGAAGCCCTTGCTTGAGGATATTCACAACGGGCTAGGGATTAATACCTTTGTCTATGGCGGCAGATCGGTTACGGCCGATGGCCTTGAGGTGTTGGCTTGGTTGCGAAGCCGTTTTCCATCAGCCCAAATAGGGCTTATTGACAATGGCATATCCATGCTACCGGTGCGGGAGCGAATCCGGGAAGTTCAAGCGGATTGGCTCGATGTCTCACTGGACGGTCAGGAAGACGCTCACGATCTACAGCGTGGTCGCAACGGAAGCTATCGGGCAGGTTTGGAGGGAGCACTTTGGTTAATCCGCGAAGGTATGGCACCCAAGGTGAACATCCTCTCGTGCCTGACAAGACTGAACCGCCATTCAATCATCCCAATGATTCGGGACTTGAATGCACAGGGCTTCAAGAACTTTTTTATTACACCCATAACTATTGTACAAGGGACACACCTGTCCCCTGAACTGGCACTGTCCCCTGTTGAGTTCACGCAGTTTATCCATGAACTGAGATCGAACCTAGATTCTTTGGATGATGCTTGGGTTGAGATAAACATGTTCCCAGTAAACTATGCCCAAGCCGTGGCAATGATGATTCCGGATATGTGGCAGGGGTTTGAGCCTGATCGCGAAGGCTTGGTTTGGCGCGATGAGTCTGCACGGCATAGTGGAACGGATTTCTTTGTATGGTATTATCCCACGTCACTAACCGGAACACGCGAGTTGATCGTGAACACAAAAGGCGACGTCGTCGTGCCCAAATCGATGGCCTACGGTAAAGTGGCCCAAGACCAAATTCTGGGTAATCTACTTCATACTAGTGGGTGCAACCTGCTGAAGCAATTACCCGGTAAACCGGTATTTGGATTTTACCGGCATGAACTTGAAAATGAACTAAACACACTGAAGGAGTATATCTAATGGGTGCAAATAGTGGATCCATCGGGCGCGGTAAAGCGTTTGTCGTAGTGAGCAGACCGACTGTTTCGGCTACGAACCGTGCAGGCGCACTCAATATCACCGCGCCTGAAAAACTCACCTACAAGAACATTACCTCACGCAAGGGCTGACCGAAGTTAAGGATTTCGCCCTATTCGACGAGTAGGTTTGCGGGATAATTGCGAGTAACGTATTGCCGTTATTGTTCTTAGGGAGCTAGGACTATGTACGAATCAAAGTCTCTCAATGAGGGGTACAAAGCGTTTCGCAAAATTGCCCGCCGGATGGGTAGTCTATTGGCGTTACTTGTCTTCCTTGCTATGGCAGGGTGTTCGGATGAGACCGCAACGACAGAATTGATCGTCGGTATTGAAGCGGAGCCTGAACGTTTTGATCCAATCACCATAAAAAACCCCAAAGGCTTCATTGTTGTATGGCAAATATACGAAGGGCTGTTCAGCCTCGACGATAAAGGACAAATTGCGCCCGCTCTTGCTGAGAGTTGGGAGACCAGCGATTCCGTCGTCTGGCGCATTAACTTGCGTAACGGCGTCATGTTCCATGAATCCGAGATATTCAATACCCCTTCGCGCACTCGGCCAGTCACCGCAAAAGATGTGGTAGCGAGTTACACGGCCTTCTGTTCAGCCTCATCATACCCGGCATTTCTTCTCACTGACTCAATCGTCGGCTGTGCCGATTACAACACGGGTGAAGCGGAATCGGTTGAAGGCATCAAGCAAATAGATGACGATACTATCGAGATACGCTTAGTCAACCCGGAGCCTTTTTTCCTCAATCGGCTCACTACCCCTTGGATTGCGATCTTTCCTGAAGAACTCATGGACTCGCAGTACGAAGATAGGCGTGGGTTAGATTTGGCGGTGGGAACGGGACCGTACCGGATGTTGACTCGTACCAGCAGCGAAATAACGCTGGAAAGGAATTCAGCCTATTGGGACCAGAGCGCGTCTGGCGATATATCTCGTTTGGTATTTCGCGTCATTACCAATGACGAAGTCCGGTTTGCAGAACTTCGCAAGGGTGGCATAGATCTGATGATCTTGCCGCCGGTACTCTATCCGGCGGTGCTGGAAAAAACAGGAGTGCTCAAATCCGAGTACACTAGCGACTTTCGCACTCAGCCTTATAGCACTTTCAACAGCCATATGATTGGCATCAACGACAACATTATATCTGATGTGCATCTGCGTCGGGCAATGAACTTCGGAGTGGACCGACGCCTTATTGTGCAAAGCCTGCTATATGGTCTTGCTGACATAACGGGTGGTACCGTCCCGCCTGGCATAAATGGCTACGAGGCTCCTTTTGATATCGATTCCATTTACAACCCTGAATTGGCCCGACAGGAACTGGCGCAGTCTAGCTATAATGGCGAAGCCATTGAGATGCTGGTTCACGAACAAGCAGCCAGTGAGCAGATCGGACAGCTATTCCAAGCTCAGATGAAAGAGATAGGTGTCAACATTCAGTTGACGAAGGTAGATTTCAACAGTGCGATTGGCAGGGTGATCAGTGGCGAAGCCCCCATGTTCAGCATGTTTTTAGACTATGTATTCTCCTCGCCAGAGTTAATTCTTCTCAATTTCTTTTTATCAGATAAGAGGCCTGTACCTAATTTCTGGCAGTTCTCCGATCCTGATATTGATGAAGAAATTCAAGGGTTGAGGGAGATGAGCTCAGACGCTGCGGTGCAAAAGTCCGCAGAGATTGAGCAGCGCATCATGGACCAGGCACCGGCGATCTTCCTTTACAAGTTGAATCAATTGATTCTGTACTCAAATAAATATGGCGATTTGCTAGTAAATGGGCACGGTTACTTCCGATTTAATAGGCTGCAATCAAGAGATCCCTGATTGAATACGCTCATAAGGCTGTTTGCTTTGCGAACAGCCTATTTTTTGTCCCTTTGGTTAGCCGTCGTAGTCGCAGCTTTTGTCCTATTCCATCTGGTGCCCGTCGATCCTATCAGAACCATGCTTGGTCCAAATGCCAGCGAAGAACAGGTTGCAGCGGTTCGGCGCGATTTTGGCCTTGATCAGCCCTTGCATGTCCAATTTGGCCGTTATATCGCCAAGGCAATCACCTTCGACTTTGGACAGTCCTTCGTAGATAGACGCCCTGTTCGGTCCGAAATTCAGACGCGCCTTGCTGTTTCACTTGCTATCGCGACGGAAGCCATTGCGATTATCGGCTTATACTTGCTGTGCATGGCAGCCATAAGCTTTAATCGTGCAGGATCACGGGTGGGTGGATTTATTGATTTCACTTGTGTGTCATTACCCACCTTGTTTGCCGCGATCGCGGTGGCATTGATGAGCATTTTTTATTATCCGTACACGCGGTTCTCCGGCAACTTACGCGAGTTGGCAGATTGGCTTTACCTCATCCCGCCCGCCTTTGTTCTCGCTCTGTATCCCATGGGTATTCTGGGCCGTATCATGCGAGCACAGATTCAAGCGTTAAGCCAAACCCGCTATACGCGCAGTGCATTGGCCATGGGGCTTTCGCAAACGCGAATAAAAATCAGCTATGTGTTGCGCAATGCCTTGATTCCACTACTAGCCGCTTGGGGCAATCAATTACCCTTGTTGCTTACTAGCACATTTGTGGTTGAGTTGGTGTTTTCGGTGCCAGGACTGGGCGCATTATTGCTGCGCTCCGTTCTCGAACGCGATTTACCCATGATGGAGGGCATCGTCATTGTGACGTCGCTATTCGTGCTGAGTACCTACCTTCTTCTCGATCTCATTTATCCCCTCGCAGACCCGCGTATCCGAAATAGCCATGCAAAATAGTATATGGCGACAACTTATCTTGGCCCTGCTCGGATTGCTGTTTTTGAGTACCCTGTTGCCATTGCTGCCAACGCAAGACCCCCTCGCTGTTGCTCTTGACCAGAGACTTTCTCCACCCAGTTCTCATCACTGGTTGGGCACGGATGAGCTTGGCCGCGACCTACTGAGCCGAGTTCTACACGGCATTTCTCTCACCGTCAGCATCTCCATACTTGCCTTGTTGTCTTCGCTAGCAATCGGGATATTTTTAGGTGCCATTGCCGGATACTATTACCGCCGTTGGCCGGACAAAGTATTCAATTGGCTGGCGGATTTCATTACCTCCGTGCCTTTCCTCGTATTGATCGCGGCCTTGCTAAGCCTTACAGGTCCGGGGGTCTGGAAAGCCTATATGGTGTTGACCCTGATCATCTGGGTAAGCCCTGCGAGGATTGTTCGGGCCGAGGTCATCAAGACAGTGCCCTTGCGATATGTACTGGCAGAAAGGACTATTGGAAACCAAGAGTGGAAGATCCTGTTCTTTGTTGTGCTACCGACATGCGTTGACACCGCGGTGCTTTTTGCAGTAAGCTACCTTCCAGAGGTTATTGCACTGGAGGCTGGTTTGTCTTTCCTTGGGTTAGGTGTACAACCACCGCAACCTGGGTTGGGCAAGATGATATTTGACGGTATTAGTTTCATCAGTTCTGCCTCGTGGATCGCACTATCTCCGGCGGCAGCACTATTTCTTATGGTGCTTGTCGTGCAAATTGTAGCATGGTGGGCAAAAAGAACAATCCCAAGTAATCTGAAACTAATTCAAGGCTAATGATATGAGTAAGTCCGAAAATGCCCTGATGGCACATCTGGAACCCGACTTGATTTATCGTTTCAACCAGATGTTTATAGAGGCTTGGAGGAGAGATGACATAGGCCGTATCCATGAAGATGAGGGCACCTCTACCAAAAATAAGACTGCTCTCTTCACCTTATCCTATTTCAACAGCTATACTCGTACATTCAATTGGGTCAGTGTCGGGGAGAATCTTTGGGACTGTAAGTCTGAAGAATGGGATGAAGAAAAAAATGAGAAGACTGTTAATGCACTAATAAATATTCTCAAAAGCTGGAAGTCACCGGATAAGGAATTGCAAAACAAAGAGGAAGATAAGACCTTTAACACCAACGATTGTGGAAGAAAGAAAGCTTGGGAAGACTTGTGGAATGAGTTTCCAAAGAGTGGGATATACAACACTGCGAAGGAAATATGTAAGGATTTAAAATTCGATAATAAGGAGTCTCAGGAGAGACTGCAACGTGCAATGTTGGGTTTGTACTCAGGAATTCATTTTGAGGAAGAAAAAAATATAGAGGGAGTTTTTGTTGGGTATCTTAGAAAATTGCAGAAACCAGTTAAGCACCAGCAGACGAATTACTTAAGCGGTACTCTCAAGAATTTTCCTGAGTGTAACGAGCAAAAAGCACCCTTTGACTGGTTGGAGTTAGACGACGAATTCGTATCAGATTGGGGACTAAAAAAGTACCAAAACATTCGAGACCCAGATACAAGTTCGTCTTCCAGTGAGAAACCGGAAGATACGAATCCGCTAAAAGCAGAAGGAGTCCAAGAACTTGGTGAGAAATTCTTTGAAGAACTCTTGCTTAAATCAGGCTTGCCTGAATCAGATAATTCCAATTTCAGCAATGAGCTTGCTAAGCGAGGATCTGTGGTGTTAGCTCCCATTTATGACGTATGGATAGATGGAAAAAAATCATTGGAGGTGAAGGATAAGACGGCACGCCTACCTGTGTGTGGATTTGGCTGTATTAAGGCCGTTGTTCTCTGTTGGTTTAGGGATGAGAACCGAAGGAATAAGTGGCTGATTGAGAAATTGCCACCTTTATTGAGCCAATTATCTACGGTTTCATCAGGGATAATTGAGTCGTCAAAAGCGCAAGCACTTTCTCAACCTATAACGCCGCCGTATGACCTCCTTCGTCACTTCCTCAGCATACTCACTTACGTCCAAGACTGGGAGAGTGCCTATGTCGTGGATACCACTAAAACTAGGGGCGAAAAGGGTTATGTTCCGTTCTGTTACGAGCGGCAAAAAAAATCTGGTAGTCCAATAGTTGATTGGAAAGAAGGTACGGTTAAGACAAACTGTATTGACTTCCCATGCAATACAGATGATGAATCAACGATTCAGATCCAGTGTTCCGGTAATAAGAACTTCATGTGGTGGACGACCGACCTTTGGTCGAAAGACCTGATTTACAGTCTGGGAGATGAGGAGCGCAATGCATTTAGCCGCTTCGCTATCCGCTTTGAGTTTCCCGAAGCGTGTTATATTCCCGCTGAGACTGAGATCCAAAAACAAATGCGTAACGCCTACCTGCGACAGCAGTTGGATCTGATGAATTCGTTGATTCCAAAGGTTCAGACGCGACGAGCCGCACTCCGCAGCGCAGTCTCTGCGATAATGGGACGCAACATGTCGCACAATATCGGCTCACATGTTATAGCCCGGTATGCAGCTATTGCTCATGCTCCCGAGGAGCAGCGAGAGAGAGGTATAGATCTTAAACGAGGCGAAATAGACCATCGCACTGTATTTTTTCAATACCTACAGAAGAGGATGGACTTTATCGCAGAGGTATCCACGTCGGACAAGCCAAATTGGTCACAGCCTCTCGGGCTTGTTAAAGTATTGGATGCTTTAAATTTTGACAAAGAAAAAGAACAAATAAACAAGACGACAAGCACAGTGTTTGATCCAAAGCCAATCCTCTTGTCGTACATTACCGGAAAAGAAGGTATCAACGCATCGGTATGTATAGATGAGCACACCAAGGAATATTTCAACTGTCCAAGTGGAGACGTCGGTGTTCATGCCTTGTATGTCATTCTGGAGAACATCATTCGCAATAGTGCGCGTCACAACACAAAAAAAGGCAGTGAAGGCGAGCTAAAGGAAGTCAAGCTAAAGGAAGTCAAGCTAAAGGTTGAAGTTATTGATTCTGATCATCCTGAACTATTGAAGCTGGAAATTACGGACTGCCAGACGGAAGAACTGGAAATCACGGATTGCCAGACGGAAGAAGAAGAGGAATCTGGCAAACCATTGGATGAACATATTAATGGCATAATTCAAAACGAACCGTTCCTCAATGAAGATGGCAGTCCAAATTCCAAATACTGGGGCATTCGTGAAATGCAGATTTGCGCTCAACATCTGCGCGGCTTACCGCTGAGTGAACTGGAGGCACCTCCTCCTCGACCACCATCCAACTTGGCGGCGGCCGAGGAGGAGCAGACGCATACGGAGGGAGACGGAGACGACACTCCTCGCGTTCTAGAGGCCTTCATCAATGAAAAGAATAACAAACCTCGTCTTGCCTATCGGCTATATTTGCAACGCCCCAAGTTGTGTGCGGTAGTGGTCGATGAGATATGTTGCGAATTGCGAAGTGAAGAAGCTCGTAAGAAGCTTCAGAAAATCGGAGTCATGCTTTTTGAACAACTTCCTGAGGATATTGCCGAATTGCGCGGTTACAATTTCGCCGTCCTGCCTGGAGATCTCGAAAAGGAGCTATCGGATAGAAGGCTACAATTACCTGTTCGTACTCTTTATGTAGAAGACTGTTGCATTAAGCAGTTGTTCTCAGACATAACGAGTTGGGTAAACGATCCTAGTAAATTTAGCCCGGCGAAATTGCTTGACCCTCTTCACCAACGCCTTTGGAATAATCGCTATAAGGAAAAGAGGGATTGTTGGAAAGATAAGAAGCTCAAGACACTTGTTGGCTGGGAAAACTGGCCGGGAGAAGATGAAGATGAAAATAACTGGTTGGACGAAGAGAAAAGTAAAAAAGAGAAAGACGTATTTCTCTTTTCACATGCATACGTCGATCTTACACCATATAAGGAGTGGGGTGGCAAACTACAGCAGGACAGCGACATAGGGTTGGTTTGGGTGGATCATGGAACTGATGATAAATTCAAAGAGGATGTCGAAGGACCAAAACTTATTTGTGCGGCAGAAAATTTGTCTGTCTCTTACTACGATAGAAATGATAGAAATGAACCCATCATTTTTGCTGAAACTTTTGATAGTCTTAGCCAACACAAATCAGTACTGAAAGATCAGATGAACACAAGGATCAGTGGGATCAGTGGCGACGAACTCATAGCTGCAGCATTGGCGCGAGTTATCATACTGGACGAGCGTGTACAGAGTTTGGTGGATAAGATATATCGTGCTGATATGCCGTATGCCACTCTTTGGCCGTGTATGGGCATTTGGATACCACCTGATACAAAAAAATGCGACTTAAACAATCCAGACTTGGAAAAGATTAAATGTTTTTTAAATAATCCGATGCCTGAAAAGCCAGAGCAATTACCCGCAGATTTTCTGGTACTGCATCTGACTATATTGGAAAACTTGGCCAAGCAGGATGGGAAAAACGAACAGGAGACGTTAAATGAACTTAGAAAATGCTGCGCTATAAAAGAAGACTGCGAAATAGTTATCGTTTCTGGCCGCGGCGTTCCTTCCGCTACCATAAATAGCGATATCGAAAAAACAGAAACAGAAAAAGCTTTAAATGAGCGATTTCTGCCGATTTCTGCTTTGCTTGAGCACATCTCACAACCCAGCAAACTCGCGTTAATGCGCTCTTTGTGGAGTGCATAGGCATAGTTAAGCGTAATTCTCTGAAGGGAGAAAAATATGAATACAATAATTGGCTTTATTGAGCGTGGTGGAATATGCCAGACAGAAGTTACCTTGCCGGTGGGATTTTCGGAGACAGGGGAACGTATCGAATTTAATAATAATGAATTTGCGGACTGTAAGCTGATATTTCTTGAGGACACACACTATAATCCAGAGATCCGATGGGATTGTTTTCAAGGTAACAGAAGGGATGCACTACTCTTCCAGCATAATTCAAACAGCAGTGCTTGGGAGGGCCAACAAACATGGCTAAGCAAAAATGGATGGATCCCGCGGCATTTCGCCAGTTTTAGTCGTACTGAGACTGAGGGCGAGTTTATGAAAGCCACAAAAAAGTTGCTATGTAATAACGACAGTAACGACAATTGCCATGCGACAGTAATTAAAAACTTCTTACAGTGGGTTGAAGAGAAAGATCTTTTTAAGCTGCTGGATAACTTTGTCGCTTGGGAAATCATACGTTCGATAAAAAACGAAAAAGAAATGCAGGTAGAGGAGGCATTCGAACTGTTCGAACTTTTACCCAGCAACATTAAAAATGATATTCGTGAGCTATCCAACGACCCTAAAGAACCTCCTCCACTAACGAAGCTCATAGAATACTCAAATAAGCAAGTGTTATAATCCCCTGCAATAGACCTGTAAATGGACTATAATCTATAGGTCTCTGATGTCATGAATCCACCCTTCCCCGTTGCAGAACTCGAAGATGCCTACCGAAAGCGCGTGATGGATTTTTCGCGTGGCACAAGTTCGGAATCTAACGACACGTATCCTGTTATCGGATTTTGCCACTGGCACCGCAATGGGGAATTTGATCTGTGGGCCGGATTTCAAGACGCCTTGGAAACACTACAAACTAGCAGCGCAAAGAGGAAGTCCCCCCCGCCCATGCTAATCTTCGGCCTCCATTCGCCGGAACAATTGAAAAAAATCCCCAACGAGACCAAAGTGCTCAAGTGGCCAGGCATTCAGTATCTCAGGTATGATGCGGACGACACAGCACTGGCAAAAGCGGTTCAACGTTGCCTGCGGGGCAGTACCGAGCCGGTGCCAGAGTGCTTGTTTGTAACGGTGGAGGACATTACGCGCTTGAGCTCGGAAATTCGCCATTGGCTAGAAAATCGGCTGAGGAATACCAACGGTGCCCTACACGATTTTGAGGCGGCCAAGCGCGGCGAAATACGATTACATCCCAATCACCTCGAACCTGTAGATGCAATATCGAGTGAGCACCAAGCAACGCTGGAACGCTTTCGTTCACTTGAACCCCACGTCCTGAGACTCGCTCCTAAAGCTGACGGCCTAAAAAAATTCAGCGCGGCGATTGGAAACTTTCAGTCCCATTGGCAGGCACTGGAAACGGCGAAAGAAACCCTGCGAAATGCGCCGAGTGTTGAGCCTTCCGGATCAGCAGTGTCCCAGATGATCGAGGCACAGGAAAAAAGTCGCGATGCGCTCGAAACTGCGATCGCCGCTACGTGGGAATTGGATAACGAACTGACTGAAGTGAGTATCGAGACGAGCTAAGATGGCAACAGGCTCTAAAGCAAAAGGTCGCCGTGCAAAAGAACCTGTGGATCGTTCAACCTCCGTCTTGTTGATTGACGATGAGGCAGACACCTTGTTGCCTCCCCTTGCTCAGTGGCTTGAGCCAAGGAGATTCGCGTTTGAGAAGGAAGCAAACGCAGACCGTGCGCTTGACAAAATTCGTTCTAGTCAGCCGGACCTTATTTTGCTCGACCTCCATTTCCCGGGAGATGACCGGTTGGGTGGACAAACAACTGGCGGCAGGTTGCTGACCAAAATTCGCCAAAGGTTCCAATCCATACCCGTGCTGGTATTTACAACGCGCTTGGAGCAACTCGATATCCCGCTGGAAGCGTTCGAGGAGCCGCCCCACGGCCAGTATGCAAAACCAGACTTCGACAGTGATCGCACTTGGATTGATGATCTGGCAGGTGCCATGCATCGTGCGATTGATACTGCGACGTTCTCAAGTAACCCTGATGTGGTCAATCTGGATTTTATGGTTGGTCAAACCAAGGAAATGCACGATGTAGTTGGCTTGGTACAGACAGCGGCAAAAAATATGTTGAACGTGACCGTATATGGAGAGAGCGGCACTGGTAAACAGCTTGTCGCCAAAGCAATCCACAATCTGAGCGGACGCACCGGGCCATTCCAGTACCTCAATAGTCGAGAGTCCGACGAATCGATACTGCGAACCACATTGCAGGCGGCCAAGGGCGGAACTCTTTATCTCGACAGCATCCAGCACCTATCCACGCCATTACATCGTCAACTTCTTGAGGTCGCGGAAGATGGTCGCCTAGGCCGTAGCAACGACCTTGATGTTCGGCTGATCGCGGCGACCAACCACAGCCTGAATGATCTGGTGACGGATGAGGTGTTGCAAGAGAATTTAGCCCAAGACTTGGCGATCCTATTGATTACCCTTCCGCCTCTGAGACAACGGCAGGACGATTTTCCAGCATTTTTCGAGCGTTTTGTGGCGCAAGCAAACAAGAGCCTGAACAAGCATGTTCAAGTTACCCTGCGGCCGGAAACCTTAAAGAAACTCAAAAGCCACAACTGGCCTGGCAATATCCGGGAACTGGAAACCACGATTACGCGGGCGGTAGCCACCACCGGATCGAATATCATTCTGCCGGACGATATTAGGTTGAACGGGACGGGATGGCCAAGCTCTGTGCCAGACGTAACCCAAACAGCAGAGTTGCAAACCTCAGAAGCAAAACCTGATCCTGTCATAGTGCTCACCGACCAACTTGAAAGACTCGATAAGGATCAACGATACCAATTCCTGCTTGATCAAAAAGACATGGATTTGCGTGCCTCGGTATTGATCGAATTTATAGGTAGATTGAGACAGCAAACAGGAGAACGAGTAAGTCACGCTATTCTTGCTAGTTCAATTCACCAACTGACCAAGACAGCAGACCTTGATACTGTCAGGCAGTTTGTATGCACAGCACTGAAGCACAAAGGGCTGACACTGACGACACTGGAATGCAATTCATAGCGGCTAATCAACTTATAAGACTTGAATAAGCGGAAAGAAGCCCATGCCCAATACGTTAGGTGGATCATTCAAAGAGGCACTAAAGGAAATTGATCAAGATCAAAATCAAATTGCAATCTACGATTACTGCGATGGAGAAGATTTTGAAAAACTTTGGTCTCTCGGGACTAATCGACTTGGGAATCCACACATCATTCACATCATTATCGTCTGGGATGGAAGAGGCTGGAGTGATGACCGCAACGAGAATCTCTTGGCTCCTCACCTGACGCCAATGGATTGGGCTTTGGCTTTTTCAATTAAGGTCCTTAGCAACAATTCGGCAACAGACGCCTCCATTCACATAGTAGATTTGACAGGCGAAGAGCACGATAAGGAATGGACGATGCGGATGCGGCATCAGCTATTGGTCGAGATGCCGTGGGTCAAACTTTACGCACCTCTGACACCAGAAAAAGACGGCAAGCCAGTACGCATCCGCCAGGGATATAACCCCATTGTCGCTCCGACGCCATCCAACGGTGGCTCTCCAGCTTTGCTTGAAGCACTAAGCGACGCGAGCAAATGTCCGAATTTGTCTGGAGATACACCAGCACGTGAAGGTACAAACGAGGGGAATCAGCAACCACCGGAGTCTACGAAAAGTCATGGCTTATATAAGCGATTGAGGGCTTTGCTAAGATTAAAGCTCCCTCCGGAATCGAGCAGTAATGACTCTACTTTTGCTCCGTCCGAAGGGACAAACGAAAAGATCCAGTCTATGAAGCCCTCTGTCGAAACGCCGAACCCTGAAGCCCCAAGCGATGGGAACCAGCAGCTAAAGCTGAATCCATCTGGAGAAACGCTGAAGGATGCAAAAACACCTGATAGTAGGAATAGACTCATCACTTTAGCTAAGCAGTGGGGTGCTTCCTTAACACAGAGCAACGACCACCATGACATCAATAACGTTATAGGTCCAAGCTTTTTAGGTAAGAAGTTGCAAGTTGATGGCCTACGCCGTGCGTTCCATATCCGCTTGTTATGGTGCGACCCCGAAATTTCCCGAGCCGGTATTAAGCAGTGGCAGCCGAAGCCGACGCTGAGAGATATCCTTTTTTTCAAACCGCTTTCGGTAATTATTGTTGATGATCATCTAGAAGAATGGGGAGAGTTCATCTGCAAGTTGCTAAACAAGAAGTTTCATAAACCAGAACATTATTGCAATTCGGAATTTAAAAAAATTTCCGAAGATAATTCGGATATAAACATTTACGGCTGCACAGGCCCCGATCCGTTAATTAAATTTCTAGAAGAGAGGGCTAAATTTGAATATAGGGATTTCACCCAACAGACTAAGTGTCGTGGGAATGAAGATGAAATTTACCCAGAGGTCATTCTACTGGACCTTCGGTTGCCTAACTTGAACAAGGAAAAGGTAAAGAAACTCCTCAAGATCATCCCCAAGAAGACTGAAAAGTTGGCGTGGCCAGAGATTAGAAAGGAAGAAATTGAAAGCATTGAGAAATGGTGCAATGGAAAATCCAACGACGATCAGGCTGCGGACAAGGCACTGTTGCTCCTGCCTCGGCTGCTCGCAATGGCACTACCCCTCACTCCTATTATTCTTTTCTCAGCAACCGGGCAGACATGGATAAAGGAAACACTCAAGTCCTATCAGAACATATTCACTGGATTCGAAAAGCCCCGCGTACTGAGCAACCCGGAAGTAGTCGAAAACTCAATTGCGGCACTTCATGAAGGTCTGGACAAAGCGATCAAAATGATGCGGCTACGCCTGCAACTGGCTCATGCACAAAAGGCAGTGAAGATAGCAGACAACAAAAGGTGCCAAAATGGGATTAGTGATCATCATATAGAGATATACGCCGATGAAACCGGGAAGATACAAGAAGGTATTGCCTCTGGAGTTGCGTTCTGTGTTTTTTCATCAGAAGATAAAGCAGATAAGTTACAAGAAAAACTTGAGAATTACGACGACTCCAGAAATTCATCATCAAATGATAAAGGTATCGGTGCCAACATAAATGCAGGCAACTTTGAACTGATAAAGGCAGAGGGGGCCAAGGACGATAAGATCCGAACACTCGCCAAATTGCTAAATGATGTTGATATTAAAAATTGTCAACGTCAATTCTGGTCAGTGATATGGACTAAAATGCAGAGTGAAGAAATAGGTTCAGATGTTTCTCTTGGCACATTTCCCGACAGTCCATTAGACAGCGCACTTCGGTTCAACCTTGAATTTTCGCTGTTTGTGCTGATTCCATACTTATCATCGAATTTCGCAGGAGAAGTGAGTATATATCTGCCGACTCGGGATGTCGATCTAGATCGTGGGAGACTCTCAAATCGACTTGCCGATGCCTTCGATTTGCTGATCCCGGATTACAACAAAGAAAAGATGATTCGGACTTGGCCTTTTGGATCGGCATTTCCAATAGTAAGAGGTTGGTTACAGGAGTGGGGCTATGGGGATTCCCCAGTTTACGAAAAAATCAAGAAAATCAAGATGACGACACTAGGAGATAAAGATAATAAAATTAAGCGTAGAGATAAAAACGGGAACTATTATGGAGAAACGGATTATGATTGCGAAACAGGGAAATACCCCCGTCTGTTTCACGGTATTGCAGATTGGGTTTGTAAGGTAACCCCGAGAAAACAACCAAGGTCTTCTTTAGAACGCGATGGCTTGTTTCCCTCTCCGAATTGGTTCGTTAGTGAAGATGAAAAGACAACAGAGGGCGGCAGGAAACTGATGCAAGCCTTAAAGGCATCCGTACTCAGGAGTGGTAATGGTAGCAAAGATAGAGATAGTGATGCACTCCGTCTCCTCTTGGAAAATTCCTATGTTGGTAAATGTAAAGCAGAACTCCTAAACGACGAATCCTGTTCCCAACAACGTCTAATTCTGTGGGCACTCCGTAAGGAGTTGGACGACGCAACAGGGCAGAGTCTCCACCTCCTTTGCGTCTAAGTTAGCATCACTGCAAAATTTACGCCATTTTTAGAAAATCAACGCCTAACGCCTACTCAATCCGCACTTCCCGCCCCTGCTCTGCCGATTCGTACAGCCCGTCCATCATCTTCTGCACCATCAGGCCGTGCTCGCCGGGCGACAGGGTTTCCGCGTCGTAGAGGACGTGATCGACGAAGTTGCGCATCTTCTGGCCGAAGCCGTCGGCTGCCGGGCCGCTGGGCAGCCAGTCGGGTCGGGTGTTGACCATGTAGTCGTTGGCGTCGTGGAAAAAACCCGGCGGGTCCCAGGTGGTACCGCCCTTCTCGCCCATCAGCGTGAAGTTCCCCACACCCTGCTCGATATGAGCGGCGAAGCTAGTCTCGATACTGAGCATCGCGCCGTTGGCAAAGCGGATGTGACCCACGGCTAAGTCCTCTACCGTATAGGTCTTGTAATCCCAGTTGGGCCAGATCGAGGCCACGTTTGACGGCTTGTCGCCGATGTAGGTATAGGTGCTGCCACTGGCCGCCACTGGTTTGGGCGCACCCATGGCATAATGAGTGGCCTCCAGCATGTGGACGCCGATGTCGATCAGCGGCCCGCCGCCTTGCAGGTCCTTGCGGCCGAAGACGCCCCAGTTGGGAATGCCGCGCCGCCGCAGGGACTGCACTCGGGCGTACAGGACGGCTCCCAGTTCGCCGTCGTCAACGAGCTTCTTGACAAACTGCGTCTTCGGATCGTAGCGGTTCTGGAAGCCGATGATCAGCTTTTTGCCGTTTTTCTCTGCGGCGTCGAGCATCTCTTGGCCTTCGCGTGCGTTCATGGCCAAAGGCTTTTCGACGAGGACGTGGGCACCCGCGTCGAGCGCGGCGATGGAGCAGGGGGCGTGCAGGCCGTTGGGTGTGCAGACGCTCACCGCATCGGGTTCGACCTGCCGGAGCATCTCCTCGTAGTCGGCGTAGGCTGCGGGGATTTCGTATTCCTCGCAGCATTTTTGCGCTCTTTCCAAGGCCACGTCCGCTGCGGCGACCATCTCCACGTCGTCCATGTTTTGGTAATAGCGCATGTGCGCCCCTGCGATGCCGCCAGCGCCGATCAGGGCGACGCGCAGCTTGTCTTGTTTGCTCTTAGTCATTGCTCTCCGTCTTTTTGAGATTGTGGTGAGACACAAAAAAACCGGCCCGCAGACCGGTTTTTTCTGCTACATATATCATCCTATCCCGCTTGGAACTGCTCAATGAGTTGGCGCACGTCTGGGTGTCCGTCCACGCTGCGGCCGGGATGGATGATCAGCCGGTAGCGGAAGACGGCCTGGCCGCCGCCGGGGATGGTCAGGCTCTCGTCGATGTTCTCGTCGCCCTTAAAATCGTGCACTCCAAAGGGGTTGGCGGTAAACAGCCCGTAGCCGCGCACGTGCCAGTAGGTCGGATGGCGGGGATTGTCGCGGTGATCGACGACGGTGTGCCCCCACTCCTCGCCGTCGGCTAGCGGCCCGGAATAATCCACCCAAGCGGCCTGCTGGCCCCAAGTGACCTCCTCGCCATGGCCGTTTTCAAAGACTTGGCTGGCGGAATTTTCAATCCGCCCCGCGACCTTGGCATCCATGGAAGTCGGCACCCGGACCGAAAAAAGCCCGCCCTCTTTGGTGTCGCCGAAGGTCACGTCGCCGTAGCGGGCGCGGAACTCGCTGCGCTGGTCCACGATGCGCAACGCACCTTCGGCGCGGATGGCGATGGTGCGCCGCTCCTCTAGCAATTTCTCGCCCTCCGGCCCAAACCAATCGACGATGCCGTCGATCTGCGCTGCGCCGTCCGCAGCACCTACTACCGGCTCGCCCCGTTGCAGCATAGCCCCGTGGCCGGTGCCCTCGTCCCAGAGGTTGTGGCCGTTGACGAGGCCGTGGGCTGTGTAGATGCCACGATGGTGGTAGTGGTCTTGGTTCTCGCCTTCGACACCTTCCATCGGATAGGCGCGGGTGAGGCCAGAGCCGTTGGGCGTCAGCACTGGATAGAAGTACGGGCGGCACACGTAGTGGCCGTAGCGGTATTCGGTAAAAAGCTGGCCGTCGATGGTGACGACGGCCTTGCAGTCTGCGGGAATTAGCTCGATATCGATCATTGCTTCCTTTCGGTTATGCGGCCCGGCCACAGCAGCGCTTGTACTTCTTGCCGCTGCCACAGGAGCACGGGTCGTTGCGGCCTGGGGCCTTTTGGTGCAGGGCCGCTTTGACCGCGTCCCTTTTTCTGGCCCATTCCATTACGCCGATAGCTGGTCGGCCGTGCCGCAGTTCGTTAGCCATAAAGCGCATGTAGGGATCGACGTGCCCGAAGTACATCTTGTACCCCTTGCACAGGTAGTTGAGGCCGTCTTCGCCGCGCGGTGTTTTGGTAAAGCGGTGCTTAGGGCAGCCGCCGTTGCAGGCGAAGCGGTAGTCGCATTCGATGCAGTACTGGGGTAGCGTGTCCTTTTTGTCCTGCCCGAACTTGGTTTGCTGCGGGCTGGCGACCATGTCGCGGATGCTCTCCTCGTGGACATTGCCCAGTCGATAATCCGAATAGACGAAGTGGTCGCAGGAGTACAGGTCGCCGTTGTGCTCGATGATCAGCGCCTTGCCGCAGGTCTCGGCGAAGATGCACAGGCTCGCATCTTGGCCCAGCCACGAGCCGAGCGTCACGTCAAAGAGCTGCACGAAGACTTGGCCGACGTCGTTGCGCACCCATTCGTCGAAGATCGCGCAGAGGAACTTGCCGTACTGCCCTGGGCTTACCGACCATTTGGAGACCGGCGCTCGGCCCTCGTATTCGGGATCGACTAACTCTAGGCCGTCCTCGTCTGGCTCGTGCGCGATGCGCTCGACGATGGGAATAAACTGCATAAATCCCGAGCCTTCTTCGCGCAGGAAGCGGTAGATTTCGAGCGGGTGATCGGCGTTGTGGTTTTGCAGCACGGTCAGGGTGTTGAATTCCACTCCGTGCTTTTTGAGCATTTGCAGACCGGCGTACACGCGGTCGTAGGTCGGCTTCTGGCCTTTGTCAACTCGGTAGTGGTCGTGGTATTCGCGCGGCCCGTCGATCGACAGCCCGATTAGGAATTTGTTTTCGGCGAGGAACTCGCCCCACTCGTCGTCGAGGAGGATGCCGTTGGTCTGGAAGGCGTTGGTGACCAGCTTGCCGTTGGCGTATTGCTGCTGTAGCTCGACTGCGCGGCGGAAGAAGTCCACGCCCATCAGGGTCGGCTCGCCGCCCTGCCAGGCGAAGTCCACCTGCGGCACGTCTTGGGCTTCGATGTACTGCTTGACGTATAGTTCGAGCGTCTCGTCGGACATGCGCCAATTTTTGCGCGCGTCTGGGTAGAGCTTCTCCTTCTCCAGATAGAAGCAGTACTTGCAGTCGATGTTGCAGACCGAGCCCGAGGGCTTAGCCATTATGTGGGAAGACGCCGGAGCAGCGGTCGGTATGGTCGCAGTTTCCATCAGAGCCTATCTTGAAGTGGTGAGTATGATAGCGTTTGCCCTTCCGCAATGCAAATATAAGGAAATCAGATGAGTACCATTTTTGTTGGCGACGTGCACGGCTGCGCCGCCGAGTTTGAAGCCTTCCTTGCAAAAGTAGATTACTCCGACCGAGATCGTTTGTTGCTAACCGGCGATGCCTTTGCCCGCGGCCCCGACCCGCTGGCGGTGTGGCAGTTGATTTGCGATACCGAGGCCGAGATGGTCTTGGGCAACCACGACGCCCGCCTCTTGAAGCAGCTAGCCGCCTTGAAGAAGGGCCGCAAGCCCAAAGTGAAGTTCCCCGACCAGCGCTATACCCTCGCCCAGCTTCAGCCCGCCCACGGCGAAATCCTCGCTTGGCTGCGGCAGTGCCCGCTCTACATCGCGGAAGACGACTTCCTGCTGGTCCACGCCGGCATCAATCCGAAAAAGGGCTTACAAGGCACTCGCCGCAAAGAATTCCTCAAGATCCGCACTTGGCCGCCCTCCGACGATCTCGCCAGTCCGCGCTGGCACGATTTCTACGAGCCGGAGTATCCCCTGATCGTCTTTGGCCACGACGCGCCCGGCGGCTTGGTGGTCAAAAAGCGCGCTGGCCGCCCTTATCTTCTCGGCCTCGACTCGGGCTGCATCTACGGTGGCCAGCTCAGCGGTTATGTGCTTGAAGAAGCGCGGCTCGTGCAAGTGGAGAGCCAGCAAGTGGCGGACGTGTGGAAGCGGCTGGCTTAGACGAAGTTGCCGCGGGTTGGAGTGTAAATTTGAAGTAGCGGTTCAAAATTGCATGATAATTTGAAGTAGTGGTTCAAAATTACAGAAAAATAATGGCACCCGTACGCGCCTTCGGTGACGTTGAGGCCGAGCGGCTCCAGACAGGACACGCGCACGACCTTGCCAGGATGTGGCGGGTTCTTCATGGGTACATCGATTGTCTCTTTATTCAGTGGTAATTAAGTCTCATCTTCCAATCGCCTCATCGGTCAACTCCCCTATCTCGCCGCTCGGCTCACTAAGTACTCAAATAACTTCACCCAAATCGTCCTAGGCATCCGCTCCGGATGAAACTGCACGCCGATCAAGCGGCCATCCTCGCTCTCAACCGCCTCCACGATGCCATCGCCACTGCGCCCGCTGATGTCCAAGCCCGCGCCGGGCTGGTCAATGGCCTGCATGTGATTGGAATTGACTCGCGAAGGGCCAGCAAGGCCCAGCGCGGCTAGCACCGTGCCCGACTCTACTTGGAGATCGTGTTCGATCCAATTGCCCGCAGTCCGCTGTCGCGCATGCGGCTCAACGCCGAGTTGGGCTTCCACATCCGCCCAGATCGTGCCGCCCAACTCGGCGCTGATAAACTGCATTCCGTAGCAGATGCCCAAAACCGGCAACTGGCGCTCTTGCGCGGCCTCAAAGCTCCAGCGGTCGGCTTGGTCGCGCTTGGCTACTACCGGCGGGAGATCGCTGGGCAGGGTGCCGATCAGGCCGCGCTCAATGCCCGGGCCACCAGTGATCAACAGACCGTCGATGCGCTCGAGTACCGCTTGTAGCGCCGCGCGATCTGTGGTCATGGGCAGCACGAGTGGGGCACCACCCGCCTGCACTACCGCGTCCACGTATTGGTACTCGAGGACTTGATGGCCGGCGGCGTTTAGGCTGCTGGTGATGCCAATGAGCGGGCGGGACATTAGACGCCAGCCTTGAGCCTTGCGAAGGAGACCTTGTCGTCGAGCAGGGTCAGGGCCGCAAAGCTCTCGATGTCGGTGCGCGAGGGGTCGAGCCGGGAGACGGCATTGAGCAAAAAGCTCTGCTGCCGGTCGTTGCGCGGGCTGGCGGTCAGGAGCCGTTGGTTAAACTCTGCCTTGTCTTCCTCGCTTTTATTGGCTAGCCGCTCGCCCAGCCACGCTGCTATCGCCTCGTCGGTTTCATTGGCTGCAATCGCCTCGGCGAAGGCTTCTTGGTCGATGCCGAGAAAGTCTAGGACTGCGCGGTCAAAACCCGAATCCTCGCCGCACCAGTACTCGCCCAGACAATTGCAGTGCGCCGCGCGGAATTTGTCGATCATCCGCGCGAGGCAGGCGAGGCCGCCGACGCTCAGATCAAACGGGCTGCGCGGCGGGTGTCGGCGCAAGTCCGTCAGTCCAAAGCTCAACTCGTCGTCGAGGTCTTGCAGGTCGAAGAAGCTCTGGACATCTGCGCGCTCGGGCGCGATTTCGGCGCGGCGCGTGGCGAGCCGTTCGCGCATCTGGTCGTAGTTACCGGAGGCGTCGAATATATCCGGGTGATATGAATGGTGGAGCGGGTGGGCCGGGTGACGGCCGACGTTAGCGCGACAGACGCTGAAGGCGCTTTTTTCCGCGGCCGATTTCTCACAGCGTTCGGCGATCCATTCGGTCAGCTCGTCGTCGTTGGGGTTTTCGTACGCGGCTTGGCGAAAGGCATCCTCTGCAATGCCCAAGAAATCCAAGATGGCCGCGTCTTGGCTGGAGTCGGCACCGAAGCGGTACTCGCCTAATTTGCCGCAGGTGACTGCCCGCGCCTTGTCGGCCATGCGCGCTGTGCCCGCTACGCCGAAGACGCTGCGGAGGTAGGGGCTGCGCGGTGGTTGGGCGGTTAGGTCTAGATCCCGAAAGGCCCCCCAATCGTCCAATTCGATGGAGGCGAAGACCGTCTTGATGTCCGTGCGATCTGGGGCGTACTTGGCGATCCGCTCGACGAGCAGCCGCTCGTGTAGCTCGTCTTGCGGCTCGCGGGTGAGGTGTTCCTTGTTGAAGGCGTCTATCTCCGATTGGCCTTTCTGCGCTCTTTCCAGCGCCATGACGCCCAGAACCTCGTCATCTAGTTCGGCGACGGCCTCGGCGAACTCAGCGGCGTCCATATTGATAAATTCGAGCACTTCGACGTCGAGGCCGGAGTCGTCTCCGTACTTGAACTCGCCAATGGTCTCGGCGTTGTGGCCGCGCGCCTTGTCGATCATGCGCGCCAGCCCGACGATGCCGGCGACTTGGGCGTTGGAGGGTCGGCGAGGGGGTTGTCTCGTTAGGTCCATAGGTATAGCTCCTACGTTTTAGGGTGAGGGTTTTCAATATACCAACCGTAGAAAGGTCGGCAATGTTTGACGCTTCTGCGGGCGGCTTCTATACTCTGCCCATGCCCGAGCTACCCGAGGTAGAAACCGTCCGCAGCGCGATGGAGTGCCACCTGTTAGGCCGGCCGATCACTCGCGTCCGCGTCAGCACAAAGCGCCTGCGCGAGCCGTTGCCGAGGGCCGCGCTGCGCTCCTTGGTCGGGGCCTGCTTTGTGGCTGCGCGCCGCCGCGCCAAGTTTCTCCTTCTCGACTTGGAAGCGGGCCGGACGCTGTTGGTTCATCTCGGCATGAGCGGCAATTTGCTCCTGCGGCCGTGGGGCACCAAGCACGACCACGTGGGCTTTGAGTTTGCCGACGGGGGTGCTGTAGTGTTCAACGACCCGAGGCGCTTTGGGCTAGTGCTGGTGCTTGACGGGAGTGAAGAGCACACGTGCCGGTACTTACAGAACCTCGGCCCCGAGCCGCTCTCCCGCGCCTTTAACGCCCGCTATCTACAAGCCCAATGCCAACGGCGCAAAAGCCCGATTAAGAATCTCATTATGGACAATCACACGGTAGTAGGCGTGGGCAATATCTACGCCAGCGAGGCCCTCTTCCGGGCGCGCATTCACCCGGCGACTCCAGCCGCAGCCATTGATCCACCGCGCTTGGCCCTGCTGGCCAAGGAGATCAAAAAGGTGCTGCGCGTGGCCATTGACCAAGGCGGCACGACCATCAGCGACTATCAGGGGTCGGGCGCGGGTGGACGCTTTCAGCAGCGGCTCCACGTGTACGGACGCCAAGGCGAGGATTGTCGCGTCTGCGATGCGCCTATCGAGAGCTTCTACTTGGGAGGCCGCAACACCTTCTATTGCCCGAGTTGCCAATAAAAACGCCGGTCCCGTTTGGGACCGGCGCGATGAGCAAGAAACGAAGGGACGGCGCTACTTTTGGGCATACCCGTTGGGCGAAGGTGCCGTGGTGGTGATTATGTCGTCGAGCAGGCCGTATTCCTTGGCTTCCTCGGCCGACATGAAGAAGTCGCGGTCTGTGTCTTTGGAGATCTTTTCGACATCTTGACCGGTGTGCTTGGCGTAGAGCGCGTTTAGCTCTTCGCGCAGGCGGATGGTCTCCTTGGCGCGAATGTCGAGGTCGATCGCCGTACCAGTGATGGTTTGCATAAGGCTCGGCTGATGGATCATGATCCGGGCGTGCGGCCAGGCGAAGCGACGCCCCGGCTCGCCAGCGGAGAGCAGGAACGAGCCCATGCTCATGGCCATGCCCATGCACACGGTGGAAACAGGTGCCTGGATCGCCAGCATGGCGTCGTAGATAGCCATGCCGTCGTGAACCGAGCCGCCGGGACTGTTGATGTAGAGGACGATTTCTTCGGTTGGATCCTCTACGTCCAGTGAGAGCAGGCGAGTGACTACCGCCTTGGCCGACTCGTCGTTGACGTCGGACCAAAGAAATATCTTACGCGCTTTGTACAGGCTCTGCTCTAGGTCTTTTTCTTGCAGGGTTTTGAGTAAATTTTCTTCTTTTTCAGCCATTAAAATATCTCCATAACTCTGAAATTGTTCTACTGTGTTCGGGTTTCACAATATACGCGGCGGCCCCAACAGCGTCAATCTGCTGTGCCTCGTTCTGCTGGGGGCTTACACTCTGCTCAAGCTCAGGCTGGTCGCCGATGTAGAGTTGGGCAAGGACGAGGCCGTTTACTGGTATTGGGG